>CAXUIM010000201.1:3383-7720 GCA_964250885.1 uncultured Acidobacteriaceae bacterium | reverse complement strand
GTTCAGGTTCAGCGCTCGCGCCAGGCGTTTAGCATCGCCCTTGTATTCATCCAGATGCGCCAGATTTTCCGGCGCGGAGATGACGCCGACCTCGATCTCGCGACCCTCCGTACTCTTGCCCACGGTGAACATCTTGATGCGGTCGGAGTGCTGGGCCAGCGCATGGAAGTACTGCACGGCCTCCTCGTAGTTGGCCAGGTAATAGTCGTCTCCCGGCGTGTGTCCCAGCACCGAGGCCGGCGTGGGCGCCTGTGCAGCGAGCGTCCCTCCCGAAACCAGGCACACACCGGCCAAACACAGCGACCATGCCCCTTTGCAGATGCTCATGCACAACCTTTCTAAAGCGTCTTCACTTTCTTGCAACTGCAAAGGGTTTTGGGAGGGCCGTTTACTTTGGAAGCAAACGGCGTTTCTGCTCGTGCCACTGTAAGCGATCCAGGTACAACGCTGTGGTCCCAGGTTGAAGTGGAGCAGTGCCGCCGTTAAGAACGGCCTTGGCGCTGCGCTCCGGGTGGCCCTGCGGAAATCTTGCTGCAGTGGTACGCCCATTTGACGGGTAAGAAGGCTCAGGCACTGCATGCAGTGTGAGCCAACAATCGACGGAAGTGTGGGGACTTCACCCGCTCCACGTTCAGGGGAAGTGCTCCGGTTGCATATGGATGGGTCGTACTCTACCGTGTTCGCGCAACAAACACAAGGCGAGGAGCCTCCCTGCCGGGGTGGCATTGCACCATCGGCGTTCTGCGTCGCCGCGGCTCAACTGCGGCTGAGACGACTTTTTGTTGTTGCACAACGAAGAGAGGGTGCGAATGTTTCCGCGAGGGGAAACGGCCAGGGAACCCGGAGGGCCCTTCTACCCCGCGGGAGACAGGCTCTGAGCTTGTGCGTCATCAAAAATGTGTTCGCCGCATCCAGTTCTGGAAAGGGCGAACGCGTGCACCAAAGTTGCAATTCTGTACACAATCCTGTAGAGAAGAAGGTGAACACCCACAACCTGCAAGTCGCGTTCGCGTGACGCCAGCGTCAGACGGCCTGCCGCCAATTCTCTAATTGGTCGCACCCGGCCCTAGCTGCACCATCGTCAAGGAGCTTTTGATGAGACGTTTTGTCATCGGTGTTTTCGCTTCCCTTTCCCTGATTGGTCTTTCGTGCTGGGCCCAGGTCGCCACCACCTCGCTGCGCGGCGTGGTTACAGACTCGACCGGCGCTGTAATCCCCGGGGCGACCATCACACTCGTCAATCCGGCCGCCGGCCAGACTCTGAAGGAGACGTCGAACACCCACGGTGAGTACCAGCTGACCCAGATCACGCCCGCCACCTACACCATCACGGTGACGGCGTCCGGCTTCGGCACGGCAACCAAGCAGGCGGAACTGCTGGTCAACCAGCCGGCTACCGTGAACTTCACGCTGGGAATTCAGTCGACCACCGAGGTAAATGTCGCGGCTGAGACACAGACCCTGAATGACACCGATG
Organism: uncultured Acidobacteriaceae bacterium; assembly: GCA_964250885.1. Taxonomy (GTDB): domain Bacteria; phylum Acidobacteriota; class Terriglobia; order Terriglobales; family Acidobacteriaceae; genus Granulicella. Next base: position 6,243 of record CAXUIM010000201.1, on the reverse strand, counting down.
CCTCTCTCGGCAACGCCTTCAGCAATGCCACCATCCAGTCTCTGCCGTCAGAGACGCGCAACATCCCCGATCTGCTGTCGTTGCAGCCCGGCGTCTTCTACGTGCAGCCTCCGCAGAATGCCGCGACCGAAGACAGCCGCAGCGGCGCCGTGGATGGAGAGCGCTCCGACCAGAGCAATGTGACGCTCGATGGCGTGGACGACAACGACCAATTGCGCGGCCTGGCCTTCTTCGGCGTCCTGCGCGAGACCCAGGATTCAATCGAGGAGTTCCGCGTGGTCACCAGCAACGCCAACGCGGATGAGGGCCGTTCCTCGGGGGCGCAGGTGACGATGATCACCAAGTCCGGCACCAACAAATTTCATGGGGCGGGTTATGAGTACTTCCGGCCCACCAACACCGTCTCCAACAACTACTTCAACAAGCAGAGCGAATTGGAAGCGGGGCTGGCCAACCGTCCCCCCAAACTGGTGCGGAACATCTTCGGCGTCGATGTGGGTGGTCCGATCCTGAAGGACAAGCTGTTCTTCTTTGGCAACTACGAGGGACAGCGCCTGGCCGAGGATCAGGTGGTAGCGCAGACCACACCGACCGCCGCGTACAAAATGGGAATTCTGCAGTACACCAGCGGAGGCGCCACGGAGGCGATCTCCCCCGCGCAGGTTGCCATGCTGGATTCGGGATGCACTGTGTGCAACACGCCAGCCTACCCGGATCCTCCGGGGCCGGATCCGAATGCGCTGGCGTACTTCAACTCCGAACCCACCGCAACGGGCTCCTCCCTGGGAGACGGTCTCAACAGCGGATCGTACAACTTCTCGTCGCCCGCTCCGCAGACGCTGAACACCAGCATCGCTCGCCTGGATTACAGCCCGTCCAGCAAGCACCACATCTTTGGCCGCGGCGGTCTGCAGAAAGATACTCTCGCGGGTACGGAGCAGTTCCCCGGTCAGCCTGCGTCTTCTCTCCTGGTCGATAACAGCAAAGGCATGATCTTCGGCGATACCTGGGCCATCTCTCCGCGCCTGGTGAACGACATTCGCTATGGCTACATACGGCAGGGCTATGGGCAATCGGGCGTGGGTTCCGGAGATTATGTGGATTTCCGCTTCCTGACGACCGCGACCGCGGAGACACGCGCCACAAACATCAGTGTGCCGGTAAACAACATCGTTGACAACTTCACCATCTCCCATGGCAAACACACTATCGGCCTGGGCGGCAACTGGCGCCTGCTGCACATCAACCGTTCCTCGGACGCCACTTCCTTCGACAGTGCCTCCTCAAACCCATACTGGCTGGGAGGAAATCCTCCCGATCCCACAACGCTGGGATTACCGCCGGTGGATCCCAGCTTCCAGAACTCCTATGAGATTGGTTACGCCAACCTGGTGGGAACGATTCCCGATGTGACAGACGTGTATAACTACCAGGTCACCAGCCCCACCACTGGTGCGCTGCTTCCGGACGGCGCGGTAATCAACCGGCATTTCAAAGCGAATGAATTCGAATACTACCTTCAGGATCAGTGGCAGGCACGCCCCAACCTCACTATTACCTTCGGCATGCGCCACACGATTCTGCAGACGCCCTATGAGACCAGCGGCCAGCAGGTCACGCCCACTATCGATACGCATGCCTGGTACACAGAGCGCGAGACGGCTGCCCTGCAGGGCCAGGTCTACGAGCCCGACCTGCAGTTCACCCCGAGCGGACCGCACTACGGCACGCCCGGCTTTTGGCCCAAGTCGAAGAACAACATAGCGCCTCGCCTCTCGCTCGCCTATGCACCGAACAACAAGACCTCCATCCGGGTGGGCGCGGGTGAGTACTTCGATCACTATGGCGAGGGTTTGATCAACACCTTCGATCAAAATGGGTCTTTCGGCCTTTCAACATCGGTGAGCAACCCGGCGGGCGTTGAGGGCTACGAGACTTCGCCGCGCTACACCGGGCGGAACAGTATTCCTTTCAACAATGGAGCGGCGGCGACAACGCAGACCTTTCCCTACACGGCACCGACTGGCAACTTCGCCATCACCTGGGGTCTGGATGACAAGCTGAAGACTCCGTATACGGAAGCCATGGACCTCTCCGTGCAGCGAGTACTTCCCGGTGGCTTAACTTTGGAGACCGCCTACGTTGGCCGCATGGGCCGCCATCTGCTGCAGCAACTGGATCTCGCCGAGCCCGTCGATTACACCGATCCGCAGGGCGGAGGGGATTACTACAGGGCGGGGTCCGAACTCTCGGCGCTGGTCGACCAGAACGGAGGCAACGTCAACGCGACGGTGCCCACCATCCCCTACTTCGAGCACGTCTTTCCTTTCCTCGCCAATTATGACTACATGGGCGAAAGCGCAACCCAGACCGCCTACACCCACGAGTGGGCTCCCTACCGATACAATCTGGGCGCCACCACGTCCCTTGCTGATATCGACTTCTACTGTGCCGAGGGCTGCCCCCCCGGATACCAATCGAAGTTCTGGCAGGACCAGTTCTCCTCCCTTTATGCGCTCTCCACCATTGGCATGAGCTACTACAACGCTCTTGAGGTCAGCCTTCACCATCCCATGAGCCATGGCCTGCAGGCCGACTTCAACTACACTTTCTCGAAGTCCATCGACGACGGATCGGACGCCGAACGGACCTCGGAGTTCTCAACCAACGGAATTGCGTTTGCCTCCAGCGAAATCCTCAATACCTGGAATCCGCACCTCAATCGGGCTGTTTCCGACTTCGACACGCATCACATTGTGACCGTCAACGCGGTTTACCTGCTTCCCATCGGCAAAGGCCAGGCGCTGCTCGGTCAAACCAACCCTGTGGTGAACGCACTTGTGGGAGGCTGGCAGTATTC
>CAXUIM010000201.1:0-3283 GCA_964250885.1 uncultured Acidobacteriaceae bacterium | reverse complement strand
AAATCATGGAAGCTGGAGAGATATGGCGCGGTCCAGTTCGCCTGGGCCGTGTACAACGTGACCAACACCAATCGCTTCGATCCGGAATCGATCAACGGCAGCCTGACCAGCGGAACCCTGGGCACAGCCAGTGCCCTGCTGGGCGGCAACCAGGCCCCGCGCCGCATGCAGTTCTCACTCCGCTACGACTTCTAACTTAGAAAATACAAGCCATCGATGCCGGTCCTCTTTGAGGACCGGCATCCGTGTCTGCTCAGAAGAGCGATCGCTGCACAGCGTCATCCGGGCATTCGGCTTAAGGCCTGCCTCCGGGCCGCCTCTTCGCCTTTGACCTCGCTTGCGCGCGATCGTCGAGGACCGTCCGTCCGGCCGTTAGCGGCTCACGCGCTCGATCGCATCCTGCACCAGCTGCTGGTAGAGCGCGACGTAGCGCAGCTCAATGCGCTCGTTGTCGCCATGAACCCCTTCATTCTCTTCGAACGTGCGCGGCACCCGGATGCCATACGCCTGCACGCCTTTGGCGCGGAGAAAGGCGGAGTCGGTGGCGCCCGTGGTCATCATCGGAATGCTGATCGCCCCGGGCAGAAGGTCCTTCCGGGCCGCTTCCAGCGCCTCGAACATGGCCGTATGAATTCCACTGGATGGGGCGGCGGGCATATTGTCGGTGAGATCGGGCGGGAGGATCGTCACCGACGGATCGTTCACAAGCCGGTTCATTTCGGCAAAGAAGGCGGTCATGTTTTCGTCGGGCAGAGCCCGTATGTCGATGTCGGCGTCCGCTTCCGGCGGAATCACGTTGGACTTGAACCCGCCCTTCAGAACCGTGGGCACAACCGTGGTATGCAGCATGGAATAGAACTGGGGCAGCTCGGCGTGCAGCTCCTGCTGCGCCGCGGGGCTCTGCAGGTTGCGGAACAGGGCCGCCTCGTCGGGAGGGGAAATCGTCGCCAGCCGCGCGAAGAATTCTCTCGTGGTCTCATTGAAACGCATGGGCGTCTCCCACGTGCCCAGCCGCGCCACGGCCTGGGCCAGATGGGTGATGGGATTGTCCAGTACGGGAACGGAGGCATGTCCGCTCTGGCCTTTGGCCACCAGGCGAACGCCGCGCGGCAGCTTCTCTCCGGTCGCGATTCCGAAGTACGCGATCTTGCCGTCCCGCAGCTCCGCGGCGCCGCCTTCGTTCAGCGCGAACTCGCAGGCGATCCGATCCCAATAGCGATCCACGAGGGTGTGCATGCCCGCCGCGGAGCTGGTCTCTTCGCTGGCCTCGGCGAGAAAGATTATGTCGCGCGCAAACTGCTTTCCGCTGCGATGCAGCTGCAGCATGGTCTCGATGTGCGCGGCCAGGGGGCTCTTATCATCGGAGGCGCCGCGGCCGTAAAGGGTTCCATCCTGGATCCCGGCGGCGAACGGATCCACGCTCCAATGCGCGCGATCCACCGGCACAACGTCCTCGTGGGCCAGCATCAGCACCGGCCGCCGGGCCCCGGTTCCCTTCAGGCGCGCCACGATACTGGCCCGTCCCGGCACCGGCTCGAGAATCTCGTACGGTATGCCTTCGCGCTTGAAGATGGCCGCAATGTAGGAGGCAACCTGCGACTCGTTCCCCGGCGGATCCTGGGTATCCATCCGCACCAGGTCCTTGAGGAAGGTCGTGGTCTCCACCGCGGCTTTGTCCGGCGGCAGCACCGCGGTCTGCTGCGCCGCGCACAGCAGGGTGCAGGCAGCGAAACAGGTTGTACATAGCACGGCGCGTAGATCCATGTGGATTCAGCCTCCCGTCTCATATTCCCCGCGAAGATCCAACACTGCGAAGTTCGTAGCTACAGGTGCTAGCACTGCAAGTAAGACGAAGTCCGTTGTGGCGGGCTGATGCTTCAGTGTTTCGTCACGGGCCCAGGCGCACCCACCGGCATTCCCGCCATGAACTTCCCGATATTCTCATTCAGAAACGTCTCATCCGCCGGGCTGGCGCCCGCCCCCGCGGGATGTCCCCAAAGCGAAGGAATCGGCAGCAGGATCACCCCTGGAATAAACTGCGCTTCATACTTTGCATCGGTCACGGGAAAGTAGAGATCCGTCGCGGACGGCATGTACAGCACCGGGACCCTGATGGAGCGCAACGCCCTGACCTCGTCACCGCCGAACCCCGGCGTCGCCCCCACGTCGTTGCTCTCCCACGTCCGGCATTGCAGGATCAGATCGTTCGCATCCGCACCCGGGATGAAGCCAGTTCGAAAGCGATTCAGCACCTGCTCAAACGTTGTCCCGGGCGGCGAATCCGTCTTCCAAAGCTCCTGCCGCCACCACTCCTGCGAGTACAGCCACCCGGCCCAGACCATCCCAAACGCCGAAAGCCCTTTCGCCGGCTCCGCCGTATAGTCGCCGCCCTTGAAGGTCTCGTCCGCCGTAAGCGCCGAAATCTGGCCTTCCAGCCGCACGATACCGTGCCCGTAGGTCTTTGCCGTTCCGGAAGTCGCGACGATCCGGTCCATGAACATCGGATAGCTCACCGACCACTGGAACGCCTGCTGCGCCCCCATGGAAAAGCCGATCACAGCCCTGAGGTGCGTGACCTGCAACTGTTCCGTCAGCAAGTGGTGTACCGCATTCACGTTGTCTCGGATCGTCATCACCGGGAACCTGGGCCCATGGAACGGCTCCGGCGTGTTGCTCGGCGAAGAGGACCGCCCATTGCCAAACAACTCCGTCGTCACCAGGAACAGCTTGCCCGGATCGAGCGCGTGGCCCGGTCCCATCAGCCATTCATAGCCGCTCAGGTCCGCCATGTAATGCGATGGCAGCAGCACCGCGTTGTCCTTCGCCGCGTTCAGCGTCCCATATGTCCCGTAGACGATATGCGCCTCCGGCAGCACCGCCCCGCTCTCGGTCTTGAAGTTGTGGATCACAAATTCATGCCGAACCGGGTTGAGCGCACGGGCATCAGAAGCGCACGCCATCAACACGATCATGACCAGCGCCGCAATCATGATCTTCCCGCGAAGCGACACAGACACAACTGCTTTCAAACGAGTTAAGATCAAGTAGGATCCTCCTGGAAATCCATGCATGGAGCAATCAGCGGAGCGGAGACGTGCGGCCATCGAAAGCTATTGCAGCAGCCCGAAGCCCGCGGGAGGCCGCCGGTGGTGTGTCGCCTGCTCATAGGCATACGCCAACCGGATCAGTGTCGCCTCGCTGAACGTCGGTCCGAGAAATGTCAGTCCTGCCGGAAGCATGTCGTCGGATTCCTGCCGAGTAAATCCCATCGGCACCGTGATCG
>CAXUIM010000200.1:0-7733 GCA_964250885.1 uncultured Acidobacteriaceae bacterium | reverse complement strand
TGGTTATGGGGATGAAGATATCCGATTCGCCAATGTTGCTGTGGTCCAGGAAGTTGCGGGCGCGGGTTTCGAAGGTGTCCGCGTCGAGTAACCAGCCGCGCCAGGGAATCTGCAAGCCGAATTGATGCTCTTCGTCGCGCTCTCCGTGCAGCGGGAGGAAGCTGGTGTTGCTGGACTGCGCGTACGCGAGCGCGGGACCGGCGAGGCTGGTGAGCGGCGGCGGCTGATAGAAATGCCCGTAGAAGCCGCGCAAGACCCAGTTGAGCTTTGGAATCTGCACGGCCATGCCGATACGTGGATAGATCGCGTTCTCCGTGATGGCCGCTTCGAAGTGCGTCTGGCGTTCGCCCCCGATCAGCGTAAGCCAGGAGGTTGGGCGGAAGTTGTCTTCGACGAAGGCTTCTTGCACGCCGCCGGTGACAAGAGACGACTGGGAGAAATTGGCGGCGCTGCCATCGTTGAAGGTTGCGGCGAAGAGATCGTTCTCGTGCTGAGCGTATCCGTACAGTCCGGCTTTCAGAGAGTTGAGCCGCGCGCCGGTGGAGTAGTACGCCTGCGCTCCGGTGTACTGGCCAGCTTCCCGGACGGTAGTGGCGGTCGGCAGATCGTTCCGGTTGGGTTGATAGTCCGCGTCGTTGTAGTGATAGAAGGGGGAAACCTCAAACAGCGAAGACGGGCTGAGGGTGTGCACCCAGGAGACAATGGAGTACCCGTCGGTTTCGTGCTCGCCGTCGCGCAGGCCGGATGAGTTGTAGAGCTGGTTCTCCCAGTCGTTCGGGTTGGGATCGTAAGGGATCTGATAGAAGTCGGTGCGCAGCTGGCCGGCGAAGCGGAGCTGATCTTTCGGATCACGGTTGGATATCAGAGAGGTGAACGCACCGTACCCGCTCGAAGCATCATGAATCGGGGTCTCGATCGGCGCCGAAAGGCCGTAGTTGCTGCGGTCGCCATTGAGCGCGGCGAACCAGGCAAAGCGTTTTGAGTGATCCCCGAAGCTGAGCTGGCTGTCGGTCTGGTCGAAGTTGCCCAGCGTCGTCACAAATTCGCCTTCGCGGGTCATCTCGAAGCCAGAGCGCGGTATGACGTTGAACATGCCGTAGGTGCGATCGCCCACGTCGGCGTTGTAGCTGCCGCGGTCGATTTCGAGCGTGTCTATGTCGCGAGGATCGACCTGGGGCGCGACGTTGCTGGCGATGTTGGTGTTGGGAATGGGAACACCGTCGATCATCCAGTTGAGTTCGTGGCCGCCCCGCATGTGCAGCATGTCGTGGGTCATGTAGGCGCCTGGCGTGTAGTCGGTGACCATGGCCATGCTGTTGGTGCGATCCGCGCCAGGGGTCTTTTCGATATCAGTGCGACTGATCAGCGTTTGCGGCGTAACCGAGTCCACGTTGGCCGCCTGGGGCTCGGCATACACCTCGGCGGTTTGAGACACGGACGCGAGCTCAAGTCTGAAGTGCAGAATGTCAGTCCCATTGGAGCTGACGACGAGGCTCTGCTGCAGATCGGCAAAGCCTTTGCCGGCGACCGTAATCCGGTAGACGCCGGGTGGGACCGCCGGGATGGAGAAGGCTCCATCCCGGTTGCTCTCCGCAGCGAAGGTGAGATCAGAGTGTGCGGCCTGCAGCACAATGTGGGCTCCGGCGATGGGCCGGTGTTGCGGATCATGAATAATGCCCTGCACCTGGCCGAGGGTGGAAGCTCGGGCGAGCGCAGCGGCGAGCAGGCAAAGCAGCGCCAATGCGAGACGACGCGTTCGCGGCATGACAAACTCCCCAAGCAGAGAAGTAACTTTGGTCATAGCAAAAGGGGAATGGAACGCGGCGGACCGTGTCTAATTCTTCTTTCGCGAAGGCATGGTTACAGTGCGAGGAGTTCGGGTGGACCGCGCTTGCAGCGTGACCGGTGGGAGGAGATGCGGTAGCCCGCTTCAACCTCACCGATGGCGGTGATTGGTGACAGGGAATAGGTCACCGCCCTTGCGCGCGGGCTCATGGAAAATAAGTGCGGCAGCATGAGCGCTGTACCGCCGAAGGGTGAATAGGGACACTTCGCAGAGACCGTGTGAGTACGCGAGCGAACGCTTCCCCCCGGCATGGCCTCCATGCCCAGCATGCAATGGTGCCTTCCATTTCTGCGGCAACAGGCAGGCAGAGAAGACTCATCAGGACCGGAGCTGAATACAGGAGCAATCAGCAGAACGCTGAACAGCACCAGCAACGCGATGGAAAGGGCACGACGCAAGCCCCCATGGTAGCACCGCCTCGTTGAGCCTGCATTGCGGCATCCGGCTCAACACTTGCAGCCATGCTGCAAGCCATCGCCCTGCACACCGTGTCTTGCAACCATAGCTTGTATCCGAACCACCACAGCCTGATATCCGGCATCAGTGGCCATCGATGTAGCGTCTGATAGCCAGAGGAGCTTCCGCCATGCCCGTAGAGACCATCCTGGTGACCACCGAATCGCTGATTGCGGCGGTCGAGCAGACCGGCTCGGCCGCCGGCGAGCCTATCATTCTGCTGCACGGATTCCCCTACAGTGTGCGCGGCTTCGATGGAGTTCGGGACCGCATCGCCCGGCAAGACCGCCGCGTGCTGGTGCCGCATCTGCGCGGCTTCGGGCCGACGCGCTACCGGTCTCCGGAGACTTTCCGATCCGGACAGCAGGCGGCGCTTGGCAAGGACATTGTCGATCTGCTCGATGCGCTGGAGATTCCGCGCGTTACGCTGGTGGGCTATGACTGGGGTGGGCGCGCTGCCTGTGTGGCCGCGGCCTTGTGGCCGGAGCGCGTGCGGGCGCTGGTCTCGGTCGGAGGCTACACCATCCAGAACATCGCCACCTCCGCAATCACGCCGCAATCCGTGGAGCAGGAGCACCAGTATTGGTACCAGTGGTACTTCCAGACTGAGCGCGGACGAGCTGGCCTTGCGGCCCATCGTGAGGAGATCGCGCGCAAGCTGTGGCAGATGTGGTCTCCCACCTGGACCTTCGACGAAGCCGTCTTCGCCGCTACCGTTCGTCTGTTCGACAATCCGGACTTCGTCGATACCGCAATCCAATCCTATAGGCACCGATACGCGAATGCTCCGGGAGATCCTGCACTGGAGCCATGGGAGACCCGGCTTGCGGTGAAGCCGAAGATCGCGGCCCCGACCGTTGCCCTGCAAGGGGAAGACGACCGGGTGGAACCGCCGTCCAGTCCGGATAAAAGCGCATCGCAATTCACCGGACACTACGAGCGGCGTCTGCTCGCTGGCGTGGGGCACTGTGCACCGCAGGAGGCTCCCCAGGTGATGGCCGATGCTGTGGAAGAAATCCTGCGAATCTCTGCATGAGCAGCCAGGCTCTAAATCGAGTTCGCATCAGACCGTTGCTCCTCTGCTGAGGACCTGAGACGATGGCGGCATGAAGAATTCAAAGCAGGCAACACACGATTCCGCGCTCGCGCTACAAGTGGCGAAGCTGTGGCCGCACAGAGAGGATGAATCCAGTGTTCTGCTGCGGCCGCTATGCCGTGTGGGGATGCACCGTTGGCGTCGCTTGGATTTGGCAGCTCTTGCTCCGGGCAAAGACATTCGGCATTGCTTCTGGTGCTCCAAGGTCGAAATCGACGGCATGGTGTACGACGCTTAGGAGCTTGTTGAAAAAGCACCTCGGATGTCCGCGAGGCAAGTACGAAATCCGCAATTAAGCGGGTTTCGCGAAGCTAGCGAAGCCACAAAAGCTAAGTTTCAACAAGCTCTTAGATCCATGTGAGAGCCGGCAGCTGCATCGGTGACACAAGGCGCGGGTGTCCGCTGCGCCGGCCCAATTGCTAAGCTGTTGCTATGGGACGAATTCGTGTGCTGCCCGACCAGGTGGCGAATCAGATCGCCGCGGGGGAGGTTGTAGAGCGGCCCGCGTCGGTGGTCAAGGAGCTGCTGGAGAACTCGCTGGACGCCGGCGCCACGCGAATTCGTGTGGAGGTGGAGGCCGGCGGCCGCAAGCTCATTCGTATCGTCGACAACGGGCATGGAATGGTGCGGGACGATGCTCTGCTGGCCTTCGAACGGCACGCCACCTCGAAGCTGCGGAGCTCCGATGACCTGCTTTCAATTGCGACCCTGGGATTTCGGGGTGAGGCGCTGCCTTCCATCGCCTCGGTGGCCCGGGTCAGCCTGGAGACCCGCGCCGCCGAAGACGAGGCCGGCACGCACCTGGAGATTGCCGGGGGCAGTCTGCTGCGCGTCGAGGATGCGGGGCTGCCGGTAGGGACCACCCTGGCCATTCGCGATCTGTTCTTCAATACCCCGGCGCGACGGAAATTTTTGCGCGCCGAGCAGACCGAACTCGGCCACGTGGCGGCGCTGGTGACGCACTACGCCCTGGCCAATCCAACCAAGCACTTTGAGCTGCACTCCGCGACGCAAACCCTGCTGAGCGCGCCGGCGGTGGCCAATGCCGGCGAGCGGCTGTATCAGATCTTTGGGCGCGAGACATTCGAGAGTTTGATTCCGGTGGCCGCTGAGATCGACTTCGCGCACGCTGGTCTCCCCGAGCCGCCGCCGTGGAAGCGGGAGGAGGACTATGAGCCGCCGGAGCCTGGATTTCTGCGGCTCAGCGGGTTTGTCTCCAAGCCGGAGCTGCAGAAGCTCAACCGCAACTCCATCTACGTCTTCGTAAATGGACGGCTCATTCGCGACCGGGTCATCCTGCATGCGTTTGCGGAGGCCTATCGGAATATCCTGCCGCCGACCTCCTTTCCGGTCGTTCTGCTGTTTCTCGAGATGCCGCCACAGGAAGTTGACGTCAACGTCCATCCGGCCAAGACGGAGGTGCGGTTCCGGCAGGGCAGCTTCATTCACGACTTTGTGCGCGACTCCGTCCGGACGGCGCTGATGCAGGCCAGGCCGGTGGCCAGCTTCTTCCAGGCGCTGCACACCGGACCAACGGCGAGTGCCTCGCTGATGGTGGATGTCAGTCCGCTTTCCGGCATCGAGCCATCACTGCTGGGCCCGCGAAGCGACCCGCAAGGCGCTCAGGCGCCGGAGAGTGAGGGCGCCATCGAGCCCGGCGATGTGGCTGCTTTTGAGCTGCGCGAGCGCACGGTTCCTCCCTCGCCGGGAAGGCTGAGCTTTGCCGGCGCTGGGATCGCTGTGGGGTATGATGAGCCCAACGCGGAGACCGACGCCGGAGCGGCACCACCACGGCCTTCCGAGGCGACTCCGCAGCCGACGCTGAACTCCCTGGCGACGCTGCGGCCGCTGGGCCAGCTGCGCGACTCCTTCATCCTGGCGACCAATGAAGAAGGCCTGTGGATCGTCGATCAGCATGTGGCGCACGAGCGCGTTCTGTTTGAGAAGATTCTGCGCGAGCGCCAGGTCGAGGCGGTACAGCGCCAGCGGCTGTTGATGCCGTTACTGATTGAGCTGCTGCCGGCGCAGATGGTGACCTTCGCGGCCATCGCCGAGGAGCTGGAGCGGAATGGATTTGAGGCCGAACCCTTTGGGCCCAGAACTCTGGCTGTAAAGGCAGCCCCGGTCGGCCTGGAAGGCCGCGAACTGGAACGAATGCTGGAGGAAGTGCTGGCAGTGACCGAGCGCGAGCAGCAGGCCGAGAATGAACTGGCCCGGCGAACGCGGATCGCGGCGTCGATTGCCTGCCACGCGGCCATCAAGGTCAATATGCCGCTGGAGCCGGCCAAGATCGACTGGCTGCTGCGTGAGCTTGCCCGGACCGAACATCCGACCAGTTGCCCTCACGGTCGTCCCATCGTCTTGCGGTATTCTCTAAAAGACATTCAGCGGGCGTTTCAGCGAATCTAATCTCGTCGCGGCTCGCAGGTCTCAAGCGTTGACCGCTCCTCTGAGCGATCCAAGCCGTTCCGGTCAATCTGGACCAGCGGCGAATCTGACAGGGGCGATCCGGAACATTCCAGGCAGCTGAACTCCAGGGCCGGGCTGGCAGCGATCAGGGCACCGATCCTGGCATCAGGCGACGCCTGCATTTGGGCCATCTCTGGGAAAAATCTGGCGCGAACGCGCCGTTGGGCACCATGAAGGGAAAACTTTGAGTTCTACACCGGAGTTTAATCAGGAGCAGCTTGCGGCTGCGCGTGCCGTGGCCTGGAAGCAGGCAGGCGAACCGCTGCTGACGCTGGAAGCGGCGCGCGATTGGGTCAACGAGCGCGGGCTGGTGTTGTTTGCGCCGCGGCCGCAGCTGGCGGCGCCCGCGCCCACGCTGGTCGAGGCGACCCTCGGCCGGCCCGACTCTGCACCGGTGCTGGCTGACACCGAGACAGCACGCGGGTTGCTGGCCCGCCTGGTCGGAGAAGGGCTGGCGCTGCCGCTCAACCTGCTGGGAGCCGATGGCGAGACGCCGGACTTCGTGGTCAGCGCGCAGGTGTTCAGCTACGTGTTCACCATGCGGGGCGATAAGCTCTGGAAGCAGCCGCCGTCAACCTCGGCGGCCGTCAAGGTGTCTCCCCTGGGCCTGCGAGTGTATGAAGCGCTGACCGAGCGCGGCGCTCAGACTGCGGCGGAGTTGGCCGCGGAGCTGGGCCGCGAGGTCACGGAGACGGCCATTGTGCGGGCGCTGAGCGACCTCTGGGGACAGCTCCGGGTGATTCCGCTGCTGGCGCAGAGCAGCGCTTCCGGCGGAGCGACGTTGTGGGAGCTGACCACGCGGCGATTTACCAAGGCGATCAAGGCGGGTGCCAATGCGGGCCAGCCGACCGCGCTCTCCGCGCTGGTGTCGCTGTATCTCGCGCAGGTCTACGCGGCGACCGAGGAAGAGACCGCAACCTTCCTGTCGCCTTTGACAGCACGCTCCCGGGTGCGGGAGGTGCTGCATGCCCTGATGGGCGCGCGCCAGCTGGAAACCGTCGCGGTCGAAGGCCGGACCCTGCTCCACATTCCGGGCACGCTGCCAGAGTTTGGGCAAATGCCGGCCGTTGCGGACCAGGAGCAGAATGCGAATCAGAATTCGACGGCTGACCCGGATCTGAGTCAGGGAAACCAGCCCGCGGGAATGACTGAAGATGTTGCCGTCAAGAAAATCGGCACGGGCCGCATCGGACGCTTCAGTGCGGATCGTAAATCCGCCGGTGAGTTTCGCGGCAAACCGGCGCGAACGTTCCGGGAGAGAGCTGGCGCTCCGCGGGAGCCGGGAGCGCGCACCGGGCGTCCGGGCGGCGGGGAGCGTCCCAGAACCGGCGCAGCCCGCTTTGGCGGCGCCGGCGCAACTCGGCCCTCCTCGCGCTTCGCACCGCGCGCCGAGGGAGGCAACGAGCGCGAACGGCGGCCTTTCCAGAGAAATGGATCTGCTGCGCCCGGCCGGCCCAGCTTCGCAAAGCCCTGGGATGAAGACAAGCCCCGCAACGCGGAGAAGTCTCCGCATAAAGAGCGAGCCGGCCGGGACGCGGCACCCGGAAGGGATGGCAAACCATGGAGCCGGGCTCGGCCGGCATCCCAAGCTCGACCGGCCTTTCAGGATCGACCGGCCTTTCAGGACCGGCGGCCCCGGCCTGCGGGGGCAGCGGGTCCGCCCACGCCGGATGCCTTCAGCCGGTTCCGCAGGCCCGCTCCCGAAGACCGTGTCTCGCTGGGGCCGCGGGAGCAGGCAGGACTGCCGCCGGAACGCCGCAGCGGATCCAGATCGCCTGGGGAACCTGGACGGGCTAAGGCTGGTGGTAGCGCTCAGCGTGCCTATCGAGCGGGTCCCAGAGCTGATTCAAGAGGAGATCAAAGAGC
>CAXUIM010000199.1:0-7764 GCA_964250885.1 uncultured Acidobacteriaceae bacterium | reverse complement strand
TGAGCCAACGTCCAAGCTCCCGTCTTTCCCAGCCTAAGCTGCGACTGGATTCGCCCGTCCTGTCGCTAGTCCTGGCAAAATCTTACCCTGCAGCGGCGCCCACCTGGCGAAGCGGAGCGCGGGGGTGGAGCTGGAGCCTGTCATGCGCTTTCGCGGGTGCTGCGCGGGAAGTCAATTCTCCGGATTCTAAACAGTGAGGAGCGACGGACCTGGTGTAGACGGATACCTGTGTATTCGGGCGACGACTGACGCGGAAGTCGAGGAAATTGGCCCCGGCCCTCCGGTTTGCAGCGCCCGGGAGAGGTCATGACAGGCTCAGGTGCGAAAATGGAATCAATGCTGCAACTCTCCGGCGCCGGGAAACGCTTCGGCCACAAGCTCCTCTTTGAAGATGTCAACTGGCTGGTCACGCCCAACGAGCGTACCGGCCTGGTCGGCGGCAATGGCACGGGTAAGTCCACCCTGCTCAAGATTCTCGCCGGCATCGAGGGGCTGGACTACGGCCAGCGGACCCACATCAAGGGGATGACCCTGGGGTATCTGCCCCAGGATGGTCTCGCCCTCTCCGGCCGCAGCGTCTTCGAGGAGTGCCTGTCGGTCTTCGATGAACTGCGCAACATGGAAACGGAGCAGGAAGCTCTCACCCACACGCTGGCCGAAGCCGATCCGAAGTCGGCGGCGTACGCGGCCGCTGCCGACCGCTATTCGGAGATTGCCGACCTGCTCCACGCGCATGACATCTACACTCTCGATGCGCAGGTGGGCGCCGTCCTGGGCGGCCTCGGCTTCAGCAAGGAAGACTGGGAGCGCCGCACCGAGGAGTTCTCCGGTGGCTGGCAGATGCGCATTGCGCTGGCCAGGCTGCTCCTGCAGAAACCCAGTCTGCTGCTGCTCGACGAACCGACGAATCATCTCGATCTGGAGTCTCGGAACTGGCTGGAAGATTACCTCCACAATTACGAGAATGCGTTCATCCTCATCTCGCATGACCGCTACTTCCTCGATGTCACCGTCAACAAGACCGTCGAGGTCTGGAACAAGCGTATGCATGTCTATCACGGCAACTACGCGAAGTACCAGGTGCTCAAGGAAGAGCGGCGCACGCAGCTGATGAGCGCCTACAAGAACCAGCGCGACCGCATCGAGGATCTTGAGGCCTTCATCAATCGCTTTCGCTACCAGGCCACCAAAGCCAAGCAGGTGCAGTCGCGGATCAAAGAGCTGGAGAAGATCGAGCGCATCGAGGTTCCGGAGGAAGAAGCCACCATCCACTTCACCTTTCCGCAGCCCCCGGCCAGCGGCCGGACTGTCATCGAGGTCTCGCACCTGCGTAAGGACTACCCGATGCCCAGCGTGGATGGCCGGCCGGCTGCCCCCAAGCGCGTGCTCGACAATGTCTCCTTCACCATCGAACGCGGCGACCGCATCGCCCTGGTCGGAGCGAATGGCGCGGGTAAATCAACCATGATCCGCATGCTCAGCGGTCTGGAGCAGCCCACCTCGGGCAGCATCCGCCTCGGCCATAATGTGCTCGCCGACTACTTCGCCCAGGATCAGTACAAGGTGCTCGATGGCTCGGCCCAAATGCTCGACGACATCACGGGTTCCAACCCGCGGGTGGATGTCGTCACACTGCGCTCCCTGCTCGGCTGCTTTATGTTCACGGGCGACGATGTCTTCAAGACTCTGGGCGTGCTCTCCGGTGGTGAACGCAACCGCTATGCCATGGCCAAGATGCTGGTCTCGCCGGCCAACTTCCTCCTGCTCGACGAGCCCACCAACCACCTCGATCTGCGCGCCAAGGATGTGCTGCTCGATGCCATCCGCGAGTTCACCGGCACCGTGCTGTTCGTCTCGCACGATCGCTACTTCATCGACGGGCTGGCCACGCGCGTCTTCGAGGTCGAGGCCGGCCGGGTCCACATCTATCCGGGCAACTACGAGGATTACCTGTTCCGCAAGCAGGGCGGCATTCCCACCAATGCCGCCGAAGCTGCGGCCCGGCTGACGCACGACGTCGCCACGAACTCGAAGATCGACGCCGCGACCGGCATGTTCAAGCCTGTCAAACAAGCCGGGAGCAACAACGGCCAGACAGGAAGCAACAACGGCCAGACGGGCAGTAACAATGCCCCTGCCAGCAGCAGCAATGGCCACGCGGCCGGCGTTAACGGAAGCACGCCTGAATCGGCTGGAGCGCGGGCGGACTCCGAGCGCTGGGAGGGCAGCGCCCATGAGATCACCGGCTCGCTGACTCCCGTGACCGCAGCGCCCAAGTCGGCCGTCAAGCGGTTGAACCCGATCAAGCTGAAGCATCTGGAAAGTCGCGTGACCGAGCTGGAGGCAGAGCTGCCGGACCTGGAGGCGCGGATTCTCGCCGCCGAACAGCAGCAGTCGGTGTTCACCACGGCCGAAGCCGCGCAGGCGCTCGCCGCCGAGCTGGACGCACTGCGCGAGCAACATGCCGCCCGCAGCGCCGAATGGGAAGATCTGGCGATGCAGCTGGAAGAACAGACGACCGCATAGCCGCAGGTGTATGGAATGCGCATTCTGATCATTGGCGCCGGGGCCGTGGGCGGCTACTTCGGCGCGCGGCTTGCCGCCGCCGGGCGCGACGTGACGTTTCTGGTCCATGCCGGGCGCGCCGAGCAGCTCCGCCGCGAGGGCCTGCAGATCCTCAGCCCGTACGGCGACTTCAGCGTTCCGCCGCGGCTCCTTCTGGCTCCCGATCTGGCCGCCCAGGCCGAGGCGTTTGACCTGGTCGTGATCAGCACCAAGAGCTATTCCCTGGCCGCTGCCATGGACGACTTCGCGCCGGCCGTAGGCCCTTCCACAGTCATCCTGCCGCTGCTCAACGGCATGGGGCACCTGGATGCCCTGGATCAGCGCTTCGGCCATGAAAAAGTCGTGGGCGGGACCACCACCCTGGTCGCCGACCTGGACTCCGAGGGGCGCGTCCGCCAGATCGAGAGGCTGCACGATCTCACTTTTGGGGAGCGGGTCAATCCGGATCGCCAGGAGGATGGCTCCCAATCGCCGCGAATCCAGGCGGTCGACGCGGTGCTGCGCGGGGCGAATTTTGATGCGGTCCTCTCGCCGGATGTGCTGGCCGTCATGTGGCAGAAGTGGTCTTCCTCGCCGCGCTCGGCGCCACTACCTGCATGCTGCGCGGAAGCATCGGCGCCATCGCCGCGGTTGCGGGCGGTGCGGAGACCGCGCGAGCCGTGGTCGCCGAAACCAACGCAATCGCCGCGGCTAACGGCTACCCCACCGGGGAGCCGTTCCTGGGAGGCATCACGGACCGTTTGACCCAACCCGGGTCACAGCTCACCGCCAGCATGTATCGAGACATGATCCGGGGCAGGCCGGTGGAGGCCCATCACATCCTGGGCGATATGCTGGCCCGCGGCCGGGCGCGTGAGGTGTCGGCTCCGCTGTTGCGGGCCGCCTACGCGCAGTTGAGTGTGTACATGGGGGCGCTGGCGGCTCCAGCATGACGCAGCAGGCAGCCCCGCGGAATATGAGTTCGTGCGCGGACGGCAACTCTCCACCCGCGGCCGTTGCATAATCTCTTATGCCCTCGCTGTGGACACCGGCCAACTGGTTCGATCGCCTCTCCGAACTCGAAGCGCGCTCCGGAGAAGCCAAGGAGGCGCCCCTGCGGCGCGATATCCGCTCGCTGGGCGCTCTGCTCGGACAGGTTCTGCGCGAGCAGGCGGGCGACCAGCTCTTTGCGGCCGTGGAAGATCTGCGCCGCACGGCCATCGCACGCCGCGAGGCGGAGGCAGCCGGCGATTTCGAGAGAGCCCGCCGCGATCTCGATCACGCGGAGTCCCTGACCCGCGAGGTGGCCTCGGATCCGGACGATGCGTATCGGCTGGCTCGCGCTTTTGCCTTCTACTTCGAGCTCATCAATCTCGCCGAGACCAACCACCGCAAGCGCCGCCGCCGCTCCGCTCTGCTTGATGCCGCCGCGGCTCCGCAGCGTGGCAGCCTGCGGGGAACGCTGCGGCGGTTGTGCGCCGCGGGCGGCACTCGCGAGGAAGCTCTTGAGCTGCTGGCGCGGATCTGCATCGTCCCGGTCTTCACCGCACATCCCACTGAGGTCGCGCGGCGCAGCGTCATGTTCAAACGCCGCCGTATCTCCGACTTGCTGGAACAGCTGGACCGGATCCCTCTGCCAGCTTCCGAACTCGCGGCGCTCGAAAAAGCGCTGCTGGCGGAGATCACCGCCCTGTGGCAAACCGACGATGTTCGCTCCGCCCGGCCCACAGTGCGCGATGAAGTTCGTATGGCGCTGGACTACTACGAGGCGTCTCTCTTCGAGACCATCCCTGTGCTGTATACCGAAATTGGCGCCGCGCTCGACGCCGAATTTCCCAGCGCGAGCGGCCCCGGCGCAACCGAGACCGGGCTCGCGGCCCTGCCGATCGTCGTTCGTTTCGGCTCGTGGATCGGCGGCGACCGGGATGGCAATCCCTTTGTCACCGCAGCCACCACCGCCGAGTCACTGGGCATGTCGCGTCAGCTCCTGCTCGATCACTATCTCGCCCAGCTTCAGGAGACCTTCGAGCAGCTCGCCTCCTCAACCCAACAGGCGCCGATCTCGGCGGCGCTGCAGCATCGCCTTGACGAGTATTTGTCGCAGCTCCGCTCCGCGGGTCACATGGCTGCGTCCGGGCGTCTCCCCGCCGAGGCCGATCGCCTGCAGATCGCCTGCATCACCCTGCGTCTGGGGGGGACACCGCCCTCGACCATGCTGCGAAATCTGGCGATTTCTACCTCGGCGGCCTTGCCGCTCTATCCAAACGCCCAAGCCCTGCTCGAAGACCTGACGCTGATGCGCGACTCGCTGGCGGAGAATCGCGGCGAGCGCCTGGCGCAGCTCTTTCTCGATCCACTGCTGCTCACGGTGCGCACCTTCGGTCTGAACCTCCAGACCCTCGACATTCGCCAGCATGCACGGGTGCACGCTGCGGCTCTGGCGGAGTTGCACCCGGAAGCCCCGGCCGAGGCGGAGCCCCTCTCCGCGGCGACGACCGAGGTGCTGGACACCTTCCGATCGGTCGCGGCCCTCAAACGGCAGGCGCCCACCGCCATCACCCAGTACGTCGTCTCCGGCGCCTCCTCGGCGAAGGATGCCTTCAACGTGCTGGAGCTCGCGCGCCTGGGCGGTGTCCGCGTCGCCGGCGGTCCGGGTGAAAACGGCGAGCATGATCCGGGTCTGCAGCCGGTATTGCTCTTCGAATCCATCGAAGACCTCCGTAATGCTCCCGCGATCTGTCGCGAGTTGTGGTCGAGCGCTGCCTACAAGCCGCTGCTCGCGGCCTGGAACGGGCACCAGGAGATGATGCTGGGCTACTCGGACTCCAACAAGGATGGCGGCATGATTGCCAGCACCTGGGAGATATGGAAGGCGCATCGCGCCCTGCATGCGGTGGCGCGTGAGTGCGGCGTAACCCTGCGGCTGTTCCACGGCCGCGGCGGCACGGTCGGCCGTGGCGGAGGCCCCACCCACCGGGCGTTGTTTGCGCAGCCGCTGAACAGCTTTTCCGGCGAGCTCCGCCTCACCGAGCAGGGCGAGGTGTTGAACTGGAAGTACTCCGACGTGGTGCTCGCCGAGCGCAATCTGGAGTTGATGATTGCGGCATCGCTGGATGCGCTGGCGCGCCCCGACATACGGCCCGGGGCCGATGTCCCCCATCTTACCGGCGAGATTCTGCCGGCCTGGGAAGCGGCGCTCGACGAACTCTCCGCAACCTCATTCGAGTTCTATCAGCGTTGCATCGTGGAGGATCCCGAGGTCTTCACCTACTTCGAGCAGGCCACGCCCGTCGCCGAGCTGGAACACGCACGCATTGGCTCGCGGCCGGCCAAGCGCGCCGACGCCAGCGCGAGCAAACAGCGCAGCATGGCCGACCTTCGCGCCATTCCGTGGGTCTTTGGCTGGATGCAGTCGCGCCACGTGGTGCCGGCCTACTTCGGCGTGGGCTATGCCCTCGATCAATTCATAGGGGGCGACCACAGCGAGGCGAATCCGCGCCTGCATCTGTTGCGCGAGATGACCCGCAGCTTCCCACTGTTCCTGGACATCATTCGTAACGTGGAGATGGCGCTAGCCAAGGCCGACTTCGGTATCGCGCGCCTCTATGCGTCGCTGGTTCAGGATGTGGGTCTGCGCGATCGCGTCTTCGCCACCCTGGAAGCGGAGTTTGATCGTACCCGCCGCATGGTGCTGGCGCTGACCTCGCAATCCGAGCTGCTGGAGAGCAATCCGGTACTCGCGAACTCCATCCGTCTGCGCAACCCTTATGTCGATCCCATGAGCCTGCTGCAGCTCAAGCTGCTGCGCCGCAAGCGCGCGGGAGAACAAAGCGAGGCGTTGGACCGCGCCATCACCGCAACCATCAACGGCATCAGCGCGGGGCTGCGGAATACCGGTTGAGGACGAAGGTTTTTCTTCCGCGGATAACACCAGAGGGCGAGGCAATTCCCTTTGCAACCTGTCCTCTGGCGCCTCGTAGAAGAATAATGGGCGATCCCGACATCGTGCTCAACCCTTATCGGCGCCCGCCGTCATCTTGAAGATCGCCTGGGCGTTGGAGCTGTCGAAGCTCAGGTCCAGACCTGTCTTGCCCTCATCCGCTGGAAGGGGCAGACGCGTGATGAACTCGTAGAACGAGCCCGGCACCTCCTTTGTCACCATCCCACCATCCTTGCCGCGGAACCGGCGTTGCACGCGAGCAGCGAGAAAGGCAGTCTGCCGTACCCGGCCCGATTGCGACGTTTCGACCGTCGCCTTCATCGGCCGCCCGAGCGCCTTCTGCTCCTCGGCAAGTTGATCCACGTCGGTTACGCGGTCTGTCGCGTGGTTGAACGCGTTACCCTCGGTCGAGATCCATGCCATCTCCGCAGACTCAGCGAGAAGCGCCTCATAGTCGGCGATGGTTGGCTCATCGTGGTGGCGGCGGAATACGTTCACAAGCACGGGCAGCAGCCTGGCAGCCTTCTCGACCGGTAAGGAATGCTCCTGCTCCAGCTCTGCAAGAAGGATATTGGCCTCCGGAGTGAGCGGATCTCGAGAGCTCACGGTCACCCGCTGAACCGCGGCTTGAAACTCGGTCGAAAACCGTTCGGGGTGCAGCTCACTGATAAAGAACTGGGCCAGTTCCTGCGGGTATTCCGCCTGCGCATGCGAGCGCCCTGTCATCTTCAGCCGCTCCAGGGGATAGGTGCCGTTCAGCGCAAATCCAAGCGGCCGAAGAACGCGCGTGATTGCCTCTTGGCCGGCGGGGAGTTCGCCCATACCCTGGAGAGCCACCGTGCGAACGGCGCCATGATCGTGCATGATCTTTTTGCCGTCGCGAAGACGGTCGTCCGCGTAGCTCTTCGCGTCCGGCACACGGCTCAACAGATCTTCAAACAGCATCATGTTCAGCGCCTGCGCAACCGCCGCGCGCGAGATGCGATCTCCGCTCTCCTGCAGTAATCCTTCCGGGATGAGGAGCACCCGAAACAGGCGATCCGAGCGTTCCTCCCCAATCACCGGCTCCAGCAATTCACTTAGCGCAGCGTTCTTCGTTGGCATCTCTAGTTCGCTTTCTCCGGAGCGCACTCCGGCGGTTCTGCTACTGAATTTGGTCCACAAGGCACAGTAAAAATTCCACGGTGACATCCATCTCGTCTCGCGAGAGGGCAACGTATCAACTTGAGAGGGAGCGCTTGAACAGCTAGAGCAGTCTTGAACAGCTAGAGCAGTCTTGA
>CAXUIM010000198.1:0-7786 GCA_964250885.1 uncultured Acidobacteriaceae bacterium | reverse complement strand
TCCTCCGGCTGCTTAAAATGACAGTCTCTGCAATCAGGCCAGTCCTTACGATGTTGATCCCACCAAGCGCGGGCTTGTACTGCCCGAAGCGTTATCAGCGGTCCGGGCCCGTCCTTGGGCTGAGGCCCGAAATTCAGTCCGGCAAGTTGCTCCAAAGCATCCGCGGCTGAATTCGAAGTTGCCCAATCACGATCATCATCGAGGTAACCAGCAACGAGGGGCACATCACTCTTGTCGCCTAAGCTCCCAAGCGCTTGCAGGAGCCAAGCGCGGGTTTGTCCAGTAAAGAGTAGAACCTTTTCGCGAATCAGCGGCGCTGATGCCCTGACATCAAGGACACGGAGGGACAGAGACGCTTGTTGCACCGCCCCTGCGTCCTGTTCTGCAGCAAACATGGCCAACAACCCCTTATCTGCTGATTGCAGGCCAAGGTCCCCGATCACTCTGGCGGCGTTAGCACGCACGAGAGCGTCAGGGCTCTGAAGCTCTCTTTGTAAAAATGCCTCGCAGCCTCGAAAGTTAAGATCTCGCATTCCGAGCATCGCCATCCAGCGTGTGTCCGTAAACCGAGTGCTTTCCGCCAGCTTTAAGAGCGCAGGACCCGAGTTTGGGTACTGCTGGGTGATGACCAGCAGCTCATGGTTTTTCTCTCCGGGATCATGCTCCTCATCAAAAGCTCGGAGAGCAGCGGGCAGAGCTTGACGCTGTTGCGCCAGAACGGGCGCTCCCGATATTGCGATTGCCAGTACGAAGTGTTTCCAGCGGCCCGTCATGCCGTCCAGTATCCTCCTTCGTCAGTGAGGATCAGGTAGCTTTACGAAGTGGCTCGGATTGACCACGGTAGCGCGCTTCTGTTTACGTGCGCTTTATCTATGCCGAGTGACAACTCGGGTTCGGCAAGTGGGGCCGCTCGGGGCGGTCCTGGGGGTCTCGACCCCGTTTCGCGGGAACCAGGAAGTAGCCCCGGCTGCGAGTCAGGTTATGAGAGTGCCAGCATCTCGCCGGCTTTGCCTGACGGCAGCGCTCAAGATAAATCAAGCCCGGTCAGGCCGTTCGCGGCCGGGACGTCTGTGAATCGCCTGGAGAGGCGCAGGCAAGTCCAGAGCCAGACGTATAAAGCAGCCATCAGCAAGAGACGGTGCCAACCTCGCAGCGCTGCGGAAAGAGTCACAAACGAGCAGAAAACTACAAAGCTCAGGAGGACTTGCCAGGCGCCAGCCTTCTGCTGTCGATCCTGGGGGCGAGCGGGGAACAGGCGCAGGCCAACCTTGTAACGATTCAATGCCTCGTTCTGCTGTTCAGGCGACGCCTCTTCAAAGGGCCGGTTGTATTGATACAAGGTCCATTCGTCGAGGCTTCGGACTTGAACTGTATCCTTGCCAAATGGAACCAGCCGACCCGGCTGAGGCCGTATATGGAGCGAATACGCGGTCACTGCCAGAAGTGCGGCCATGCCACTCAGAAAAACTGGCCAGGTCGGCGATGCCCTGGAGACTTCGCAGCACCAGGAAGCAATAAGGAGCGCCAGCGCGGTACAAGCAGACAGGCGCATCGCTTTCGGAAACCACGCCGGTCTGGAGTTGGAAGGGATCCGGTCTTGAGAAGACATTTAGCCTCCCTTATTGTGAACATTGTAAATAGAGGAACGGGCGCAGTTTTGCTGTTTTTGCGGCAGGAATTTAGGACGGGGGGCAGGCGGCGTTCTGCGCGACTAGGGTGCTGTCTTGAGTGTTCGCTCCGTCGCGGCTTGGATGACAGGAACAAAGCGGGAAAGGTCCGGAGGAAGGCGCATCTCAAGCACCACGTCGTAGGGGTCGTTGCCGGGCCTCATGCTGAGGAAGACGAAGCCTTCGATGGCTTGGTCGTTTCGTTGCAAGCGGGAGTCGGTGCCTAGACCTTTCCTGTGAGCGGGTGTCTCGAACTCGACGAGGGTTTTGGTCTTGTAAGTCAGTTTGTCACCGGGGTAAGGGCCGAGCGGGAAGTCGCTGGCGGGCTCAATGCTCTCGGCGATGACCTGCCGGGTGAAGTCCATGTGCTGAGGGAAGAGACGGGCTATCTTTTGAGCCACCTCGAAGCGACCGGAAGTGCCCCCATTCATACTGGAAATCTCGACCGCCGGACCGGATAAACCCTTCCATTCACTGCTGAGAACGATTTGTGAGCCAAGAGGTTCGGGGCTGACATAGAGGGTAGCGCCGCTGGAGCCGTATGTTCCGAAGCAATGCCAGTCGCGAGGAGCCAGAACACCGGGAGCATCCGTGGCCTTGTACCACGCGAGACGGACCGCGGCTTCAGGTGGGACGGCAAGTCGGAGTGCCTGGCCCGGCGGCGCGGCGAGTGAGCCGGCCTGGCCGTCGGAGGGACAACCTATGAAGGGCACTGTCGAAGATTGGGCACAGAGTGAGGGCGCGAGGAAAAGGAGGGCCCAGAATGGGAGTGGGCGCTGCATGGTTCAGATTCTAGCGCGGATAAAATTGCGGATGTTTGGCGAGTGGGGCCTCCCCTGGACAGTCCTGAGCGGGTGGACTTCGCTTTGCACGTGAAGGAGAATGCTCTACGCTGCATTCATGCAGTGCACACGGAGACGCACAGAGCATTTCTCCTTTCGTTGTAGGCCATGGCCGCGGCTCTCAGCGTTGTTTTTTCTCGAGGAAAACAACCCTCTCATGCTTCGTCCGGTTCACAGCAAAGGGAGAAGTGTTCCAGACACGGCCCGCGCGCGGCGGGCGCTCTTCAGCCGCGCGCGGCGGCCGCTCTTCAGCCTCGCTCTGCTGGCGCTTGCGCTGGTGCTTCCGCTAACCGGTTGCCGCGCGCCGCAACACACTTCAGGCGGGGTGCCCATCACCTTCCAGGCCGACTGGTATCCGCAACCGGAGCATGGCGGCTTCTACGACGCCCTGGCCAAGGGCTTTTACAAGGACGAGGGCCTGGATGTGAAGATCCTTCCCGGCGGCCCGTACGTCAACGATGAGGCCCTGGTCGCCAGCGGTTCCATTCAGTTCGCGATGCAGTCCTCCGACCATATTCTGCAGGCGATTGCCAATGCCGGGGAGCCGCTGGTGGCCATCGGCGCCACCATGCAGCACGATCCCCAGGGCATCATGGTGCACGCCGGCTCGCCGGTCCACACCTGGACCGACCTCAATGGCCGCACCGTCGCGCTGCGCCCGGGCTCTACCTGGTGGGAGTTCCTGGTGCATCGCTTCAACCTGGACCGGGTTCACCAGATTCCGCTTACCTACAGCGTGGCGAGCTTCATCCGTGATCCCAACTACATCCAGCAAGCCTTCCTGACCTCGGAGCCGTACTTCGCCGAACGCGCCGGCGCCCCGGTGCGGGTGCTGCTCAACAGCGATGCCGGGTACGATCCCTACCGGGTCTTCTTCACCTCACGAGCGTATCTGCAGCAGCACCCTGACATTGTGGCGAAGTTCACACGCGCCTCCATCCGGGGCTGGCGAGACTACATGCAGGATCCCACCGTCGCCAACAAGCTGGTTGAAAGCCTCAACCCGGCCATGAGCCGGGATTGGGCGCGGTACAGCTACGATTCCCTGAAGAAGGGAAACTTCATCACCGGCCCGGACAGCAGCGGAGCGCAGGTCGGGCGGTTCGACCCGGCGCGCTGGAACACGCTGTACGAACAGATGCGCGATCTGCATGTGCTGAACAGGGCCATCGACCCAACATCCGCCTACACCACGCGGTTTCTGAAATAGCCGCGGGCCTTCCAGGAAGTGCAGGCTTTGTTTACTGCAGGCGTCTTTCAGAGAGCTGCAGGTTTCAGGGAGTTGCAGGTTTCAGGGAGTTGCAGGTTTTTTTTGAGTAGCTGCAGGCATCTTGTGCAGCAGCTGCGGTGCCCCCACATTACGGGTTCCGTTCGCGGCAGCCCCAAGCGGCCCAGTCTGCCCGGAGCCTCGGCTCGCCTGGCGCAGACTGTAGTCAAGCTGCAAACCTTTCTCCGATCCCTGGCCGCCCCCATTGGCTCCCGGAAAAGGGTGCGCATAGAGATTCTTGTACAGCTGGCAGGTCACACGGTAGCAATCGCAGGCGGCGGCTTCGAGATTGGCCCGATCGAGGATCTTCACATGGCCCCGCTGATATTCGATCAGGCCGGCTCTCTGCAAGACCCCGGCAACCAGCGTAACCGTCGTCCGCCGAGCTCCCAGCATCATGGCCAGGAACTCCTGGGTAAAGTTCAGCACGTCGGTCTGCGCTCGATCCTGGGCCATAAGGAGCCAGCGCGCCAGCCGCGCCTCCGCTTCGTGGAGTCGATTGCATCCTGCAATCTGGTAGGCGCTGACGGCTTGCTCCTGCACGAACTCCAGGATTCGGTCGCGAATCTCTTCGGAAGATCGATACGCCTTGCGCAGCTCGGAGAAAGCGATCCTGTAGGCGGAGCCTTCGAGCTGGATGAAGCAGTTGGTCGCCACGCTACTCGGCCCGAGCAGATGCAAAGAGCCGACCAGGCCCTCCGAACCCATCACTCCCACCTCAACGGTCTCGCCGTCTTCCATCTCCGTAACCACGGAAGCCATCCCGGAGAGCATGAAGTAGCCATAGTGCGGCGTCTCTTCGGCCCGATACAGAAAATGCTTCCGGGGAAGGTTCACCACGGTGGATCGGGAGACCAAAAAGTCTCTGCTTTCAGGAGAAAGCACAGACAAAAGCCGATTTTCTTGCTGTAGAGGCATGGATCGTCCTTACTTCAGTTCGCAAGAGGACACCAGCTTGGCTTTCACGTCTCTGAAAAGAAGCGATGGCTTCCAACCAAGCACGTACATTGACACTACGGCACAGCCAGCCGCTGGTATGTTCGATACCTAACATTAGAGTACGCCGAAACAAGCGCACGGGTACCGTGACGGCGCTGCCTGCGAGGCGGCCAAGCACCGGCAACCGGGCCGCATTCGTCGCGAGCGTGAGAGAGGGGGCGCTGGAGTGCAGCGCGCCCCGGCGGGAGACGAGTGGGCCCGTGTTGTCCCGATTGGGAACAGCGCCGCGAGGCCGCAGAGCAGCCGAACCCGATTCGACAGGAGCGTCGCAATCTTCAGGCGACTAGAATAGTGGCTAAGATGAGAGCTTCGAAAGTCATCGCCTGCCTTCTCGCCGCAGCGTTCGCAGGTTCCCTGCACGCCGACAATGCACGTTTCGATCTCGACGGCCCCAAGATCGAGGTGCGCATCACTCGCGGCAGCTCCAGTCTTCCCATTGCCGAGGTCCCCAACCTGCAGCCTGGCGACAAGATATGGGTCAAAGCGGACCTGCCGCCCAGCCAGTCCAATCATCTCCTGCTGGTGGTTGCGTTTCTCCGCGGCACGACCAATGAGCCACCCGATAACTGGTTCACCGAGATCGACACGTGGGACAAAAAGCAGGTCGAAGGCGCCACCGTGGTCGTTCCCGACGAGGCCCAGCAGGCCCTGTTATTTGTTGCCCCCGAGACCGGAGGCGATTTCAAGACGCTTCGCTCCGCCGTTAAGGGCAAGCCCGGCGTCTTCATTCGCGCCGATGTTGACCTGAACGAAGCTTCCTTTGAGCAGCAGCGCATCGAGCGCTACCTGGCCGCCATGAAGAACGTACCCCCAGGCGATCCGAAGGCGATCCAGGACCACTCCGCCAAGCTGGCGGCCACCCTGGCGCTTAAACCGAATGCGGACTGCTTCAAGCAGCCCGTGGCCCAGCAGGTCAACTGCTTGACCCAGTCCAGCGCTCCCGTCCTGCTGGACGACGGGCATGGACAGACCATCGCCGAGGCATTGTCCACGGGCCCCTCGTCCGACTTTATCAATGAAGCTTCCTATACTCAGCTGGCGGCGGGCGGAGTCTACTCGGCCTACGTCGGGGCCGTCGTCGATCTGGTCCACCTGGTGAGTTCACTGCACACGCCGCAGTTTCAGTACATTCCCGGAATCAGCTTTCCCAATGGCGACACCCTGGACCTGAAGCTCAACGCGCCACCCTCCTTCAATAAACCGAAATCGGTGATCGTGATTGGGCTGCCGGCCATTCAAAAGGCGAATCTGCCGCCGCTGACTCCACACGATCCCAATCAGGTCGCCTGCCTTCTGCAGCCGAAGTTCACGCTGCTGCTGCAGGGGGCGCCGCTGGTTTTCTCCACCAGCTTCGCCCATGACATGGTTCTGCGCGTCAACCGCACCGCCGGTGGACCGCTGGACATTCCACTGAAGCCGGATGCCTTCGAAGGCGGCCTGATCGCTGCCAAGGACGAGCCGCGCAAGCCCCTGCAGGATGATAAGGGGAAGGACGGCAGCGCCGGGCCCGCGGACGTGGACGTGAAGCCGGCAAACAGCAGCGATGTCACGGTGACCGGCACCGTTCGGGGCTACTGGGGCTTTGACCCCTTCGACGGCCCAACGCTTACCCTGCAGCAGGTCGACGGCAAAGACTGGAAGATTGCCGGCGACACCCAACTGCTGGCCGGCCAGGACAACCACCTGACCCTGGACGGGAGCGGAACCGCCTGCGTGAAACACATTGCGCTGAGCAACAGTAAGGACAAGGACGTCGACGTTGCGTTCAAGCCAGCCGCGGGCGATGGCGGAAAAGCCGAGGGCGACGCCGCCCAGGGAGCCAAGGATCCGCTGGATCTGGACGTGTCCTTGAAGAAGGTGCAGCCCGGCGGCTATGCACTGGCGATCCAACAGTATGGCGACGACAACGCGGACAAGGTCCCCTTGACCGCCTACACCGGGGACATCCACCTGGACAGCGTTCAAATCCATGCCGGCGACAGTGCGGCCGTTCTCACCGGCCAGGGTCTCAAGGACGTCGTCTCGGTCGAGATGGCGAACCAGACCTTTACACCCGTCTCGGGCGGAGGCGACGACACTTCCCTGCATCTGGAAGCCAAGGCCGGTGTCTCCCCCAGCGACGGCTCCGACGCGACGGCGAAGCTCAAAGACGGACGCACCATGACGGTCAAAGTCGCCCTCGAGGCGGCGCGCCCCGGACTCAAACTGCTCTCGTTCCACGCCACGCCGGCGCAGCAGCCGGGCGCCATTCCGATCACCCTCGGCGCGACGAACGATATTCCTCTTAGCGGCAAGCTCACCTTTGTCGTGCAGACGGAGAAGGTGTTCCCGCGCACGCAGACGATTGAGGTGGCCACGGCGGATGGCGCGGTTCACGCTGCGCTTTCGCTGGCCGACAATACCCTCGTCCTGCAGGATGAGCACACCGCCATCGCCACCCTCGATCCGCTGAAGGCGTTCGGTCAATCGGCGTTTGGCCAGCTGCAGATGCGGCCCGTGGCGCAGGATGGCACACCGGGCAACTGGACTCCGCTCGGCATCCTGGTCCGCACACCGCAGATCACCTCGATCCACTGCACCACCGCGGCCGCTCCCGCCTGCACCGCGGACGGGAACAACTTCTTTCTGGTGCAGTCCTTTGGCGGCTCCAGGGATTTCGCCAAACCGACAGATGTACCCACCGGCTTTGCGGACACCAGTTTCACCGTGCCCACTCCGGCCAACGGCAGCACGCTCTACCTGAAGCTCCGCGACGATCCGGGGGCGGTGGCCTCGGTCACGCTGCCGACCCCTGTGGAGAAGGCTCCGCCGGCTCCCGCAGCCCAGGCCGACCCCGCGGCGACCGGCGCGGCGGTCACGGCTCCCGGGGCAAGCCCGGCGGCTCCGGCAGCCGGCACCGGCGACGCTAACAGCGCTGCGGCCCAGAAGCAGGCCGCCCCCGCTCCCGATGCTGCGGTCCCGCCCCATGCGGCCGCGGAGGATCCCAGTGCGGCCGCGGCGGATCCCAGTAC
>CAXUIM010000197.1:3278-7905 GCA_964250885.1 uncultured Acidobacteriaceae bacterium | reverse complement strand
GTGTGCCTACTGCAAGCACTTTCTTATCGTTCGACCCTGACCGTCTATAATTCCCGGTATCAGAATACGCCCGTAGAATTCAGCGGTTCGGGCAATTCGGCGCGATCTTCTAGCGGGCGAGCTCCGATGTTGCCTACACAAAAAGGTCACTTTGAAATCAAAGCTTCCGAAGTGCGTTCCGACGATGGTGCTCCTGACACTTCTGCCATGGATCGCGAAGCCAGCTCACGCTCAGGACAGCAACATCAATGCTGCCGCGAATCTTGTTCAAAGCGGGAGATTTCACGATGCGGAGCTGATGTTACGTGACCTGGTGCACCGGTATCCGAAGAATGCTTCAGTGCACAGCATGCTGGGGGTTGCGCTTGCGCAGCAGGGGAAGCTGCAACCAGCGATAGGCGAGTATCTCGCCTCTCTGTCTCTGAACCCCCAGCAACCAGATGTCTCGTTCAACCTGGGCATAGCTGAGTTCAAGGAGGGTCGCTTCGCTCAAGCGATCCCTGCATTCAAGCAAGCAGAAGCAGCCAAGTCGCAGGACGCTCGAAGCACGTTACTGCTGGGAATGAGTTACTTCGGAATGCGCCGCTATGGGGATGCCGTTCCTTATCTAAAGACCGCGAGTCAGAATGACGCGAGCAATTTGGAACTGCATAATGTTCTCGCTCAGAGTTGCCTTTGGAGCCGGCAGTTCGACTGTGCGATGACCGAATTCCAGACCATGCTCACAGCAGATCCCAATGCGGCACAGCCGCACATGCTGCTCGCCGAGGCCATGGATGGAGAGGGGAAGACCGACGACGCTATCCACGAGCTGGAGAGCGTTGCAGGCACGTTCCCCAATGAGCCCATCCTGCACTTTGAGCTAGGCTACCTCTATTACAAGAAGAGAGATTATGACCGGGCTCTGCCGGAGCTGCAACGCGAGGTGAAGAATAATCCCGGGTATGCACAGGCTTACCTTTACATGGGAGATATTGCTCTGAATTCCGGTGACGATTCCGGCGCCGAACCGTTGCTGAAACAAGCTCTCAAGCTTCAAAGTGAACTACGATTGGCGTACTTTGATCTGGGCGTACTTTATGCAAAGCAAGGTAAGAATCAAGAAGCACTTGCGCAACTCAAGCATGCTGTGCAGCTTGACCCCGATCAGCCGGACGCACACTACCGCCTCGGCCGGCTCTATATGCTAGTTGGCGAAAAGGAGAAGGCCCAGCAGGAATTCCAAAGAATGAAGGAAATACACAGTAAGACAGAGGATTCGCTCATTGAAAAGGTTTCCGGATCAGGCGCCGATTCACCCAAGTAAGCCAAAGCTCGCAGATTCGCAGCCGGACTCCATCATCGCTGCACTGCGCTGGAGGAAAATCTCACTGTGGCCACGCGCAACGTGAAGGACTTCGCCGGATGGCGTGCAGCTGATCAATCTTGAGACAGCCCGTCACCCGCTGCGGTCGAGACCATGAGTGCCTGAATTATTGCGACCGTCCGTTCAGCAGCTCCTGCCCCGCCTTTCGGCACAATGTCAGCTTCGGTGCTGCGAGTCTAGTACGCTTCTTCCCAACCGGCTGAAGGTCCAACGCTTCGGCGTTCGGGTGAGCCGAAGGTCCGGCTCACCCAAAGCAGGCGGGGGCGGGATCAAGATCGGATTCGAGCTCAGTATGCAATTTTGATCCGTCCTCTTCCTGCGCGAATGCGTCGTGCTCGACCCCCTCGCGACGCGCGAAAAAAGCCTCTACCCGGTCCATCACCTGGGCGCCGCGCTTGGCCTCGAAGATCTCGCGGCGCAGCGTGGCGCCGCCCGGGACGCCGTGAGTGAACCAGCTGGCAAACTGCTTCATACGGCCGATCGCATCGCGCTGGGCGCTCTCGTGGTTGCGCTTGAGGCGCTTCTCCAGGTCACTTTCGGCCGGGCCGGCGACCTCGGGATGCTCGGCCACCTCCGCCATCAGGCGCTCGAAGTAGTCCCGGATCATGCGGTACCGGTCCATGTCCGTGGGGCGGTCGTAGACCCCGGCGCCGGTGCGCTGCCGGGAAGCCGTATATTGCGCAATCTGCCGGAAGATCCAGGGGTTTGCCGGCGCCGCGCGCCCAATCATGATCGCATCGCAACCGGTCGACTCGACCATCGCGGCGGCATCCTCCGGGGTCCGGATGTCACCGTTGCCGATCACCGGGATGTGTACGGCGTCCTTGCAGGCGGCGATCCAATTCCAGCGGGCCTCGCCCGAATAGCCCTGCTCGCGGGTGCGCGCATGCAGCGCGATGGCATTGAGACCGCACTCCTCCGCCAGCCGCGCCAGTTCCACGCAGACGATGCTTTGCTCGCTCCAGCCCATGCGGACCTTCACGGTGAACGGGATCGAGACCGCCGTACGCACGCGCCGGAAGATGCGCTCGATCGCCGGCAGGTCGCGCAGCAGGCCGCTGCCGCCATTGCAGGCCACAACGCGCTTGGCCGGGCAGCCCAGATTCAGATCGACAAGGTCGAAGCCCGCGTCCTGACAGATGCGGGCACTCTCGGCCAGCGTCTCCGGGTTGGAGCCGAACAGCTGCGCCGAGATCGGGTGCTCGTCTTCGTAGTAGGTGAGATAGCGCTTGCGCTTGGTCTCACGCATGCGTGAAAGACCGTCCGCCGAGGTGAACTCGGTCATGATCAGGCCGCAGCCGGAGACTTCGTTTGTGGTTTCACGATCGACGTCCACCGCGCCGTCCGGATTTCGCAACGTCAGGCTCCGGTCAGGATTGGCATACATCGAGGCGTTCTTGATGAAGCGCCGAAAGACCGTATCGGTAACTCCGGCCATGGGAGCCAGCACGGTCGCGGGCGCGATCCGCACGCTGCCGATGTGCAGCTCGGCGGGAACGCGCGCGTCCTTCGTTCCGCCGCGGGCATCTTGCCGGCTGCGGCCGTCTGACGGGCTGCTGGAGTCCACTGCGGCTGGGCTGTCCCAGTGCTTCTGCATCGCTTCCTCTTGAGGGTGGCAGGTGTTGCGGGTGGCAGGGTGGTGCATGAAAAAGGCCTCCGCATTGCGCAGAGGCCTCTCCAGGTTTGGGCGCTCGCGGCGGCTTACTTGGCGGCCGCGGCGGCGTTCTCGGCCTTCTTGGCGTCGGTCGCGGCGAACTTGCGGCGGAAGCGCTCGATGCGGCCGGCGGTGTCGACCAGCTTCTGCTTGCCGGTGAAGAACGGGTGGCAGGCGGAGCAGATTTCGACGACGATGGCGCCCTTGTGGGTGGAACGCGTGTCGAACTCATTGCCGCACGCGCACTTGACGTGGGTTTCAGCGTAGTTGGGGTGAATTCCTGTCTTCGGCATGTTGTTTCTTTCTAGCATTCCCGCTGCAGAACGGTTCGCTTGCATCGTCCCTGGTGCGGATCGGATCCGCGGCTCGATACATCGATGTTCCTGTCGCGCTGCGAGCTTGAGCCCCGACTCCCGAGGCCATAGGCGCTTTACTTAGTTTACCACCGGGAATATTGATGAAGCCTGTCATCGCGTTCCTCGATTCGTGCAGCCGGCTTTTACCCTTCAGGATTGAGCCCTGAATGCCCTTGACAGTTCCTTGCCGGCGCAAATAATCTGGCTCTCTGGAGGCGAACACATGGCGAAAATGGACCCTACCGCTTCCCTGTTTCCGATTCTCGGCATCCGCCCACCCTCCGGACTGGCGCGCCTGGCCGCCGAAGCCACCCACGCGGACGCCGGGCACCAGGTGCAGTTCCGGGCCATGACATCGCGGTCCATCCTGAACAAGTCCGTCTCTCGGCGCCAACTCTCGCTGGCCTACTCGATCAACCCGTATCGCGGCTGCGAGTTCGGCTGCCGCTACTGCTACGCCCGTTACACGCACGAGTTCCTGCAGCCCGGGCCGGTCGCGGTTGTGCCCACCGGCTCCTATAACGCTCCCCCGCAGAGTTGGGCTGTGGCCTTCGAGCGGGAGATATACCTGAAGGAGAATGCGGCGTGGCTGCTCGATCAGGAACTCGGCAAAATCGACCCACGCGACGAGATTGCCCTGGGCACCGCCACCGATCCCTACCAGCCGATCGAACGGCGGGTGGGCATCACGCGCAGCCTGCTGGAGGTATTTGCCCGGCGTGAGGGGCATCGGCTGGGCATCGTCACCAAGTCCAGCCTGATCACGCGCGACATCGACCTGCTGACCCAGATCGCCAAACGCAACACCCTGGTGCTGCACGTGACGATCACCACCACGGATGCGGCGCTGGCGCGCAAGCTGGAGCCGCGCGCGCCCCGGCCCGATCTGCGCTTCCGGGCCGTGCAGAAATTGCGCGCAGCCGGTCTGACGGCCGGCGTTCTGTGCTCGCCCCTGCTGCCCGGCATCAATGACAGCCCGGCTTCGCTCGATGCGGTTGCCAGCCGTGCCGCGGAAGCAGGCGCCAGCTTCCTGGGCGCGCATCCGCTGTTCCTGAAGTCCTGCTCGCGACCCACCTGGCTCAGCTTCGTGCGGGAGCATTTTCCGGAGCTGGCCGGGGAGTACGAGCAGCGCTACGCCACGGCGGATTTTGCCGGCCCCGAGTACCGGCGGCGGATGGCCGCACAGGTGCGCCAAGCCTGTCGCCAGCACGGGCTGGCGGAGCGCTCCACCGATGCCCTGTTGACCCGCGA
>CAXUIM010000197.1:0-3178 GCA_964250885.1 uncultured Acidobacteriaceae bacterium | reverse complement strand
TTCCATCCCGGTCAGACGATCCTGCTCGACCGAGCCGCCCGTCCGCCTCTCCCGGGAAGCCCCACCCCATATCAGGCGGGCAATTCATCGATCGAGCGAGGTTCAACCAGCGGCCGGCCCTCTACGCTGTGCCGGTACTGGCTCGATGCCTGGTACGACTGGAAGCGGGCGCGCATGATGTTACCGAGCGGACGATGCGCAGCCAGACTATGCCATGGGTTGAAACTAAGCTGCTCGTCGACCCAGACCCTGCGCGGATCGGAGTAGGCATTCTGTGACTGTGCCGTGAGTCGCGCTATCCGCCGGGACGGGCTAAGATCTTCGGCCCACTCGACAGACGCGTCTTCGACGGGCATCTTCTCGAGGTTGGTGCAAAGCTGAACCCGCAGCTCCCAGCCCGCTGTTTCCCGTTGGAAGAACGAAACGATGCTGTCCTTCACAGCATTCCAGGAAGCCGGGTGATCGATATGCTTCCCCTTCAGGGCGGTCAGGTTCTTCGTGACAGGCACCAGATGCAGCTTGCCAAAGTAGTCCCCAAACCGAAGCGGGACGGCTGTGTGGTACGTCTCGCCGAGTGGATGTGTTGGCGGATTACCGAAGCCTTTCAGGAATGCAGACTTCTGACCAACAAGTTCGAGCCCTTCCTCCGCAGTTTGGGCGGTCGAACTTACCGCCTGCTTCAATGCTTCAGAGTCGTTGGCATGCTTATCCAGCAGGGTAATACCCTTGAGAAAGTCCTTGGCGTTCGGCGAATGGAAGGTACTTGCATTGTTGAACACGAAGTCCTGAGTGACCTGTCCGGCGTGGTTCGGGAGCATGTCGCCCTCCACGCCGATGATCTTGATGGCGAGCCCTCGCGGCGTCGAGATGTGATCGGAGAGTATGTCTCCGGGATTCGTCGAGAACCGCATCACGGCGCCATAGCTCTTTTCAGTGGCAAAGAGTCCCTGGCGAAGTTGTTCGTCAAGGCCTGGCAAAATGGTGAACTCCGCTCTCAGCAGACCGTGACTCTTGGCATGAACACTGCGCACCGTGTGGCGCTGTCGCTGCCCCACCTTTCTTGAGATATCGAGCATCGTCGCCGCGATCTGGTTGAATGTTTCCGCCTCCCCCGGCTGTACCGTCTCCACCGCATCCGAATAGGGAATGAACGCTGCCTTTTCTGTCACGTGTGTGGCCTCCGCGGTCCTTTGACCCGCCTGATTCGCTAACTGCTGCTGTGCCTCGGAAAGCGCACCCGTTGCGCCCAGCAGAGCGACGGCGCGTCCACCCTGCAAAAGGAATTTCCTTCGATTCATTGCGGTTCGCTCCTAGGCCGCACGCGTAGGGCGCGTTTTGGCTGCGGCACAGGTACGATGCATTCGTACCTGTGCGCGGGATCTCAATTTGTAGGCCGACTCCATCGCGCGCATCTCGAGCATAGGCGTGTCCGGCGTACAAGTTGCCTCCACGATGCCGGTGCTGAGACTATCCGGTCTACCAAGACGCGTCAGAGGCGCACCGCAGGAGCGAAAGACAGACCGCGCAGCCAGCGCAGCACGGTGTCAGCCAACTGCAGGCGCTCGTCGGAGTAGGCGTGGTCGGTGTTGAGGTGGGCGGTAGTGACGGCCTTGTCCCCGTGGTCGCGCAGAGCCCGGGCGAAGGCGTCGTCGGCTGGGGCGAGACCGTCATCCGAAGTGACCACAAGAGTGGGGCGGGTGGCGTCCGCGGCTGCGCTGGCACTGAATCTCCACTGAGCAGCGTGGGTGAAGAGTTCACGGGCGAGGCTGCCGGGGGTGCAGCCGGCGAGGGGAGCCATGCCTTCGTTGGCGAGTGAGGCAGCGAGGCGGGGGAGGATGGAGGCTTCGGCTGTTGGCGGTGCGCCGGCGGGGATGCGGCCGGCCATGTCGGCTGCGGAGATGAGACCCACGGCGGCGATGGAGGAATCGTTTGCAGCGGCATGCACGGCCATTAGGCCACCCATACTGTGGCCGACGAGAACGATGTGTTGAGGATCCAGCCGGAGTGCCCTGGCGTGGGCGGCGTCGCGCAGGTAGGCTACGGCGGCGGCGGTGTCCTCCATACAGTGCTCGAAGCTGAAGTCGCCGGGGGAGCCCCAGGAGCCGCGGTAGTTGAAGAAGAGGACGTCCCAGCCAGCGCGACGCATGGCCTGGGCGAGATCGAGGTTCTTTTCGTTGCCGGGGAAGCCATGGAGGAGGACGACCGCTGGATGCGGGCGTGTCCCGGCAGCCACGTAGACGAACGCGTTGAGGAGTGCGCCGTGGCTGGGGATCTGGAAGGATTCCATCGAGGCGCGAGGACCTGGCGGAGGTCCGGGCAGCGTATTCGCACCCTCCTGCGCGTGGACCAGCAAGGGTAGCAAGAGCGCGAGCAGGCAGGAAGCGAACTTCATATCGTCTTTTTACCGCAGAAGCAGGGGAGTGCGACCGGAATCTACTGGGCGGGTTACAGCAATACGGCTCCAGTCCTGCTAAAGGCTCTTCTGTTTACACACCGCTAGGTAATGAAGGGCGGCCGCGGTGTTGAAGCGCTGAGGCGCAACGACCCGGTTGCGGACGCTCCCACTCAATACTTGGGGAGCGAGGGGTCGATCCGCTCGGCCCACGCGGTGATACCGCCCGCCAGGTTCTTCACATTGGTGAAACCGGCTGCCTTGAGCGTCTCCGCGGCGCGCTGCGAACGCCCGCCGCTCTTGCAGTGCACGACCACTTCGGCGTCCTTGGCGACCGGAATCTCATCCAGCCGGCTGGCCACCTGTCCCACCGGGATCAGCGGTGCGCCGAGATTCACAATCGCGTATTCATGCGGTTCGCGCACATCGAGGAGGAACGGCTTGTGGCCGCTGTCCCACTCCGCCTTCAGCTGCTCCACCGAGATCTGCGGAATGCCCTCGACCACGGGCAGATCCGCCACAGCGCCGTGCGACGAGACCTCCAGCGGACCGGCCTGCGCCGGCTTAGGAATACCGCAGAACTGGTCGTAGTCGATCAGTTCCTTGATCTCGTGTGTGCCGCAGGCCGGGCAGAGCGGATTCTTGCGCAGCTTGAGCGTGCGGAAACTCATTCCCAGCGCATCGACCAGCAGCAGGCGGCCGATCAGCGGCTCCCCGATTCCGAGGATGAGCTTGATGACCTCGGTGGCCTGGATGACCCCCACCAGCCCGGGCAGAATGCCGAGC
>CAXUIM010000196.1:5291-7909 GCA_964250885.1 uncultured Acidobacteriaceae bacterium | reverse complement strand
CCCAGTTCGCCTGCCCTTCGCTCCTTCAGGC
This sequence comes from uncultured Acidobacteriaceae bacterium, assembly GCA_964250885.1. Taxonomy (GTDB): domain Bacteria; phylum Acidobacteriota; class Terriglobia; order Terriglobales; family Acidobacteriaceae; genus Granulicella. The sequence goes on along the minus strand of CAXUIM010000196.1, from coordinate 7,878 downwards.
TCATCCTTCGATTGGAAAAGACTCTTTACCCGGGGCGAGGAGCGTCGAGCGCCTTCCTCACGCTTCCGGAGGCGCCGCCAGCGGCTCGTTGACCCGGCGGATTACGATCCAGGCGTACTCCGCGGCAGACAGCGGAGCCAGCACCGCAATGCTCCAGAGCAGGATGCCCTTCAGCTCCCGCAGGTGCAGGCCGGGACTCACCTGACAGGTCATCACCGTCAGCACACCCAGAATCTGCACCACCGTGTTGAGCTTGCCCAGCCGGCTGGGCCGGAAATCGCGCAGCGTGTTGGTCGCAAACAGCAGGGTGGCAATCAACAAAATACCAATATCCCGGCTCAGCACCAGCACCGTGACAAATCGGGGAATTACGCTGACATGCGTCAAGACCACAAACATGGTGCTCAGCAGCAGCTTGTCGGCGATGGGATCGAGATACAGCCCCAGGGTGGTGCGCTGCTTCAGCACCCGCGCCAGCAGCCCGTCCAGGCCATCGCTGACGCCCGCCACCCAGAGCAGGGCGAAGGCCGGTCCCCAGCGCCTGTCCAGGATGGTAATCACCAGAAAGGGCAGCGTGAACAACCGCAGCATGGTGAGCAGGTTCGGTGCGGCGCGGAATTGTCGGAAGGTGGTCACTTGTGGGTCGGCTATCGCATGGTAGCCGATCTGGCGCAGAACATTAACTGAGGCTCAAAGAACGATTAAAGAGTCACCAAACAAACTCCGACCATTTCGGTCTTGCTTCCGCACGAACCGCGCCGTACACTAAAGGTTGCCGGGTGGCGCACGCACGCCCCCTCCAAAATCAAGATCATGCTACGGCTGACAAAAAAAGCGGATTACGGCCTGATGGCGATGAAATATCTTGCCGAGCAGGCGCTGGCCGATGCCGGTCATCCGGCGCAGTCGGCCAAGGATATTGCGGACGCGTACCATATCCCGCCCCAGCTGCTGGCCAAGATTCTGCAGACGCTGGCTCGTGCCGGCCTGCTCGTCTCCCACGCCGGAACCAACGGGGGCTATGCCCTGGCCCGCGCCGCTCGGGATATAACCGCCTTCGAGGTGATCCGCGCCATCGACGGCCCTCTCTTCATTACCAGCTGCATCACGATCCACGGGACCTGCGACCTTGCCGGCCACTGCACCATCAAAGAACCGCTGCGCAAGGTCAACGAGAGCATCACCGATCTGCTCTCGGGAATACGAATTGCCGATCTGGTTGAACCGGGCCAGCCCCATCCGGACGCGGCGTTGGCCGGTGGACTGGTCTCCATTGCACGCTAAGTTTTTACCAGCAGAGATCCACTCGCGCAGAGCGCGATCCAGGAGCAGACTTTATGGCTGAAACACTCGGAATGAACGTCACGCAATCGAACGAGCCTCTCCCGCTGGGGGTCAAGCTGCCTATCTACATGGATAACCACGCCACCACGCCCCTTGATCCGCGCGTGCTGGAGGCCATGATGCCCTATCTCACCGGCATCTTCGGTAATGCGGCCAGCCGAAACCACTCCTTCGGCTGGGAGGCCGAGCAGGGCGTCGAGAAGGCTCGCGAACAGATTGCCAAGCTGATCGGTGCGACCGCCAAGGAGATCATCTTCACCTCCGGAGCCACCGAAAGCACCAATCTGGCCATCAAGGGTGTTGCCGAGATGTACCGCGAGCGTGGCAACCACATCATTACCCAGATGACCGAGCACAAGGCCACCCTGGATACCTGCAAGCGGCTGGAGAAGTCCGGCTACCGGGTCACCTACCTGCCGGTCCAGGCCGATGGCCTGATCGATATCGAAGACCTGAAGCGTGCCCTGGACAGCGAAACCATCCTGGTGAGCATCATGTACGCCAACAACGAAATTGGCGTCATTCAGCCCGTCCGGGAGATCGGCAAGCTGTGCCGTGAGAAGAGCGTGATCTTCCACACCGACGCCGTTCAGGCGGTGGGCAAGATTCCGGTAAATGTACAGACCGATAACGTCGACCTTCTCTCCCTGAGCGGGCACAAGATTTATGGACCTAAGGGAGTGGGCGCCCTGTACGTGCGGCGGCGCAATCCGCGCGTTCAGCTGGCCGAGCAGATCAACGGCGGCGGTCACGAGCGCGGCATGCGCAGCGGCACGCTGAACGTGCCGGGCATCGTTGGCCTGGGCAAGGCGTGCGAGATCTGCGGCGAAGAGATGGCTGCCGAAGCCGCCCGGGAGAAGGAGCTCCGCGACTACCTGCGGGGCAAACTCGAGAGCGCCCTGGATTACGTGCAGGTCAACGGCAACATGGAACACCACCTTCCCGGCAACCTCAACATGAGCTTTGTCTATGTCGAGGGCGAGTCGCTGCTGATGGGCATCAACGATATTGCGGTCAGCTCCGGCTCCGCCTGCACCTCCGCAACTCTGGAGCCCAGTTATGTTCTCAAGGCTCTGGGACTGGGGGACGATGTCGCGCACAGCTCCATCCGCTTCGGGCTGGGCCGCTTCAACACCAGGGCCGAAGTGGACTACGTCAGCGACAAAATCATCGACGTCGTGCAGAAGCTTCGCGAGCTTTCCCCGCTCTACGAGATGGTCAAAGAAGGCATTGACCTCTCCAA
>CAXUIM010000196.1:0-5191 GCA_964250885.1 uncultured Acidobacteriaceae bacterium | reverse complement strand
AAGAGTTCGACCGAGGTCGGTACCGGCCTGGTCGGCGCCCCGGAGTGCGGCGACGTCATGCGCCTCCAGATCAAGGTAAACCCCCAGACCCAGGTCATCGAGGATGCCAAGTTCAAGACCTTCGGCTGCGGCTCGGCCATCGCTTCCAGCTCGCTGGCCACCGAGTGGGTGAAAGGCAAGACTGTCGCGGAGGCGCTCACGATCTCCAACACCGATATCGTGAAGGAGCTCGCACTTCCGCCGGTAAAGATTCACTGCTCGGTTCTGGCGGAGGACGCCATCCGCGCCGCGATCGGCGACTGGAAGAAGAAAAACAACGTGACCGAGGAAGCCGGAGTCGCTGTCGGAGCACACTAGGCTCTGCTCCCCGAACTCCGGCGGACCGCGAGGCTCGCCGGAGTTTTCGTTTTCACCCTCCCATGAGCAATTCACAGACAAGTTTGATTTGAGTTGGCTGGTCTGCAAACGCTACGACCCACATTATGTCTACGATCTCCATCAGTACGAGCACCAGCCAGTCAATGAGCGCTCTGGCTCCGGCCACTCCCAAGGATCTCTTGGCCGGCATGACGCTGCTAACCGCCGAGGGTCAGCAATCCCGTGCCAAGACCGCGATCGAGATCACAAAGAATGCCCTGAAGCGCATTCGCCTCGCCATGGCTAAGGAAGGTATTTCGCCGGAACAAGGCGGTCTCCGGCTCGGCATTCAGGGGGGCGGTTGCTCCGGACTGAGTTACAACATCCGTTTCGACTCCCAGCCCCGTGAGCGCGACCGCACCTTCGTCTTCGGCGATGGTGTCGAGACAGCGAATGACCCATCCGGCGCTAAACCCGTCCGCATCTTTGTGGACCCCAAGAGCTTTCTGTATCTGGCGGGTATGGTCCTGGATTTTGAAGAAACCTTGATGCGTCAGGGTTTCAATTTCATCAACCCCAACTCCACCAAGAGCTGTGGGTGCGGTTCAAGCTTCTCGGCATAGTCCCTGCCATGACGTCCGGTTCTCCTCTTCGGAGAAAGCGTATTTCCAGCTCGTGCCCCTTGTAAACGATCAAAGTAAAACGCGCTATCCGCGGCGCCATGGGCCTGCGTCCTTGCGAATCTCTCGCTCGGATCTGGCCCCAGCAGGATTTTTGATTGCGCGCCCTTGCTCTTGCCCAAGTGTGTGAGCATGGAGAGGCATGAGCGAGACGGAGCAACGGGCCGAGAGGTCCAGGCCAGAGAACGAGGCCACGGTAGCGTTGCAGTCCCGGGATTTCCGGTTCTATTCAGCGGCGCGGCTGCTGGGCATCATGGGTGCGGAGGCGCAATCGGTCGGAGTCGCCTGGCAGGTTTATGAGATCACCCACTCGGCACTCGCGCTGGGGTATACCGGACTGGCGCTGTTCCTGCCGGGTATCTTTTTCTTGCTGCCTGCCGGCCACGTCGCGGATCGCTACGACCGGCGCACCGTGATTCTCACCTGCTACGCCCTGCAGGCAGTGGCTACGGCGCTGCTGCTGTGGCTCTCCCTGCGCGGTGTGCACCGCATCATCGTCGTGTACGCGATTCTGTTTCTGATCGGCACAGGACGCTGCTTCAGCGGCCCTGCAGCCAGCGCGTTAGTCCCCACTCTGGTCCCCAAGGAGCACTTCGTGAATGCGGTGACCTGGGGCGCCAGCATCTTTCAGATCGCCAATGCCACCGGACCCATGCTGGGCGGCCTGCTGTTCACAGTCTCGCTAACCCGCATCCTGGGTGGCCGGTTGGCCCGGCTGAACGGCGCTCCCCTGGTGTACTGCTTCACGCTGCTGGCGCTGGTCCTGTTCCTTGGTTTGTTGAGCGTGGTGAAGCCGCGTGGGGCGGCAGAGAAGAAGGGCTTCACCTTGAAGACGGCGCTGGCCGGGCTCCGCTACGTTATGGGCACGCGGCTGCTGCTGGGGTCCATCTCACTCGATCTGTTTGCGGTCCTGCTGGGCGGCGCGGCCTCGCTGATGCCGATCTTTGCGTCCGATGTGCTGCATCGGGGCGCGAATGGCCTGGGCCTGCTGCGGGCGATGCCGAGCCTGGGCGCGCTGGCCGTATCCCTTACGCTGCTGGCCCTGCCCATACAGCGGCGAGCGGGTAAAACGATGCTGCTCTGCGTGGGGTTGTTCGGTGCGGCCACGGTGGTGTTTGGCCTCAGCCGCAATGTGTGGCTCAGTTGCGCCGCGCTGGTCGCGATTGGAGCCACCGATATGATCTCGGTCGTAGTCCGGTCGAGCATTCTGCAACTGGCGACACCTCCGGAGATGCGGGGGCGCGTCTCCAGCGTAAATTGGCTCTTTCTGGGCGCCTCCAACGAACTCGGCGAGTATGAGAGCGGGCTCACCGCGCACTGGTGGGGCGCCGTACGCGCCGTGGTCGCGGGCGGAATCGCGAGCATGGTGGTCACCGGCACCTGGAGCCTGTTCTTCCCCGCATTGCGCAATGCCGACAAGCTTTCGGCCGAGGACCTGATGGCTGTGGAGCAGCAGCTCAGCGCCGTGGAACCGGCCGATTGAAGCACGCCGCCCGTTCACCGGAGCCGGAGCCGCGATGAGGCAGTATCAGGGTTGCTGTACCCAGGGGTGCGGACATCAAGTGGCTTTTTCCCAGGAAAAGCCAACCTGCACATTGCTTCCGAGGGCACCGTACTCCTGCTATTGCTCTACGATGGGACGGGAGATCCCCAAACAGGAACAGGAGAAGTTGCGATGGACAATGGACCGAAGATAGCGATTGGCGTGACAGTAGTGTTTCTGGTGGCGATCGGCGTGCGTGTGGGACTGATCTACAGAGCCAACCATGAAGCCGGACCGACGCCTCTTCAGCCGGCCCCTTCGCGCACCATCGATGCCGATGACAATGTGTACCTGCGCAAGGAGCATCCGGACTCGCTGGCCGACGAGCGCACCCTGATCGGCAAGACGCTCTGGATCAGCGCGGGCGATCAGATGGACTATTACCGCGATACGGCCAACCACGTCGACTATGCTCACCCGGTGGGTGTGCTGCTGGGCGCCGAGCCGGTCGTCATCAAGGGTGTTTTCGAGGAGAAGGCCCCGAGCACGGGCCGCGCCGTCTTCCGGATTCCCGCGGGAGAGAAGCACGTGCTGCTGGCCTTTACCCTGCCACAATCCCCAGACCCCAAAACACTCTATGCTCTGCCGGTCGGAAACTACGATGGATCGAACTACAACTTCGTGACCGACGAAATCTTCTTCTACGACGATCCGCACGTGCTGTACAACTACTGGGGTCCGGCGATGTGGGCTCACATTGAGAAGCATGAGGCCGTGCTGGGCATGAGCGAGAATCAGGCTATGATGGCGCTGGGACAGACGATTACGCCGCACGGGGACACGACCGGCGACCGCAGCGTGACCTATGACAACAACGGCCATCCGGTCGACATCGACTTCGAGAAGAACAAGGCCGTGAAGATAACACCGGGCAGCTAGAGATTGTTGAAAAAGCACCTCGGATGTCCGCGAGGCAAGTACGAAACCCGCAATCAAAGCGGGTTCCGCGAAGCTAGCGAAGCCACAAAAGCCGATTTTCAACAAGCTCCTAGAGCTACTTCGGCTTGAAAAGCAAGGGAGCGAGTTGGAGCAGATTGTCGCGCCAGGTCAGCCAGACGTGCGCCAGGGGCGTCTCCACCGCGGTCACCGACAGACCCTTGGCGCGAGCCCATGCGATGAACGCCTGGTTGGGCGCAAGCAGTCCATCCTCTTTGCCGCAGGCGACCCACAGGAGGCGGAGGTTCGCCTTTTTAGGGTCGAAATTCGGCATATCCTGGTCGTACTGCCGATCGTGGACTGCCGCGCTCATTCCACCGATCCAGGCGAACTGATCGGTGTGATTGAGGCCGATATAGAGACTCTCCTCGCCGCCCATGGAAAGCCCCGCGATCGCGTGGTTCTCCCGTCCCTTGGCAATGTTGTATTGGCGGTCAACCGCGGGCATCACTTCGCTGAACAGCGCCTCGGAGAACAACCTGAGGTTTTCGTTCACCTGGGCCGGATCCTTCCAGACATCGAAGCCGCTCATCACAAACTCCAGGGTGCCATACCCCAGGGGCATAACGACGATCATGGGAACCGCCTTGCCGGAAGCGATCAAGCTGTCCAGGATGAGATTGGCGCGCCCGACCTGCGTCCAGGCGGTCTCGTTATCACTCCAGCCGTGCAGCAGGTAGAGCACCGGGTACCCTCCCTTGCGATGCGGGTCATACCCCGGCGGCGTGTACACAGCGTAGGCACTCTGGTTCTGCGGCAGGTCCTTGACCACGTTCGTGGTGTAGAGGTGATGGTCCAGCTGACCATGAGGTATGCTGGTCAGCTCCCATGGCGCGAGCGGCTGGCCGGTCACCATGATCTGATTGGCAGGCGAGACGTAGTTGAAGCGTGTGTTGCCGTTGAGGGGATCGAGCTGTGTCACGCCATCGACGACAAATGTGTAGCCGTAGTACTCCGGGGGCAGTGCCGGCGTCGTGACAGACCAGACGCCGTCCGCGCCGCGCGTCATGGCAAGCGGCTTGGTGTACAGATCGAGATTCACGGCTACGCTGGCCGCCGAGGGAGAGGTATAGCGAAAGGTGATGGAGTCATCCGCGTTCACCTGCGTGTGGGGCGGCTCCGGCTTCGGCGTCTGCGAGAAAGCGGTGGAGGCGAATAAAGCTGCGGCGAGCATAAGGGTGCGAAGCATGGGCAAGTGTATCGCGGCTTTGCGCCGCCGCAGGCAGTCTGCGCGCGAACATTGCAAGCAGAGCATCTTTCCTGCGGTTGTAGGGAGCACTCCCCGGATACAACTGAAAGCGCACAAGGCTTCGCAGGCGTCTCCGAGAAGTGCAGGAGGACTCAGGCGTGCCTTCAGCCTTCGGCGTATGATGTTTTGGCGAGGATGCAGGATATTTCGACGCGTTACAACTCCGCCATGTTCTGCCCCGCCGCCGCGATCCTTAGGTGGACGCCGGATACCGGTGTGCGAGGGTGCACTCTGCCGAGCCGCAGCCGGCCAAACCTCTTCTCCGGCGACTAGAGGAGTATTGCTGAAGGTGTACCCAGGGCTTAGGGTCTCAACGCAGCTTTTCCTCAAGACAAACGGCACTCGTACACTTCAAATTGGGCGCAATCACATCAAGACTGCTCTAGCTGTTCAAGACTGCTCTAGCTGTTCAAGCGCTCCCTCTCA
>CAXUIM010000195.1:4074-7916 GCA_964250885.1 uncultured Acidobacteriaceae bacterium | reverse complement strand
GTGCAGCGCCGCGTCGATGCAGCGATCCAGGAGCTCGGCGCGCTGCAGCCGGGGCATGGCGCGCAGCGCGGCCTGGGTCTTCATCTCGCTCCAGAAGCTTTGCAGAACCTGGTGCAGCAGAGTTCCGGTGTCCCGGGCATCCAGGCCGAGCTCCACGGAATCGGGCTCGGTGGCGCGCAGCCGCAGCTCGGCGAAGGCGAGAAAGCCGCAGGCCGCCTGCAGCTTGAGCACCCGCGCGCCCCCGGCGACGTGGCGGGAGGGCGGAGCGGCCAACGCGCTGTCATCGACCAGCATCTCGGTGGTCACCAGTGGATCCGGCGCGGGCTGGTGTACCAGATCGCCGAGTTTGTGGCTGCGGAGATCCACCTCCGCGAGCAGAGGGGAGGGGCGAAGCGGGCCTTCGAGATCTGCCTGGGCGGAGGTGAAGAGAACGCTGCCGGAACGCGCGAGCAGGTCGGCGGTGAAGCGGCGCGCCCGCGCCGCGGCCTGCGCGGGGTCAGTGCCCGGCATGCTCAGGCGGCGCTGCAGTGCCCACGGCAGTAGAGGATGGGCCTGTTCGGGTGCCGGCCAGTTGCTGTCGGTCGCGCGCAGCACCACCGCCGCCTGAAAGACGCAACCGGCGGAGTCGGCCAGGCTCATTACCTGGAGGGGAGCGTGGGTGGAGGGCAGCGTGAAGGGGGTCGCCTCCGCCTCGCGTTCGAGTGCGGCCAAGGCCACCGAGAAGGGGATCCGGCGGCCGCTGAAGTCCAGCGTGGCGACCCGGTCGAGCGTACTCTCCCAGGCTTCGGTGGCGGCGAACTCGGAGACAGTCAGGGAGCGGCGGCGCTCGGGTGCGGCCGTCCGGCCGGGGGCTTCCTTATGCTGGCTAGAGGCTTCCTGCTGCAGGCTGAAGGCTCCTTCATCGGGGCTGAGGGCTTTTTCCCCGGGGCTGAGGGCTCCTGGCCAGCTGACGAGGCGCAGGAATTCGCGGAGGAACTCGGTCCACTCGGCAAAGCTGCGCGGGCGGGTGAGATCCCCGCTGCGTTGCAGGAAGGTCTGCAGCCGCCGCGGCCAGAGCAGCGGCGGCTGTCCGTCGCCCGCCAGGGCGCGCGCCTTCCCGCTGTCGAGCAGCCGGCTCAGCGTGGCGAGGCTGACCTCGGGACGAAGCGCCGGGGCGCGGCGCAGCACCCGGGTGTCGAACTGCAGGATGGCCTCGCGCCGGGAGTGCGAGTGGGTTGGGGCCTGGCTTCGTTGCATACCCGGACCCGCATTGTCCCCCGGGGCCGGGTTGTTCTGGGGATCGGGCTCTGGATCCAGGCTCCAGACCGCTTCGTCGCCCAGGTACGGCGAGAGCAGAAGCGAACTCACCCGTTCCAGCGGCAGCAGGGAGGACTGAGCCCAGCGCGCCAGATCGAGCGCGGCCGCGATGATTGGGAGCGATGCCAGCGGCTGCCCGCCGGCAAACTCCCAGGGTGTCGCGGACAGATCGGTGGCCACGGACTGCAACTCGGGCGCGAGGACCTCCCGCAAGACGGCTTCGAGCGCATCGCGATCCCGTTCCAGGTTGGGCAGAAGAATCGCGACCGGTGCGGCGCCGGGCCCAGCAGCCTGTCCGGTCTGGCCCGGTGCGGCGCGCTCTTCCAGCAACCGGCGAATCCAGCGCGCGGCCTGGTCCACCTCCTCGCGTTCACTGGCGGCGGTTGCCGCGGCGCGCAGGCCCGCCGGCGGTGTCTCCAGATGGTGAGGAACGGTCTCGGTTCCCCGTGCCCGCAGTGCGGCCAGCAGGCGCTCCTGAGCCGGTGTCAGATCGCCGAATGCGACCAGGTGCAGGATTCGGGGCGCGGCTATGGTCACCGCGGCGCGGCCCGGCGCCTGGCTCTCCAGGTGCTCCCGCAGCGCGTCCTCGAGCATCGCCTGCGAAAGGTAGCCGCGATCGGCGCAGCGCCTGGCAAAAGCTTCCGCCCAGCTGGCGAAGGTTCGGTTGTCCGGGGTGCTGGCCTCGCGGCCCAAGCGCGGCGTGATGCCGTGGGTGGCCGCCAGAGCCCAGGCGGAGCGGGCCAGCGGAACGAGCGAATCGGGAGGCGCCAGAGTGCTGACCCTGGCGTCGGCGGCGATGATCTCGGTCCACAGGCTGTGCTCCTGCGCCGCGTTGAGCAGGAGGCGGGTTTCGGTGCCCGAGACGATCGCCTCGTTCCAGAGCCCCGTAGTCCACTGCGCCCAGGAGAGGGCGGGCGCAGGCTCCCAGGCGTGCTGGCCGGAGCTCTGCTGGCGCCGGTCAAAGGCGGTGCGCAACTCGCGTGCGGCGCGCCCGTTCGGCAGCAGAAGGACCGCCTCCTGCGCCGCTGTTTGCGCCTCCAGCAGGTCGAGCAGATTCCCCAGGCTGGACGTACGGGACATCGTCTAACTATACCGGATCTTCACCGAAGTTTCGCCTGTGCCAAAGTGGATTTTGGCGTCTCCTGGCGGGCTGGGACCAGGCTCAGCAGCAGCAGGAGCAGCGCCAGGGCGAATGGGACGGCCATCGCCACCCGCAGCGAACCGCCGCGGGTGGACACGTATCCCATCAGCCAGGGAAACAGGGCCGCGCCCAGGCCCGACACCGCCAGGATGAAGCCGGCCTGCCGCGCGGTCGGGTCCCGCCGCATCAGCAGTGCGAAGGTGGTTGGAAAGAAGGGCGCCAGGCTGAGGCCGAGCAGCACGCAGTACAGCGACAGCAGGGGCCCGTGCCGGGTGGTGGTGAGAGCGGCCGTGAAGATTGCAGACAGCGCCAGCCCCGCGCGCTGCAGGCTGCGTTCCGTGACAAAGCGCAGCGCGCCCGAGGCCAGGGCGCGGCCGGCGGTCAGGGCCGACCAGAGCAGAACCAGCGCCGATTGGCCCCCCAGCAGACGGATATCCGAAAAGCGCAGGGTATAGGTGGTCAGCCAGCCCGTCATGCAGGTTTCCAGACCCCCGTACAGGAACAGGAACAGCACGAAACGGATCAGCACGGTCCACGCCGGCGGTGCGGCTTCGGGGCTTGACGGATCGGGTTCGGGGAAAGCTGCCGCAGCCGGCGCAGGGGCTGCTCCGGCGCAGCGTCGCTCCGGAGCCGAGGAACTGCGCAGGCCGCCCAGCCCGGTGGCGAGGAACAGGCCGGCGAAGCTGAGCAATGGGCCGCGCAGATGAAAGCGCGGGAGGACGGCGGCGGCGATGATCCCGCACGCCACCGCGCCCAGGCTCCAGAAGAAGTTCAGCGAAGCGAGCGCCGAGCCGGTGTGTTCCCGATAGCGGCGGCCGGCCAGAATGTTGGTGGAAGCGATGATCTGGCCCAGACCGAAGCCGCTGACGAAGAGGCAGGCCGCGCCGCTCCACAGGCCCACACTCAACGCGAACGAGCCGAAGCCGACACAGGCGAACAGCATTCCGGCCAGAATGCCCCAGCGCAGCCGTTGCGGCACGGTGACGCCCCCGAGGAAAGCGCCGGCAAACTTGGCGGCCAGCAGCAACCCACTCTGCTGATCGCTGAGCCGCCAGTTGTGCGCCAGGGTGGGCAGAATCGGACCCAGCAGCACCGTTCCTAACCCGGCCAGAAGAAATCCGATGCCCAGCCAGAGAGCCGAGGGGCCGGAGGGACGGCCAGGGGCGGACGGCTCGGCCCGGCGCCTAGGGGCCTGGACAATATGGGCAGACCACTCCTCGGGGGTATCCGCCGAAATGTGAGCCGGGTTGGAGGTGTTGGGCACGCTGTACTCCGCTCGCGCGGGGGGCTGCGCCTGCGCCGCGCACACCCGGACCAGGATTTGGCGACAAGTTCCGGAAGAGGTGTTCCCGGGAGAGGAACTCGAACAGATTGAAAGAGGCCAGAAGATTGCAAGAGGCCAGAA
>CAXUIM010000195.1:0-3974 GCA_964250885.1 uncultured Acidobacteriaceae bacterium | reverse complement strand
AAGAGGCCAGAAGATTGCAAGAGGCCAGAACAGCTTGAAAGAGGCCGGGGGATAGGGCGCGGATTTCGAGGGTCATCCTATCATGCTCTCCGCACGGTCGCCGGTACCGACCTTTGCCCGGCATCTCGGACGGGGTCTTCCGGCAGCGCCTCCGCGGGCCCGTTTCGCTTGTGGCGCTGTTCCGCTTCGCTGCCGGTCCGGCGCCCCACCCGCGAGACGACTATCATTCAGTCAGTGGGGAATGACCATGCAGTCAGTGGGGAATGGGGTGAGAGAGTTGGGTCGCGAGCCGCTGCCGGTCGTTTCGAAATCGAGTCCTGGATCCGGTTCAAGCGGGTTCTCCAGATCGGTTCGGCTTGCCGCGGGGTTGCTGTTGCTGGCAGTGGGACTGGCTGGCGCTGCCGGTTGCCATCGCGCCGCGCACGCCCCCGCGCCCAATCTGCCGGGCGAATCCTCCCGCGAGCAGATCTACCCGGTGCGCGGCGAGGTCGTGCAGACCGATCCGTCGGGCGGGGAGCTCCAGCTGAAGCATGGAGCGGTGCCGGGGCTGATGGAGGCGATGACGATGGACTATCGCCTGGAAGATCCGTCGGCGCTTTCGGAGCTGCATCCTGGCGATGTGATTACGGCCACGATCGTAGCCGATCGCAGCGCGGACGGACCATCGAATTTGCGCCTGAAGGACATCGTGATCGTCGCGCAGGCCCGCCCGGACTACAAGCCCGCGGTGGTGTACCACGTACCCGCGCCCGGTGACGTTGTCCCGGATTTCAAGCTCCTCAATCAGTCCGATCGCACCATCGGTCTGCAGCAGTTTCGCGGCAAGGTCCTGGTGCTGACGTTCATCTATACGCGCTGCCCGGTGGCGGACTTCTGCGTGCGCATGAGCCACAACTTCGCTCAGATCGATCAGCAGCTCCAGGCCGATCCCAAGCTGTATGCCCAGACTCGTCTGCTGAGCGTGAGCTTCGATCCGGCCTACGATACGCCCCAGGTGCTGAAGAGCTATGGCGAGGCGTATACGGGACGATACGTGAAGGAAACGTTTCGACACTGGGAGTTCGCCGCGCCGCCGCTTTCGGAGCTGCCCCGCTTAGAGCAGTATTTCGATATCGGGGTGACGCCGGGCCAGAATGGAAGTCTGCGGCACTCGCTTTCGACCGTGATTCTCGGTAAAGATGGCAAGGTCGTGGCGTTCTGGCCGACCAACGATTGGAAGGTGGCCAACGTCATCGCAAAGATTCGCGGCGCCGCGGCTTGAGCCCGCCCCGCGGCCTCAATCACAATTAGGGCAGATGTACAGGAGATGAGATCGTGGCCAAAGTGACATTGTTTGTGGGCGCCCTGCTGATCCTTGTCGGCATCGTGACGTTCCTCGTGACCGGAGGGATCCACCCCACCTCGCTGATCCCGTGCTGGTTCGGCTTGGCCCTGGCGATCTGCGGATCCTTGGCCAACAGCGGCGAGGCGCGCAAGCGCATGCTCTTCATGCATATTGCGGTGACAATTGGGTTGCTGGGCTTCCTGTTTCCCGGCTTCATGGCCATCAAGGACCTGGTGCAGGCCCATGGAGCTCCGCTGGCGCATCCGGCGGCCGTGGAAGAGCAGGGCATCATGGCGGTGATCTGCCTGATCTTCGTGCTGCTGTCCGTGCGCAGCTTCATCGCCGCGCGGCGCGAGCGCACAGCATAAGCCGCGGTCCGGGGCAAAAGCCGGGAAGCGTAAACTGAGAACAATGGCGCGATATGGAACCTCAAACCTGGGCGGCGCTCCTCGCATGCGCTCCGCGGAGGCGCCGGTGCGGGGAACCGCACGGGCAACTTCGGCGGACCTGACGGCGCAACGCGCCAAGCCCAAGCTGCGCGAGATCTGGCCCGAGATCTGGATGCTGATCCGGCCGCGCCGCTGGCTTCTCGCCGGCTGCTTCTTGTTGATGGTCGTGAACCGGACCTGCGCGCTGGTGCTGCCGGCCTCCTTCCGTCCTCTGATCGATCAGGTCTTCAGCAAACATCGCATCGGCCTGCTCCCGTATATCGTCGGAGCCGTGCTGGTGGCCACGCTGATCCAAGGCATCACCTCCTACGCGCTGACCCAGCTGCTGTCGAAGTCCGGGCAGCGGCTGATCGCCGATCTGCGCCGGCAGGTACAGGAGCATGTCGGGCGTCTGCCGGTCGCGTTCTACGACGAGAACCGCACCGGAACGCTGGTCGCGCGGATCATGAGCGACGTGGAGGGCGTGCGCAACATCATCGGCACTGGCGTGGTGGACTTTGTCGGTGGCGTGCTGACGGCGGTGCTTGCCTTCTCCTGGCTGATGCACATCAGTGTGAGGATGACCCTGCTGACGTTCGTCATAATGGGAGCCTTTGCCCTGGTGCTGCAGCAGGCCTTTAAAACTATTCGCCCCATCTTCCGGGAGCGCGCCAAGATCAACGCAGAGGTGACCGGCCGGCTGACCGAGTCCCTGGGCGGTGTGCGCGTCATCAAGGGATATCACGCGGAGCAGGCCGAAGCGCGGGTCTTCGCCGGAGGTGTGGCAAGGCTGCTGGAGAATGTGATCAGTTCGCTGACCGCGCAGTCGCTGATGGCGCTCTCGTCCACGGCGATCCTGGGCGTAGTCACCGCGCTGGTGATGTACATGGGAGCGCATCTCAACGCGGCCGGCAAGATGACGGCGGGCAGCTACTTCTCCTACGTCATGTTCCTGGCCTTCATGACCGCGCCCCTGGTGCAGTTGGTGTCTATCGGCACGCAGCTCACCGAGGCCATGGCGGGGCTTGACCGAACCCGCGAAGTTCTCAGCGAGCGGGCGGAGGACGGCGATCCGGTGCGCCGGCAGGAGCTGACCGTGCTGGGTGGCGAGGTGCGTTTCGCCGACGTAGGCTTTGCCTATGTGCCGGACAAGCCGGTGCTGCATCACATCAACTTCGAGGCGCGGCCCGATACCGTGACCGCGCTGGTGGGTTCGAGCGGCTCGGGCAAATCGACCATCATCAGCCTGGTGTGTGGGTTCCACACAGCCCAGACGGGAGCGGTTCTGATCGATGGTCATGACCTGGCCACGGTGCGGCTCAGCAGCTACCGGCGGCAGCTGGGGGTAGTGCTGCAGGAGACGTTTCTCTTCGACGGAACGATCCGCGAGAACGTGCGGTTCTCTCGTCCCGAGGCGACCGAAGAGCAGGTGATGCAGGCCTGCGCGATTGCTCGCGTCGACGAGTTCGCCGAGCGTTTCGCCGAGGGCTACGACACCATCGTCGGCGAGCGCGGTGTCAAGTTGTCCGGCGGACAGCGGCAGCGCATCTCGATTGCGCGCGCGGTGCTGGCCGATCCACGCATTTTGATTCTGGACGAAGCGACCAGTTCGCTCGACTCCGAGTCGGAGGCGCTGATTCAGCACGGACTCAGCTACCTGATGCGGGGCCGGACGACATTTGTAATCGCGCACCGGCTGTCCACGATTCGCAAGGCGGATCAGATCCTGGTCATCGAAGCGGGACAGATCGTGGAGCGCGGCACGCATGACGAGCTGTACCAGCTGAATGGGCGTTACTTCGACCTCTACACGCGACAGCACGGTCTGGAGATGAACATCTTTCTGGCCCCCGGCGAAGGCGATAAGGTGCTGGACGAAGCCTAGAGTCTGTTATGACCTTTCCCGGGCGCTGCGTTGCGAGTGAAAATCGCTCCAGACGAGGCGGAGGACGCTTATGCGGCGAGGAAAAATCCGGCGCTCAAGCTGTGAAGGTGTTGTTTGACGCCAATTTCCCGGCCAAGCTACGCGGCCACCTGCCGGGACACGAAGCAATGCGAGCGCAGCGGCTAGGGCATTTTTGCTTTAGGAGCTTGTTGAAAAAGCACCTCGGATGTCCGCGCGGCAAGTACGGAACCCGCAATCAGAGCGGGTTTCGCGAAGCTAGCAAAGCCACAAAAGCCGATTTTCAACAAGCTCTTAGGTGTAGACCGAAGCCGCCGAC
>CAXUIM010000194.1:4046-7927 GCA_964250885.1 uncultured Acidobacteriaceae bacterium | reverse complement strand
TTAGGTCAGCAAGGAGCGATTCGAGTTGGTGACAAAGGCGCAGTGGAAGTTGATCGGAGCTCTGCTGCCGGAACCGAAGCGACGGAACGAGAAGCGTAGCCGTCCTTGCGAGTCGAACCAGGCTTGTCTGGAGGGCTTTTCTCGGGCTGTTGAGGACCGACGCGGCATGGAGGTTCTTGCCTGACACGTAACCCCTGTCCGCTCACTGAGCAAATCCGTATCGGCAGCCAAGAAACGGTAGCTCTGCGTCATTGAGGCACCTTAGAGGCTAGAGTTCAGATGAGGGCTGACCTGGCATTCCGAGCGGTTTCCTCTGGCACGGCAGTTCTGATCGTGGAAGCGACATCTCGCACGCTAAAATCACCAAACCAATACTCAACCAGGATGGCGATTACCCGGAGGAGCGGTCACCAAAACACGAGCCCAGCGTCATTCAGGTCTCTCACCCATCAATCTCTTAATGTCGTTCTGAACCAGAAGGAGGTTCAGTTGCGAATCTAGTACATTCGCGTTTGACGAAGCCAAGGCCGCGCGGGCCGCAGCGACCGCGGAGGGGAGTTCTGCACCGGCTTTTTCGCGGCTGCTTCGGATACGAAAGCTCTCTTTACGAGCCGCCGAGGCCTGCGTCGTTACGTCGAGCAGCTGTGCCAGTTCTTCCGCCTTGTCGTAAGCGGTGGAGACCTCAATGCGAACATCGTTCTCGGATTGCTGCAGTTGCGTCTCTGCCATGTGGAGTTTTAAACGAGCGGAACGGAGGTTCGCTTCACGTGCGCCTCCGTTAAAGAGATCGTAGGTAACCGTTGCACCGAATGTGCCGAAGTTGTGTGGCAGGAATGGCACACCGCTCTGATAACTGTAACGGGCAAGGCCCGTAACATCGGGTAGGTATGCGTCGCGCGCCGCGGCAAGGCCTGCTCTTGCTCTTTCGACCGTCTGCCTGGCCGTGAGGATCGTGGGACTTCGATCGACTGCGAGCGCCATGGCTTCGGCACGAGTGGGAAGCGCAGAGACCGTCCCAAGGGCGTCTGCATCGAGATCGACTTTTGTACCCAAGAGCAGACCGATCGCGTCATCAAGCCGCAACGTAAGATCGTCGAGGTTGAGACGGGAAACTAGGGCGGCTTGTTTCTTCTCCAGGATGTCCGCTTGCCTTGCCAGCTCGGCTTCTTCGAGCAGGCGCCCATCTTCAACACCTTGGTGAGCCTCCTGGCCGGAGAGGATCGCGGCATCAACTGCGGCCTCGGCGGCTTGAGCACGCGCTTGTTCGATCAGTGTGCCGTAATACAGTTGACGAACCTGAAGGGCGATACCATTCCCGGCATCCTCGGACTGGATCTTGGCGGTGCGCAGATCGGCTTCTGCGGCCCTGACGCCAGCACGGATCCTGAAGAGCTGGGTCAGTGGCTGTGCGAGCTCGGTGCCACTGGTATATGCAGTGTCTTCGCCTTGGAAAACAGCGAGGCTGGCCGCGGGCAACGGGCCTATCGGGCTGGCCGGTGCAAGTGCCCCGGCAGGAATTGTTATGTCTTCAAGCTCCGTGATATGAAGGACAGCCGACTGGTTCTTCAGAATCGGGTATAGACGAGACTGCGCGATACGCTTCTGTTCGTTGCTGTCCCGCACGGCATCATCTGCCAGCATGAGACGACGGTTGTGCTCCAATGCCATCTCGATTGCGGATGCCAATGTCAGGTGCACGCTGGTTGAGGGCGCGAACTCCGATTGCCGAGGCGCATGATCAATATGCGCTTGGGCTGATGATAACGCGGGAGTGACCATGAGCCACGTGACTGCGAAACAGGTGAGGCTTCTCTGCAATTTGTGCTGAATACATCTGTCTGCTGTCTGCATGCGAACCTTTCTAAGCTGATTTTCCGGCATTCGAGGCTGCAATGATCTGCTTGAAGCCGGTCTTAAGCGGCCTCAAACAAGCGAGGAGGAACAGGCACCCTGTCGCCGCGCAGGCAATGAGAATGAAACAGTCCATGATCGCCAGGGTGAAAGCCTGCTGTCGGATACTTCCCACAAACAGGATGGCTGCCCGCGCCGTGGCGAGGTCCGGTGTCGTGGATCGAGCGTGCATGACAAGGTCGAGACCTCTGCCGCGAGCGATAGCAGCCGGTGAGGCGCCCTGAATCCTTGAGCTCAAGGTATCGAAATGCAAAACTTGCCGGCTCTGGAGAGAGAACTGGATGAAGACCGATCCCGCCTCTCCTCCGAACAGGCGTATGGTTTGGAAGAAACCGCCGAAGCTAAGGACGGCAGACGGGTTCGTCATCTCGCCGGAGTTCAGAATGTCCAGAACGATGGATCCCACCATGCCGTTGAACGCGAAGCCCTCACCTAGGGCGAGCACGAGTTGGCTCATGTCGAAGCTCGTGCCTGACCATGCTGACGAGATCTGCGCATCCATCAGGCAGCCCACAGCGATTAGAGCAAAACCTATGGATACGATGAGCCGCGCATCTACATGGCCGAGGAGATACACCGCGAGCAATCCTGCGAGGAACTGCGGGACAGCCAGCCAAAGCAGGACATGCCCGGTCTGTTCCGGCCGATATCCTTTGACTGCAGCAAGGTAGCTCGGGATCAGGACCACCGAGGCCAGCAGCACAAAGCGGAAAACGATGACCACCAGCGACAGTAGCAGTGTGTTGCGACGGCGCAGGAATGTGAAGTTGACGAGTGGATTCGGCCGATAGAAGTGCCTCACAACAGCGGCCAAGATCAGGAACGACCCGGAAACGACCATGGCGACGAAGGTTCCGGATCTCCACCAGTCCAGACGCTGCCCTTGATCCAGAGCGCCATAGAGCAGAGCGGCACCCAAGCTGGCGTAGAAGAAGCCGCGCCAGCTTGGCGTGGGCTGCCCAGGTTGGGGTTGGGCTATAGGCTGACTTGGAATTCCGAAGAGGACCAGCGCAATCATGACTGGCGTCAACACAGCCGTCGTCCAGAAGATCCAGTGCCACGATAGCGATCTAATCAGCCACCCTTCGTAAGAATGCGCGATGTGGGTTGTCACAACGATGTCGATGGCATATGCGGCGATGCCGTAATGGAGGTACTTGGGAGGCAGATTACGGAGAATGAAGGAAAGCGTGAGTGGATAAAATGTACCCGCTGTTAATCCCGACAATGCGAGCAGTGCAATCAGCACCGGGAAGGGCACGAGAAGCGGCATGACACCACACAGGACCGTGAAGATGACCGCCGTCGCCAGCAGAACTCGCCGGGGTCCAAGGAGTCCGCCAAGATAAGTCGAGAATGGGCCCACAAACATGAGGCCCATGTTGTATGTTGTGCCGATCCACGCACCGGAATCAGCATCGATTTTGAGCGCTCCCCGGAGATCACCGATGCCGACGCTCAAGAGCCTCCCGAAGAGCGTCGCCAGTGAGGCACCTAGCAGGACCGCGGCGATCCCAAGGATCGGCCGGCCGACGGTCTTGGCTGTTTTTGCTTGTGGGCTCATGTGTTTGTCACGCACTACTGGTTGGCTGGAACGGCTTCGACGCGGTCGGTATGGATCGTGACCTCCGCAGACAGGCCGGGACGCAGAAGGTCTCCGGACACATTGCCATCGACCAGGATCTTTACTGGGACACGCTGAATTACCTTTGTAAAGTTTCCCGTGGCGTTGTCCGGGGGAAGCAGCGCGCTGGCTGAGCCGCTGGCCGGGGCAATCTCACTCACGCGACCGTGCAAGACGCGGGAGGGGTATGCGTCGACCGTTATGTCGGTCGCGTCGCCTATGCGTACTCGGGCCAGTTGTGTTTCCAAGAAATTGGCTTCCACCCACGACCCGTTCTGGACGAAATCGACGACCTGCACTCCGGCTCCGAGAAGCTGCCCCTGATGAACCTGCAGACGGCCGACGC
>CAXUIM010000194.1:0-3946 GCA_964250885.1 uncultured Acidobacteriaceae bacterium | reverse complement strand
CACGTCGGACAGTGCCGCTCACTCTGGTGCTGAGCGGGATCTGATCGGCGGCGATGTAAGCGTCGTTCGTCTTCTGCAGCACGGCATCGCTAGTCCACGAGTTCCAGCGCCCCCGAATGGTCAGAAGGAGAGCGACGGCTATAGCCAAGATGCCGACTGGAATCACAAAGGACCACTTGCCCATCAGTGCCACCTCCTAAACCTCAAAGCTCCTCGTCCCGGATATGGCAAGCAGGAACCGCATAGCTTCGATCTCCTTCTTGAAGCCAGGTGCCCGCGAGGTGTACTGGTTCGAGATACCCCCAAAGTCAAACAGCTGGGGTGAGTCATAGGAAGGTGAGGTGGGGTAAGCTCACGGTGAGCAGGTGTGTCGCTTGTCACCAGCTCACTTCTGGTCCAAAGTGACTTCGGCAAAGATGTGGATTGAGAAGCGTTGAGCGTAATATTCCGCCAAGGCCTGAGGGCGAGAGCGGAACCTGAGCTTTCGGGAGCCGTTCGGCCGTTTGTCGACGTGAGGTTTGCGCGGCGTGCCCAAGCCGGGAAGTGCCGGAAAGGTTCACGGCGGCGACCGGCTTCCGTGGGTCTCCATCGACGGCCGCACCAATCACGACGATCTTCCGATGCGTTGGAACGTGCACGTGTACGGGTCGCCTGCGCCTGCTCTCGTAGATTGGTGCGAGAGAAAGGGTCTGCCGCTTTCGACCTTCGAATGGCGCAATGAGCACCATGACTCAGGCCTGAAGGAGAACGGAGCGTACCTAATTCGGCCTGATTTCTACGTGGCATTCGCCACCGCAAGTTCGAATGTTAAAGAGTTTGCTGACTTCTTACAAAGCAAAGGCATCGGCCCATTTTCACGCTCAGCAATATAAACAAATGTTGTGCCTAGTAGAAATCGAATCTAAATCGTCGTCACCCTGCGATTGCTAACGTGGGACTGCCGTTCGGGTGAGGGTAGGACAACCCTATCGACGTCAAGCAACGTGGGAGCAAAGCGATACGTTGCTAGCTTTGGAAGAGCTGAATGACAGGACACTAACAGAACTGGCCGGAGCTGGTGGGTAACGATGGCCCGCAAACGCGGAGTCCCATAACGATGTCAAGTACATGATTTGTGAACACCGAAAGGAATGCTGGTTATTCCTTCTCAGGCCGACCGGGCTGTCACTAGGTTTCTCTCTCAGCAGTCTCTTTGATGTCGTCCTGAAAGAAATATATCTCGTTGGAATTCTGCAGCTGCGTCTGCGCGGTTGCTGTGGACACGAAAGCAGCAACACCGTGATCCGTCGGTATCCCTTAGGGCCGTGCTGGCTGGCCAACTGAATCATCGGCTGAGTGAGCATCCTAGCGACTGGCCCATTTCAGGTCGGGAACTCCAGTCCGCAAAGGTGTATGGTTTCTCTGCAGCAAGATCGAAGAGCACGTTGGCAAAGCACAGGGGGCAAGGTTGCATGGTTCAACAACGCCAAAGGATTTGGCTTCCTTACTCCGCGCTGTCTACCGTCGTGTCTTCGCGGGCGACTGGAAGAAATACACGGCGTGGGATGCGGCACACCGGCCCGACGTGCAGGAAGTTGCGTCACCCGCCGTCTGCTCCATGTTTCGTACCTTCCAGGGCTGGACCGCGCTCACCCGGCAAGGCAAAGGCGACGGCACCTTGATGCTGATCCCGATCGTCGATTCGATGATGTATGTGCTGCTCCGCGCACTGCAGGACGATGTGCCCGAGGATGAGCTCTGCGGCGCGGCTCCCGGGCGCGCACTCTCTGTCAACCCGCGGTATCACAGCCTGCTGCTGGAAGCCATGTGCTCGATTCCACTGATGGAGCCCGGCGACACGGTTTTCTGGCACACCGACGTGGTGCATGCCGTGGAGAACGAGCACAAGGGTTCGGGATATAGCAACGTCATGTACATCGCGTCGGCTCCGGGGTGTGCCAAAAACACGGCGTACCTGGAGAAGCAGGCGCCCTCGTTCCTTGCCGGAAAGACACCGCCGGATTTCGCGCCGGATGACTTTGAAATCGACTTCAAAGGGCGCGGCACGATCGCCGATCTAACCGCGCTCGGCCGGTCGCAGCTTGGGGTGACCGACGCCGTGCTGCAGCGAATGCAAGAGGAGCCGGCGGTAACGGCCGCCGAGGAGCGCGGGCCACAAAGAGGTTCTCTAAATCCCGTTTAGAGTCTCCGACATATGCTGGGCTGGTTCCCGGCCCTCCAGGAAAGCGTTCTGCTGCTCCTGCAGAATCAGCGCCGCGAACTTCAACAGCAACAGATGTGCCTGCCAAATACCAAACTGCTCTGCCATTGCATCCGCCGCATCCCTGTTCAGTTTCGCGTCACCGATCTGATATTTCTCGATAATTCCCAGGGAGCGGACTTCGTCGCCCGCAAGCTGTTCCTGCTGCGTCAGGAAATTCTTCTCCGCGCTATAGATGCTGCTGTATTTCTCGGCCTGCGCATAGGGCATATAAGCGAGCGCATTGGTAGCTTGCGCCGTTCTCCAGGCCGTGTCCTGGAGACTTATATCGCTGTAGCTGATGTCGATATTGAGATCCGAGCCGTCCTTCGGGTTGACCTGGAACTTGTGAACCCCCGCGAGGTTCGCCTTCATCTTCGCTTGTTCCCGCGCGATGTCACGCAGGGCGCCCGCCACGCTCGCCGCGTTCTTGCGAATTTCAGCTGTCATCGTCCGGCTCGCCTGATTCGCGAGCTCATGCTGCTGGTGGTGTTCCACAGCGGCCTCGATGCCCACGGCGATGAGCAGACCGATCGTGATCGTAAACAGGTGCAGGAAGAACTCTCCTACACCCTCGATCGCCTTGTGAGGAGGGTGAACGTCGAGCATGAGAATACTGTATCGGATGTGGCGCGGCCCGCAGGCGAAGGCCCGTTGCTGAACGTCTGGATCTGGCTCTTCAGTCGAAGCCGGCAATGCAAGTCTGCGTTCCGCAGCGGCCGGGACCGCGACTTCAGGCGCGCGCCTGCATCCAAACACTCTGGAGACCCACACATGGAATACCGCTCTCTCGGCCGCTCCGGCCTCAAAGTTCCCGAGCTCTGCTTTGGTACCGGAACCTTCGGCGCCGGCAACGAGTTCTTCGCCGCCTGGGGCAACACCTCACAGGACCAGGCGCGCCAGCTGATCGACATCTGCATGGAAGCCGGCTGCAACTTCTTCGATACCGCCGATATCTACTCCGACGGCGCCAGCGAGACCATGCTGGGCAAGGCCATCGCACACTTGCCCCGGCAGGATGTCCTGCTCTCCACCAAGGCCACCTTCCGCTTCGGCAAAGGCCCCAACGATGTGGGCAGCTCGCGCTATCACCTGATCCAGGCGCTCGAGGCCTCGCTCAAGCGCCTCAATACCGACTACATCGATGTCTACCACCTGCACGCCTTCGACGCGACCACACCGGTCGAAGAGACCCTCAACACGCTGGACAAGATGGTGCGCGAGGGCAAGGTCCGGTACATCGCCTGTTCCAACTTCTCCGGTTGGCACCTGATGAAGTCGCTCTCCGTTTCGGAGCGCTACGGCTGGGCGCGCTATGCCGGCCACCAGGTCTATTACTCGCTGGTGGGCCGTGACTACGAGTGGGAGTTGATGCCCCTGGCGCTGGATCAAGGCGTGGGCGCTTTGGTCTGGAGTCCGCTCGGCTGGGGCCGCCTTACCGGCAAGATCCGCCGCGGACACCCATTGCCTGAGACCAGCCGTCTGCACGAAAGGCAGGTCGTCGGCGCCGGTCCGCAGCCGGATCAGGAGTACCTCTACAAGGTGGTCGACGCACTGGACAAAGTCGCGGAGGAGACCGGCAAAACCATTCCGCAGATTGCCCTCAACTGGCTGCTCTCGCGCCCGACCATATCCACCCTGATCATCGGAGCACGCGACGAGAAGCAGCTTCGCGCCAACCTGGGTAGCGTGGGTTGGGCTCTGACC
>CAXUIM010000193.1:4636-7951 GCA_964250885.1 uncultured Acidobacteriaceae bacterium | reverse complement strand
GCTCCGGGGATTGATGAGATCGGCGTGTATTACAAACTGCCTCCGGGCAGCAAGGGCGGCGGCCAGTGGGCGCCGCTCAAAAATGAGCGCGTCGCCTTCAAATCCGGGGGAGAGGTTAAGAGCCTTCTTACCCACGGCATCGTCAGCAAGGACATGAACGGACACGTCGATGGCGCCAAGTCCGATCTGGTGGTCCCCACCGGCGTTCAGATCCTGATCTACGCTCCTAACGGAACCGCGCCCGACGAGTATCAGTTCATCCGCTTCCGCGAGCACAGCAGCAATCGCGAGTTTCGTGTCATGACAGGGGGCGTCTTCCACTCCGAGAGCGGATCGGACCGCGACGAGATCGAATTCCACCCTCATAAGGTCGCGCCGCGGATGTACACGTTTACGGTGCCGGTCGACATCGAGAAGGGCGAGTACGGGGTGCTGCCGCCTGGCTCCTCCAACCCACAAGGCCTTGCCGGGACAGGCAAAATCTTCACCTTCTCCATCCGGGAATAGAGCTGTATCACAATAAATGTGGGGAACCTGTTGGATTGGCGTTGCTTTCTTGGGAAAATCACATCGAATCACGGCTCTGAAGTCCAAGGCAGTGTGAGTCCGCTCTAGAATGCTCTGAGGACTCCGGAGAGGTTTCTGCGAAGACGCACGTCCATTCCGCTGCTCATCGTGATCGCTCTGCTGATCGCATTCGGAGTCGCCTTCTATCTACGCGCCAAGGCCCCGCCTGAAGCAGCGCGCCTCTTGCCCGAATGCGACGCCATCGCCTACGTCCATCTGAAGGAGATTCGCGCCTTCACTCGCTTCGATCAGACACCGGTGGAGCGCAGTCCGGAGCTGCAGCGCTTCATCGCGGAGACGGGCATCGTGCCCGAGCGCGACATCGACGCGGCGGCCCTGGCGCTGCATCGCGTCGCCAGCGCGGGCCCCGTGCCGGCCGGGCAGAAGCGGGGACCCTCCGCGGAGCTCTATGTGTCCGAAGTCTTCGTCGGCCGCTTCGACGGGCAGCGTCTGCAACGCTATCTCGAGAGCGTTGCCCGTTCGCGCGAGAGTTACGCCGGCCGCGAGATCTACAGCGTTCCCATCGACGGGCAGACGCTGCGAGTGGCGCAGCTGGGCTACGACACCATTGCCGCTTCCAACATGCCGACATCGGAACAAATTCATTCCATGATCGACCGGTCGCGGGCCTCAGGGCTGGGCACTCCGGGCTCCTCCGTGCTGGCGGCACACTTTCATGAGGTGCCGCTGCTGGCGCAGGCGTGGGGGATCGGCCGCATCGGCCTGCCATTCTCCGAGGACGGCTACATCTCCGTGCTGGGGCTGCAGCTGCCGCTGCCGGAGGACACGGACCTGGTCGCCAGCCTGGGATACAACCGGGCGCTGCACCTGCGCGCGGGCGGCTCGGTGCACCTGCGTGTCGAGGAGATTGCACCCAGTGAGAGCGCAGCGCAGAGTACGATCGAAACCCTGACCACCGTGTTGGGCGTTCTGCGCGGCATTGGCAGCGCGCAGCCGACGCACGATGCCGCCGGGGCCGCAGTGCGCGCCATTCTGGATTCGATCAACCTGCAGCGGCGCCGGGACCGCGCCCTGCTGAACGCGACCGCGACGGTGGAAGAGTTGAAGATCCTGGCCGCGGCGCATGATCCGGCCTCCGCCGCCTCAGCCAGTCCAGCTCCCCTTGGCGGTGCGACCGCCCTGGAGACGTCCCCCGCGATTCCGGCGTCCAAGTGAATTGATCCGGTGCGTCAGAATCTTCGCCGTCAGATGGGTAGCCGTCAGATTGGTATTAGCCGCCCGTCGTTTGTCGCGGCCGGAACAAAACCAGCAAGAGTCGTGCCAGGAGGTGTGCATCGCTATGTCGAACCGTTCCCCGGAGTTCTCGAACACGTTTTCGTCGCCTAGAAGGAGCCTGCCGCTGCCGCGCCTCACGTCCCGCGGCTTGGGAATTTGCGCGCTGCTCGCCGGAGCGGCGGCTCTGTCTCCCCTGGCTTGCGGGCAGGCGCAGGGCCCTGTGCTGACCGGGCAGGCTGCCTTCACCGACTGGGCCCAGCAGCACCCCGGCGTTCGCCACAAGATTACCCTGGCGGATCTGCCCCAGCCCAAGCCCGCTGAAGCGGTGAACAACACGCCGCAGCTCATTCCCCGGCCGGCCAACGCCTGGCCGGTCGCGCCCGCCGGTTTCAAGGTGACGCTCTATGCCGGCGGCGATGCAGCGCCAATGCAGCGGGCCGATAACAAGGAGCACATGGAGCTCAGCGGCGGAACTTTCACCGAACCGCGCTTTCTCACCGTCGCCCCGAACGGCGATCTGTTTGTGGCTGACTCCGGCGCGGGCACGCTCCTCGTGCTGCGCGGGGCGGGTGGCGACGGCAAAGCCGCCCAAATTGAGAAGTTCGCCACCGGACTGGACCATCCCTTTGGTATCGCGTTCTATCCGGCGGAGCATCCGAAGTTTGTCTACGTCGGCAATGCCACGACCATTCAGCGCTTCCCCTACACCGAGGGCGACCTCCACGCCAGCGGCCCCGCGGAAACCGTGGTGCCCAACATCCCGGGCTACGCTCAACTGACGGGAGGCGGCCACTGGACCCGTGACGTGATCTTCAGCAAAGACGGCCGGCACATGCTGGTCTCCGTGGGTTCCGGTTCCAACGTGGATGACGCGGACACCCACCCCCGTGAGTTCCACCGCGCGGACGTGCTGGAGTTCACTCCGGAGGGCAAGTTCGTTGAGGTCTATGCACACGGAATCCGGAACTGTGTGGGTGAAGCCATCAATCCCAGCACGGGACAGCTGTGGTGCTCCACCAATGAGCGGGACAACCTGGGCAATCACCTGGTTCCGGACTACGTGACCAGCGTGCCGGAGGGCGGATTCTTCGGCTGGCCTTGGTACTACATGGGCGGTCATCAGGACCCGCGGCTTCCCGAGCCATGCGCCAACGGCACCGGTCCCAACCTCCAGGCGGCCGCCCTTACCTCGGATCAGGCCAGCAACTGCCAGCGCGTGAATCTCGCCTCCAAGGTCCTCACGCCGGACGTCCTGGTTCAGCCGCACATGGCCTCGCTGGAGATGACCTTCTATCCCACGGCCTCGACCTCCGCTCATGACGCATTCCCGGCGGTCTACGATGGCGACGCCTTCGCCGCCGAACATGGCAGCTGGAACCGCAAGAACCGGGCAGGGTACGAGGTCATCAGCATTCCCATGCGCGGTGGACACGCCACCGGCGAGTACGATGACTTCCTGACCGGCTTTGTAACCCCCGACGGTCAGGTCTGGGGCCGGCCCGTGGGCGTGGC
>CAXUIM010000193.1:1281-4536 GCA_964250885.1 uncultured Acidobacteriaceae bacterium | reverse complement strand
CCGGTCGCGCGGCCGCTGTGGCCCACGAACCCGATCACCTCGCCTTTGACTACCGTCTGTCCTTCGACGACGTTGTAGCCCTGCAGATGACCGTACACGGTCACGATGCCGTTGCCATGATCAATCTGTATCTCTCGCCCATAGCCCGTGCCGAGGGAGGCTTTGACGACGCGGCCATCCGCCGGCGCATGCACGGGTGTTCCATCCGGCGAGCCGATATCGACCCCCTTGTGGAACTCGCCCTCGCCGTTGCCCAGCACCGGGTCCTCACGCTCTCCGAAGCCGCTGGTAATCGGGCCCAGGATGGGCCACATGTCGGGCATCTGGGAGCCGGACTCCGCAGCATCGATGCTGGCGAAGCTGCTGAGCATGGCGTGCACGCCGAGGCTGGGGTTGCCGGCCTGTGAGCTCAAGCCCTGGCTGGCTGTGTTCTGCAGGGCCATGAAGAGGTCCACCGACCGGCTATAGCCTTCATCGTTCAACCCGGCCGAGTCGTCCTTCAAAGGAGCCTTGGCGGCTGCGATCGCGGCTGGCCGGGCGTGGCGACCGTCGTGGCCATGCAGCAGTGTCAGCTTGCCGGCGGTCAGCCCGTAGATGGCGGAGACTTCGGTTGCCAGGGAGCTCAGGCTGGCGGCCTGAACGTCCTTCTCGTGCGCCTTCTTTTCAAGGTGCGCGTAGTCGTTGCGGGTCATCGCGAGCTCAGCGCGCATGTGATTGATGGACTCTGCCTTGGCCAGCATGCGCGTATAGGATCCCGCCAGACCGGCGATCGTGAACAGGCCCGTAACCGCCGCCGCCACGAAAATGTAGGCGTAGCGCATGGGGATCGTGACTCGATCGACCGTGCCGTCCTCAGCTCGCGAGACGTAGACAATGTACCGCTTGCGTAACGGAAACCATTTCTTCACGTCACAGATCTCTAACTCTCTTGTGGGGTTTTGAGCCGGTGCCCAGCCGTGCTCCAGACAAACAGAAGAACAAAGCAGCAGATCCGGGAGGGCGGTTCACCGGATGTCAGGTCGCGTAACGACCTTTCAGTCAGTAACGACTCTTCGGACAACCCCGACTCTGGGCCAGGGCGCCTTAGAAGATTCTAATGCTTCCCAGCCGCCCCGGCAAACCTCCGAGGCTCCATTCCGGGGTGCGACGGGCATTCAGAGCGAATTTTCTGAAGCTTGCGAAGCGTGGGTGGGGTGGAATGCGGTGGGGAGAAGTATGAGAGTGCCGTTTCCCGAGGAGAAACGGCAGTGGTCTTCGTGGCTCTCGGAGACCACGGGTACTTTGCTCTATCCTGTGCGGTATGCCGTCCGTAGCGGGTGCACGCAAACCATCGGCCTTGAAGCGCGGGGGCAAGCCCGCCTCCAGGCCGGGGGGCGAGCTGGCGCTTATAGAGCTCGTTCGTTCGCGCGCCCAGGCCGATTTCCGGGCAGCCGGCGCTCAGGGCGGCGCGCCACGGCAGAGCAGCCCCGGCCTGACCCGCGGCGGCCTGACCCGCGGCGGCTTGGGCCGAAGCGCCTTGAGGCTGGGCATTGGCGATGACTGCGCCATTCTGCGCCCGCCGCCCGGACACGATCTGCTGGTCACAACCGATTTTTCCCTGGAAGGCCGGCATTTTCGCCGCGACTGGCACGCGCCGGCGGCGATTGGGCATCGGGCCCTGGCGCGGGGATTGAGCGATCTGGCGGCGATGGGGGCCGCGCCCTTGGCGGCCTTTCTGTCACTGGCGCTGCCGCGTTCCCTGGCGCGCGACCGGCGCTGGATCAATGGCTTCCTCGATGGCCTGCTGGGGCTGGCGCGGATCCACGGCGTTCCCCTGGCCGGCGGCGATACGTCCGAATCCCCCGCAAGTGGAACCGGAACGGGCGCCGGAACTGGGAGCGTGAACCCGGCCTGGGCGGGGGGAAGACGGGAAGGCAGGACGGTCAAGGAAGTCGACGCACCGGTGTTGGCCGACATCGTTCTGCTGGGCTCCGCACTCGCCGGCCGGGCCCTGCGGCGCTCTGGAGCGCGGCCGGGAGACCGGCTGTACTGTACCGGCGCCCTGGGGGGAGCGGCGGCCGAGCTGGCAAAGCTGGCTGCATCGCCACGCAGCTTCCGCGCGGCCCGCGCCGGTGGGCAACATCCGCACCTCTTTCCGCAGCCCCGCCTGGGTGTCGGCCGAGCCCTGCTGCGGCGGAACCTGGCCAGCGCCTGCATCGATCTCAGCGACGGCCTGTCGACTGATCTCGCGCACCTGTGCCATCAGTCGAGCCAGGCCGCGAAGTTTGGGATTGCCGCCGAGGTGGACGCCGCCGCCCTGCCGCTGCACCCCTTGGCCGCGGCTCTGGGCGCCGCGCCCGCCCTGCAGGCCGCGCTGCACGGCGGGGAGGATTACGAGCTGCTCTTTACCGCGGTTGCGGGAACCCGCATGCCGCGCTCCCTGGACGGTGTCCCGATCACCGCCATCGGCCGCATCGTGCGGCGGCCCAGGGGAGCGGCCCAGGTGACCCTGCTGCACGGTTTCAGCGAAAATCAGACCGGACGGAGAACAGGAACCGGCCGGGGCGAGGCGCTCCGGCCCGGGGGCTGGGAGCATTTGCGCTAAGACAGCTTAAGGAGGCACGCTGAAGGGCAATGGCAAAAGAGTGAACGAGACCAGGAGTGCACCGTCTGGCGGCAAACCTTTGCCGGAGGCCTTCGCCCAGACCTGGGCTGCGCGGGTCTTGGCGGCAGCGCCGTTGATCGCGCCGGCGCGGCAGTTCGTCTATCCGCGCTTTGTACCCGGGGAGGAAGAGGCGATGGGCCGCGGCGCGCTTCTACTGGAGGTGAAGCCTTCCACGGGGGGCAGCTTTCTGGCCACCTGCGCTCTCGGCTTCCGCGACCCGGCGCTGCCGACCGGCATCTTCGCCTGTCCACGCGCCGATGACATGCTGGCCCTGGCGGGCGGCTATGGGTACCTTGTGGACACGCTGACCCCCACGCAGTGCCTGCATCTGCCAACGCGGCCCGTGGTGCAGGTGCTGTCCGCGCCAGCCGACGGCCTCCTGTTGCTCGCCGGCTTCCACACCGTCGCGGCCATCGACGCGGGCGGTCTGCGCTGGCAGACGGCGCGGCTCAGTTGGGAGGGCGTCACCCTCGAAGGGATTGCAGGGGGCCGCTTGCACGGTACTGGCTGGAACATGCGTACCGATCGCGAGGTGCCCTTCCGCGTGGATCTCGAAACCGGCGCCCACGAGGGCGGCGGTTTTTGAGAGTTGCCAGTCCGCCTCAGCCTCC
>CAXUIM010000193.1:0-1181 GCA_964250885.1 uncultured Acidobacteriaceae bacterium | reverse complement strand
CGGCCGGTTTGAGCGCCGCCAGGTTGGCGCGTATGGCCGCGACCGCCGCCGGAGCCTTTTCGGCAAACCACACGAACTCCGCGCCCCGGCTAAGCGCTTCGATCCCTACCGCGCCCGAGCCGGCGTAGAGATCGACAAAGCGCGCGCCGTCCACGCGTGGGCCGAGCACATTGAAGAGGGTCTCTCGCAGGCGGTCGCTGGTGGGCCGGGTCGCAACTCCGCGCGGAGCCTGCAGCCGCCTGGACCGGAACTCGCCGGCGATTACACGCATGCAGCCACACGCATGCGGCAAGGATACAGCGCGCCGCCGGCCGGCCTTGAGCGCGGCTGCCGCGACCGGGCCGTTTTGGGTCGCTGGGCCGCCAGTCCGGACCGCAGGTCGGGGTCCCCGACAGGGGCTGCATCCTACAATGAAGAGAATATGCTGCGTTCCTCCTTCCCGATCGGCAGGTTTCTGGGTGTCGACATTCGCGTCCACATCCTGTTCCCGCTGCTGCTGGTGCTGGCGATCGTCTTCTCGGAGACCCTCAATGGCGACGCTTCGCGGGGTGTCGGGCTGTGGCTGGCGCTGTGCTTTGCGGTGCTGGTGCGGGAGGTGGCCCGCGCTATCGCGGCGGCTTACCTTGGGCTCCAACTCCGCGCCTTGTTCCTGTTGCCGGTCGGCGGCATCATGGCCTTTTCGCACCGGGACGGCCGTACTCCCCAGGCCAGCACCAAGCTGCTGACCACAACGGGGCTGACCGCCAACTTTGCGATGGGCCTGATCCTGCTCGGAATCAGCTACGCTCTGGAGCCGCGGGTGTCGCTGCTGATGCAGCCCTGGATTGGCACATCCCACGTGCTGCGCAGCTTCGTGTGGACGCAGCTGCTGCTGGGAGCGGTGGGCCTGCTGCCCACTCCCATCATGCCCACGCGCCACATGCTGCGCTCTCTCTCGAGCAAGAGTTCGCGCGGGGGCCGCGACCGCGGCAAGCCGGGCGACCGCACAGCCGCTGGCGCCCCGGGCGGATCACAGACCGGTGCTGAGGTCAGGCCGAGGAGTGGTGTCCCGTTACCCGCATTCGGCCTCGGCACCGCGGTGGCGCTGGGAATGATCGTCGCGGGTCTGGTGCTCAGCAGCCTCTGGCTGACGATCCTGGGCGGCTTCATGCTGCTGGGCGCTCAGCTGGGCAGCGTACAGA
>CAXUIM010000192.1:0-7970 GCA_964250885.1 uncultured Acidobacteriaceae bacterium | reverse complement strand
CTTTGATTGCGGCTTTCGTACTTGCCTCGCGGACATCCGAGGTGCTTTTTCAACAAGCCCCTAGCGGGGCTCCTAAAGATTCAGAGGATGCGAGGGCGGCGGCTGTGGCACGGCCGGTCTCCACGTAGATTCCTGAAGGAGCTGTGCGCTTCACCCAGCCATCAAGAGCGAGGGAAAGCCGCAGCGCGATTCACTGCACAGCAGGTAGCACTTCACAGCCTCACGTTCCCAGGACGTTTCAATCTCCGCACACGGATCGGTGTGCGGAGACACACGGAGGCAAGGCGCGGTGGATAAGAGAGAGCTGAGCAGAGAATTGGACCTGGTGGGTTTCAGCGTGGTGCTGGATGATGAACAGCCGGAATGGACTTTGGAGACATGGAGGGAGCTGGAGGAGGAGTATCCAGTATTCCCCTGCAGGACGATCGAGGTGACCGAAGAGATACGCGCGGCGGATGCGCGGCAGCGGCAGGAGCGGGAGGTCGCGCGGCGGGCTTCACTTACCTGGAAGTCGCCGGTAGCGACGGCAATGGCGGAAGGTGGGCCGGTACTGGATGGAAGGAACCTGCTTCGCGGAGGTGCACCAGTTGTAAGCGTGGGGCCCAAGCAGCCGGCGGTTTATCTATTTCCCACAAATCGCATGCACGGCAGAAGAAAGGAGGTCGCGTGAAGCCGCGGAAGAAGGTGCTGCTGCTGGCCCGGAACGACGTGGATCTGTCGCTCTGGAGCATGCGGCTGGACGTGGCTGCCCGGTACGCGGTACTGGCGGCCACGACGCCGGAGGAAGCGAGGGTGCAGCTGGCGAAGCACCCGGAGTGTTCGCTGGTATTGACGCAGTGGGCCGCCGAGCCCGTCATCGGAGCTCTGCGCCGGCAGGGACGCAAGGTGCTGCTGTTCGACTGCGACCGGGAGGAAGCCGTACAGAGTACAGCCGACGGCTACGAAGTGGCGGGCCCGGCGCTGGTAGCGCGTGTGCTGGAGCGAGCCAGAGGGCTGCTGGCCTGCCGGCGTGGACCGAAGCCTCGGCTCGAGTTTGAGGCGGCGGCTTAGAGCGTTTCTCCTG
Source organism: uncultured Acidobacteriaceae bacterium (assembly GCA_964250885.1). Lineage (GTDB taxonomy): Bacteria > Acidobacteriota > Terriglobia > Terriglobales > Acidobacteriaceae > Granulicella. Next base: position 6,907 of record CAXUIM010000192.1, on the reverse strand, counting down.
CAGCGGTGCAATGCCGGAAGCCGCTCGGGTGATGAGGCTTCAGGGGACAGCAGAGCCCGTGAGGCGGCATGGTGCTCGCGGTGAAGAGATGATTGAGGGGGAATCGGCGCAAGTATCGGGAAGCGGGGACGGCGCGGCTCTTTGTGCGCCGCTCAGATAAGATCCAGTACAAGCCGATGCTGCCTGTTCCCGAGTACGCGAAGGATGTGGTGATTGCGTTGCTCGGCGCCGCTGTGGGAGTGGCCGGTCTGCTGCTGGTGGTATCGGGATTTGTGTTCAGCCAGGCGAGCAGCTTTCCTGGAACTACTGACGACGAACTGCTGGACCGGTACGAGCGGGCGGGAAAGCTGGGATTGGTTCCGTTCACGCTGGCCCTGGTGGATGCGGGATTCTGCCTGGGGTGGTTTGAGTTTCCGTCGAGAGGACTGTATGCGGTCACCGTCTGGGGCTTTCTGCTGGTTCTGGTGCTGACGGCACTGTACGGCTTCGTGCTGATCCTGCGGTACCTTTAGAGAGGGATGAGCCTCGATACGGAGAAACTGCATCGGCTGACAGGGAAGGGCTTCGACAAGCTTTATGCAAGGGAGCCGGCTCTGTTTGCAGCCATGGCGCATAGTGCTCTGGAGTACTCGAAGACGTGCGTTCCTCCCGGGGAACGAGTGAGGATTGGCGATGTGGTGGCGGTTATACAGAATCCGCTGCGCATTCTTCCCTCGTTCGAGAAGCATCTGCGAGAAAGAAAGCTGACTCAGAAGTACTGGGTGTTGTGGTTCGCAGAGTACATTGTGGAGCAGGTGTTCCCGCAACCGGATTTGCTTTAGGGTCGTCTAGAGCAGTATTACTGTCCTTGTGCGATTCGAAGTGTACGAGTGCCGTTTTTCCCGGGGAAAAACGGCGTTGACACCTGGAGCCTTGGGTACACCTACAGTAATACTGCTGTAAGAGCTTGTTGAAAATTGGCTTTTGTGGCTTCGCTAGCTTCGCGAAACCCGCTTTGATTGCGGGTTTCGTACTTGCCTCGCGGACAGCCGAGGTGCTTTTTCAACAAGCTCTTAAGCCAAAGGAGAGTCTATGTCCAGTCAAGAAGCTAATCAGACAGCGGCAAAGTTCATGGAAGACCAGGCGGAAATCATGCGGAAGTATGGCGAGTCTCCCGTGTTGTCGGGCAAGACGTACGATTCGGCTCTGCGTGCGGCGACGCAAACCTTCAAGAGCATCGGTACGAAGATCAAGTAATCGGCGCTCGAGAATCAAGCAGCGACCGCTCCTGACTGCATCCGCTGTTGATCGCATACACTAATGCGGCGGTGCAACCTTCCATGACGAGGCTGGAAGGTTGCGGCCCCGGCCCATTTGCACATACATCTCCAGATGTGGACGTATGTTTCCTGATGCTGTGACGCGGGATGATCGGTGCGAGTGCTGTTTCCTTCTTCGCAACGGCCATGTCAGTCGAAGCTGCCCTCTACACCCGCAGGAGGAATGCTTTAGGAGCTTGTTGAAAATTGGCTTTTGTGGCTTCGCTAGGTTCGCGAAACCCGCTTTGATTGCGGGTTTCGTACTTGCCTCGCGGACATCCGAGGTGCTTTTTCAACAAGCTTTTAGATCCGCAAGGCGGGGCCGCATCTGGGCGAGCAGCGACTGTGGAAGTGAGTTTTTGGGTTTTGTCACCCTCATGGCGCAAACAGGCCGTTATGAGGGATGGCATCTGGCTTTGTAGCTGCCGAGCGGGCAGTTTTATATGCAAGCAGGCGGAGAGCGAAGAATGCCTCACAACTTATTTTTGGAAATTATGCGATTTAGGCTTGACGCCATGTAGAGTCTGCTGTACTTTACTAATCGCGCTGCTGCTCCAGTAAGCGCGGGACGCGGCACCCTATGCCGAACCCAACGGAGCCGGCGCGTATTTTCCCGCCGTTGCTGCGTTCTGGAAGGTGGCCGCCAGTCTCCGGTCACGACCCGTAAAACTTATGAGCGAAGCTGTCTCTAGTCGGCCAGAGATGAAGATAGCCGTGTTTGCGAAGGGCACTCGCACCAATGGTGTGCCGGCGTATCACACGGATGAGGAGAGCGCCGCCTACCTGGTGAATGTTCTTCGGATCGCACGTTGGGTGAACTGGAAGTACAACAGCATATTGATGCTGGTGGAACCGTCGCAGCTGAAGCTCAGGGATGCGAGCTGCTCGATGGGCGCGAATGTGACGCTGGCGGCGGTAATGGGGTCCCGGCATCATCAGTCGCTGGTTGCCGGGTGGGGTCCGCGACCAAGCAAGCCAGAGCTGACGGCGGCCGCAGATCGGAAGGCGGCGTAAGCAGAAGGAAGCCGCAAGGGCAGCCCATGCAGGTGAGCAGGCGGGCTCAGTGAATGCTTCTGTAAGGGTCCAAGCGAGCAGAAGCGTCAACACCGGAACGAAGCCGGTGCAGTTGCTGCAGAGCCGCAGAGGGAGACAGACCGTGCAGATTGACACTTCCAAGCTGAAGCTCAGCACCAAGTCGCTGGTATCAGCGCTGCTGGGTTTTGGCGCGCTGATGCAGGTTCCGGCAGTCAGCCAGTTTGTGTTGCGACTGACGGAGAAGCATACGCATGCAGCGGCGACGATAACCGCTCTGAGCGGCGCGGCGATGCTGCTGCATAATCCGCAGGTGCAAGAGGTGCTGGGCATCCGGCAGACGGTTACGACCGAGGAAGTGGTGCTCAAGGACGAGCCGGCGAAGTCGTAAGAGGGAGTCTGCTTCGGAAAGGCAGACTTCAATAAAGCTGGAGTTTTCTACAAGATTTCCGTTGCAATGCAGCGGCAACAATGTCTTCGCGGCCGAGCCTGCCGAGGAAGCAACTATCCGGGCGAGGTTTGTGGCGGCGAAGCCGCTCGCGTCGAGTAAAGGACTCGCGGCGAGCGTGCTCCGGCTCCGGCCGCGGCTGCGGCGTTTGTGGTGACCAACATACCAGCGAGCGCTGTGGCGGCGCCGGAGCCGGGCGAAAGAGCGGCCCGAGCGGCGAAGGTGGGGAATTATCCGCGGCAATAAAGGTTGCGGAGAGCAAGACCGCGAAAGCCGCGGACAGCAGTCCGGCGAGAGCCGAGGAGAGCACGATGAGCGTTGGAACAATCTTTCTGGATGCGGAGCATGCGATTGAAGTTGCCGCTGAGGATGCACTCAAGGCGTTGACTGCGACCGACATTGTGTTGACCAAGGTGGCGGCGGCGAGCCCGAAGGTTCTGGCAGCACTGGCTGTGCTGCTGGCGCAGACCGAGGTAGCCGTGGGCGATGTATCGGCGGCCGCCGCTGGTGGGTTGACGGTGACGCTGGACGAGGCGGCAGCCGCGGCTTTCAAGGCTTCGTGGACTGATTTGAAGGCCTTCGTGGCGACGATGGGGATCAATCTCTAAGTTCTTCCTGAGGGTTCTTATACAGACCCATCGAAGAGCGCGTGCATGAATGGGTGCCGGGGAACGTGCTACGAACCCACATCTCGAAAGCGAGATGTGGAGCACCCGGCACCTGGACACTCCGGAGAAGAACAAGGAGCGATATGGGACACATCCTCAATGTACGCAAAGACGCCTATGATGCGCGGGACCACGTGGTCGCGCCCAATCAGGCGGCCGCCGCGGTGATTGTCAGCTACCGCTCCGAGGTTCCGTACATCAAGGACCAGGGACAGGCGGGATCCTGCACGGCGCATGCGGGCACGGAGATCCTGGAGCTGGCATTCCGCCGGCACAAATCCGAGCTGCCGCTGAGTATCGATCGCGGGAGCCTACGGTTTTCCCCGCTGTTCCAGTATGCGCAGGAGCGCATGACGGAAGGGACGTTCGATCAGGATGCGGGCGCGGATTCGCGCACCATTTTCCAGGTGTTGACTCGAGTGGGAGTTTGCCTGGAGTCGGAAGACCCTTACTCGGACAAGGAGATCTTTCTGAAGCCGACGGCGCCGATGCTGGCGGATGCCAAGCAGTTCAAGTGCGACGCCTATCACCGCATTCTGGATGTAGACACAGCGAAGACAGTGCTGCAGTCCGGCTATACCTTCACGATCGGAACACCGCTGTTCAACCAGTTCGAGAGCGACCAGGCTGCCAGCGACGGACTGATTGCGATGCCCAAGGGCTCGGCGACCGGCGGCCATGAGATGCACGTGATCGGCTGCGATGAATCGAAGAATGTGCTGGGCCAGATTGGCGCGTTCGAAGTTGCGAATAGCTGGAGTGCGACTTGGGGAGACCACGGCTTCTGCTGGATCCCGTATGCGTACTGCGAGAAGCTGATGGATCAGATCGACTTCTGGACGCTGCACTTTGGCAAACCCTGGGCGGGCACGCAAGCAAAGCAGGCCCAGTCACGGCACGACATCGGGGATGTGTTTGACAGCGTCATCAGCCGTCCTGAGGCGCCTTCGTTCGGCACGCCAATCGATGTTCAACAGTATCGATGAGCGACCCACTGCAGTGGGCCTGCGGAAACTGCAGCGCGCAGCCAGGCGAGCCGTGCGTGTGGGACACGGCTCATCCTGTCGAGCTCTACCACGCAGAGCGAATCGCGACGGCTTGTGAACAAGAGGCTGGCGGATTTGTGAGCGGAGCGGAGTTTGTGCAGGCAGTGGATGAATCAGGACTGGTGTAACGCAGTAAACAATTTTGCACACGGAGCGTGAAGGGCTGTGTGCCAATTCTTTTGGGGGCAGGCAATGATTTCCGATAGCACGGTAAGCTTCGACAATCGAGACCAAGTCATGCGGTGCTCCGCCTGCTTTGAGGCGACGCATGTAAGCCGGGCCGTGATCTCGGACCCGGACCGGTTCATAGACATGCTGGAGGAGGCGCAGATGGAGCATGCCGGCTGCACTGACTACCGGAATGCGCACCTAGAGCGGCAGAGTCTTTCCAGCAGCGGCGGACAACCGAAGGGTATGGGGTGGAACATACAGACGCGGCCTTTCGGCAAGCGGCCCTCTGCGGTGAAGAGCCACACCCATGGGAGCCTCTAGGCCGTGGACGAGGACGCAACCTTGAGAATTGTGGTGGCTACATTGCGGGCGGACCATGCGGCGCTGGACAGACGCGTGCGCGGTCTGGAGGGTGGCCTGGATGTATTCCGGCGCGATCTGAATGCCAAGCACAAAGAGAACCGGCGGAGTATTCACGACATACGCAGCAGTCAGCAGGAGATTGTCGATGCCCTGCACATGCTGGATCTGAAGTTTGCCAAGTTCACCGGATACGCCGTGGGAGCGGGAGCCATGGTGGGCTTGATCCTGAAGCTGCTCGATCATATATGGCGATGAATAAACCTGAGTTTCAACAGATTGAAGCGAACCTGTGGCTGTGGAAAGAGTGGGCGATTGCGTTTGCTTATGGCTCGTTCTGGCTACTGACCTCGGCGGCACGAGAATTTGGACCCTTTCAGTATTTCGATGAGGCGTATGTCCAGGCGGCGGAGTTGTCCTAGTTGTCTTAGAGCATTCCTTCTATTGCCGGGCAGCGGATAGATGGTGCGCGGGCCGTTTTCTTCGGGGGAAAACGGCCATGGGACCCAAGGCTCCCCTGTACACCTGCAGAGAAATAATCTAGGGAGAGTGCATGAAGCTAAGCGCAGCGATTCTACTGGTTGGGTTGATCTGGCCGTTCCCACGCAGGCGTGAGGCGACTCCAGCGCCGCAGACGACAGTCGAGACCCGCGATAGCGCGTCTGCTGCGCAAGACGCCATTCCGGATGCGGCGTGTGAACACACCCACGCGGGCTGGTATTTCATGGGGCCGGATCAACTCATCGGGTTTTCTGGAGTGTCCTGCCCGCTGGCGTTTCAGTCGTGGCGAGCGACCGACTTACCGCAGGTAGCTGTGTTGAGCCTTTGAGAGAGGCGAATCGCGAACGAGGTACGCACGGTTCTCGCGCAACGGTGCGGAGATGGAAGTAGAAACACCGCAAACGATCCTGATGAGAAGGTTCCCAAGTTGGTAACCCCAGGAACACAAATGGTTCGCCGGAGAAGCTTCATCGTTGACTTCTCGGGGGGAAGCTGATGTTGTGTGGGTATCGGACTCAAAATTAACCGCCCTGAAACCTATGGTGGACGAAATTGTAGGTGAAGCGAAGAGATGACTGAAGAGCCGCAATCTCCTCAGCCGCGGAAAGAAGCTGTTCCCGGCGCGCAAATTGAGTCGCAACCCGTGCAATCGGGCACCAGCCTGAAAGCAAAACCAAGTCCAAGTCTGGAGCAAGGATCAAGCGCCAGTCTTGCACCGCAACTAGAGGAGATTCAGCAGATCCCCGGCGGACGGATTCGCCGCTGGGATGATGGAGAGATCACAGTTGCCTTGGGTGAGTTTCATCTGAACACGGCGTGCTGATGATGTGAATGCAAAGACCAAGCGCAGTAACAGGGTAACAGCGCCCTGAGGAGCAGTGTGCAGGGTGGCTCTTCCTGGGAAAAAGCCCCTTGAAGACCGCGGCCCTGGGTACAGCAACCCTGATATTGCTTTGGGTGTGCCGAGCCCCGATGCATTCCATGAAGGTTCAGGCAAGTCCCGATAAGATTCAGATGAGATCTACGTGCTCTCCCGTGTGAGTGCAGAGCGCATATCCGCGGGCTGAGCCGGGTGTGGCGGACGGTGATCGCAGGAGGCATCCTGAAGTGAAGACTGCAGGAGTGAAGGAAGCGAGACGGGGGGGCGCAATCAAGATGGCGGAGAAGCCGTCGGAAGTGCGGGCGGAAGACAAGGAATTCAAACCGCAGATACAAGAGAGCCTGCGGGTGGTGACTGGTGGAAGACCGCGAGCCGAAACCAGACCCGCGGTGAAGGCGCAAGGACGCGCTACCGCCAATTTTGTGTGTGAGCACTTCGATGCGGAGACGGTCTGGAAATCCATGCTGGAGTCCAACGACGAACGAATTCGCCTGGCCGCGGCC
>CAXUIM010000191.1:0-7982 GCA_964250885.1 uncultured Acidobacteriaceae bacterium | reverse complement strand
GTGCTCAACTGCGGTCCGGAGTGCGGCGGCACGACCGCCAGTGTCAGCTTCCTGCAGATGGCCGCCCTGAACATCAATCTGATACCCACGGTTGCCCCGCTCAGTTCCGGGGCTCCTTCGCCGCTCACGGCGCTGCCTGTTGCCAATCCCATACCCATTCCCGGCGGCGTGACCGACGCGCTGTCGGACGGGACCAATCTTTACCTCTCGGGACAGAGTCTCACCTCCGGCGGGACCTACTCCGGCCTGTTCGCGGGTAATCTGACCTTGCTGAACCTCAGCACCTATGCAGCGGGGTCGCCGATCCCCATCTCGGACGGCACACACACCCGCATGCTCTTCGCCGACAACAACACCCTGTGGATCGGCTCAACGCAGTGCGCCAACGGCGTGCGCGCGGCCACGGCGCAGACAGAACTGGCGGCACAGGGTTATACCGATCAGGCCGGCAACTACAACTGCCTCACCATGGTGACCCTGGGCTCGTCCACGCCACCCGCAACGATCATTCCAGCGGTTGTTCAATCTTCGGCGGCGACGGTCACGCCCGTCACGGTCGGGTATCCCAACACCAACCAGAACCAGTACTACTATGGCAGCCTCGACGGCATCTGCTGGGTGCAGAACTACGGCAAGGTGTATACGGCCTACGGCGGTCAGATTCATGCTTTCTACACGTCCAACGGGTCGGAGCTCGACAACACCAATATCACCGTCCAGGGCACCGCGAATGATGTGGCCTACATGGATGCTCTGACCAACAGCGCCAACTAGAAGCTTGTTGAGAAAGCACCTCGGATGTCCGCGAGGCAAGTACGAAACCCGCAATCAAAGCGGGCTTCGCGAAGCCACAAAAGCCAATTTTCAACAAGCTCCTAGAGCCTGGTTTTACTTTCCCGGGCTCTAGGTTGCGAGTGACGATCATTCCAGATGAGGCGGAGGACAAAGTCTTGGCTATCGCAAGACACGGACGGCAACGAAGTGTGGGCGAAGCGTTCGTTTAATAGCCTTGCCCAGGAGGCGCGTTCGCTTTGTAGCGGTACTACAGCTGCTGTGACTCCGTGGACTGTGCCAACAGGTAATTTGCTCCAGCAGGAATGTGCTCTCGTGGCCCTCTTCCCAGCACCCGCCGCAACCCTCGACATTCTCGCCATCGCCGCTCACCGCGATGATGTCGAACAGACCTGCGGCGGAACCCTGCTGGTGCAGCAGGCGCTGGGTTGGCGCACCGGCATTCTCGATCTGACCCGGGGCGAGGGTGGAACACGCGGCACCGCCGCAGACCGTGCCCGTGAAGCCGAAGCGGCCGCGAAGATACTCCGCGTCAGCCATCGCGAGGCGCTTGACCTGCCCGATGGAAACGTGCAGAACACGCTGGAGAACCGGTTGAAGATCGCTGCGGTGTTGCGCCGGCTGCGTCCCAGGGTAGTCCTGTTGCCGTACTGGCAGGGACGCCACCCCGACCATTACACCGCTTCTACACTCGGTTACGAAGCCTGCTTCGCCTCCGGCCTGTCGCGCCTTGACCTGCCGCTGGAGGTTGGACCTCCACACCGGCCCTACAAAATTCTTTATGCCTCACTGTATGCCGACGTGCGGCCCACCTTCGTCGTCGATATCAGCGCGCACCTGGAAACCCGTCTGAATGCTTTGCTGGCTTATCGTTCTCAGTACGGGGAGCAGACCGCAGGCGCAGGACTCTTCGTTCCAGAAGACGACATCCGTGAGCGCACCTTCGCCACCGCGCGTCACTATGGTCTGCTGGCCGGTGTGCGTTATGCCGAGCCCTTCGTGCAACGCGAGGTGGCCTGCGTGATGGACCTGATGACCCTTCCCGTGCAAAGCGTATAGAACAATACGAGAGTTCCCGTGCTTCGCGAGAATCGTGCCGGGCAGCTTTTCCTTGAGGAAAAGCCACGCAGCGTCTTCCGCCCTGGGTATAGCCACTCTGGTATTGCTGTAGCTCAGAAGAGCTCTCGCCCCGGGCGAACAGCCATACTCGCGTGTTAACCGTCGAGTTATGTACTTACAAGCTAGTGCCTGCGGCGTTCCCGAAATGGGAACATAACGCGATAGTTGCAATCCAACGTTAGGTGATCCACGTTACTCTCACGAAGCAGTCACACAGCGTGCTCAGTGCGCTTCGGTTTACTTGCGGTTCAGCTAAAAGCAATTTAGGAGAGATGTATCGTGAAAAAGCTCGACGACAAACTCAATTACCTCTTTTCGCGGCGATCCTTTCTCGCCGGCGCTGGTGGAGCCGCGGCGGCGACAATGGTTGCGGGCTGCAGCAACAATGGAACCGTTGTTCTCCCCGCCGCGTCCAGTACGGGCTACACCGACTCCGATGTCCTGAACTTTGCTCTGAACCTCGAATACCTGGAAGCCAGCTTCTATCTCTATGCAGCCACCGGATCCGGTCTGGCAAGCGCAGACCAATTGGCTGGATCGAACGTGGGCGGATCGCCGGGTACGGTAACCACCAGCGGAGACATCACCGTGCAGGCGGTTCCGGGCCTCACCACGGCGCAGCAGGAGATCCTCAATGAGATCGCCTACGAAGAGCAGGAGCATGTCCGCTTTCTGCGCTCCGCCCTGGCGGGGGCAGCGGTTCCCATGCCGGACATCGATCTGACCTTCTTCGGTCCGCTCGCGGTTGCTGCAGGTATCGAGACCAGCACCAGTGCATTCAGCCCGTTCACCAGCTTCGACGCGTTTCTCATCGGATCCTTCATCTTTGAAGATGTCGGTGTGACAGCCTATTCGGGCGCCGCTCCGCTGATCAGCGCCGCGGGAGTCGCAGCGGGTTATCTTACCGCGGCGGCCGGCATTCTCGCGGTTGAGGCGTATCACGCAGCCTACGTCCGCACCGTCATCACCGCCAGCGCCATCGCCGCCGGGTCGGCTACGGCCTTCCCGTATATCACCATTGCCAACCAGGTAGCGGCCTTGCGCGCCACCCTCACCGTGGGCAATTCGGCAGCGCCGTCCACGACAGGTTCAGTAGAGACTCTGCTGACCCTGCCGACAACCACGTCCACCGCCAGTTCAATCGTTGCGGCCAGCCCCACAACCGCCGTCGGCTTTGCACGGACCGTCAACCAGGTTCTGCACATCGTATACGGTTCGGCCACTGTCGGCGCCAAGAGCGGCGGCTTCTACCCCAGCGGCGTCAACAGCATCTTCGCAACCACCACAGCCTAAGCGGCTCGATAAGGACGGAATTTTTATGGCAAGTCTAGAGTCTCAATTACTGGATGACATTATCGTCAAGAGCCGCCGCAAGATGATGGCTCTCAGCGTCGGCTCGCTCGCAGCGATGGCCTTTGGTTCTACCCGCAAGGCGGAAGCTGCAAGCTACACCGACAACGATATTCTCAACTTCGCTCTCAATCTCGAATACCTCGAAGCCAACTTCTACTACCTGGCTGCCTTCGGCACGACCATCGACGTGGCCAACTCCGCGTCTACCGCCGCCGGAGCTCCTGTGATTACGTTAGCGGGCGGTGGCGTGGGTACACAGGGAACGGTTTCGGGCGGCAGCCAGGTTCCGTTCAGCACGATTCAGGCGGGCTCCTATGCCACCGAGACCGCGGTTGAAGAAGGCAAGCACGTCGCCACGCTGCAGGGAGCGCTGGGCAGCCTGGCGGTTTCACAGCCTGCCATCAACCTGGGAACCTCCTGGCAAACCCTCGCGGGAGCGGCCAATTCGCTGACTCCGGCAGGGGCTATCCCGGCTAACTTCAGCCCATATGCCGCCGACGCAGACTTCCTGGTCGGAGCCTATGTGTTCGAAGACGTGGGTGTCACGGCCTATCACGGCGCTGCGTCGCTCCTCACCATGTCCGCTAACCTGAGCGTAGCCGCCGGCATTCTCGCCGTCGAGGCGTATCACGCGGGGCTGATCCGAACCACCCTCAACGGCCTGGATCCAACAGGGTCCCTGGGCCTGGTCGGGTACACCACCTCGATCTCGGCTCTCCGCGCAGCGCTCGCGGCAGCGGCCGCTTCGAGCACACCGAGCACCTACGATCCGTCGCCGGACGATTACGGTCTCGCGAGCACGCAGGTCAGCCTGGCTGGAGGCAGCAACGTTACCGCGACGCACATTGTCGACGTCGACTTCACCTCTTCAGACGCCGTCAACTGCATCTGCTTCGCGCGCACCACAGCGCAGGTAGTCAACATCGTTACCGGGGGCGGCAAGGTCTCCGGCTCCACTACCAACGCTGTCGGCATGGGAGTCTTCTTCCCGGCTGGTCTCAACGCGGGGCCGAACGGCTTCCAGTAAACTGCACGCGCAAACAGCCAAAAGGCCCATCTCCTCACCGGGATGGGCCTTTCCCTTCTGCATTCGCTTCAGCCTCCAGTGCAAATTCTGCTGTGCTCTCGAACGTGTCTCGCGACGAATGCCGCAAGTTCACGGCTGCAGTACTCTGGCGGTCGGAATTCAAACTCTTGCTTGCCCGCAATCAGACGACCCGAGACACCGGGCCATCCATCTCCTGCCAGGAGACCTGTGCGACACGTGGCGGCTGGGACGATGAGCGCATCCACTCGATCGAGGTATCGAACTGCCGAAGGCTTGAAGTCCTGAACCGAGGGATCCAGCACACTCAACGAGACGTCCGGCTGCACGAACCGCAGCACGCTGTTTGACTCGATGATGGTGTTCTCCGCCTCGGCCGCGATCTGCCGCACTCGCGGCATGGCTTCGCTGAGCTGTCCCTGGCGCGTTCTCACCCAGAAGGAGCGCAGCGCGCCCGCAGCCAGATACCGCGATGAATCGGTCCCGCTGGCCGGGTCGCGCTCCTGGCTGATGGCAATCGTGTGGTCGGCCGTCTCGCAGGCACACGGTTCGCCATTGGCCGAACAGACCCCGTGCCCAAACTGCGTGATCTTGATAGCCGTCCAGTGCAGCTCCGGCAAGGCTGCAATCAGACCCGCAACGACGCTGGTCTTGCCGATATTGCGCGTATGTCCGCCCACCACGACCAGTGCCAATGTCTGCCCCGATTCTGAACGTTCCCGGCCGCGCAGGTCTTTGCCGCCCACCCGCGCAGTCTTCGCCTACTTCAGACGGCGAACGCGCGCCATGGACTTAAGATAGTCCCGGATGGGCTCGGCCGGTGTTCCCGCGAAGGTCTCTCCCGGGCCTTCAACCGACTTGCCGCGAAACACTCCCGCCTGGCCGCCAAGAATCACGCCGGCGCCGATGTGACAGTGATCCGAGAGGCCCACCTGCCCGGCCAGCACGGCGCCGTCCTCAACCACGCACGACCCGGAGATGCCCACCTGGGCGGCGATGACCACGTTGCGCCCGATCCGGCAGTTGTGTCCGATATGGACCAGGTTGTCGATCTTCGTTCCCTTGCCGATGAGCGTCTCTCCCAGTGCCCCTCGATCGATCGTGGTGTTCGCGCCAATCTCAACATCATCTTCGATGACCAGGCTGCCTTGTTGAGGAAAGAGAAGATACTCGCCGCTGGTGGAGTCGCGGACAAAACCGAAACCGGTGGAGCCCAGAACCGCGCCGGCCTGAACGATCACGCGTCGTCCGATCTGCACGCCTTGCAACACTCTGGCGCCGCTTCCCAGCACAACATCATCGCCGAGCGTCGCTCCTGCTTCCACCACCGCGTGAGCGCCAACCCTTACCCGTTCTCCCAGGATCGCCGCAGGATCCACGAACGCGGCCGGATGCACGGAAGTTGCCGAGGCGGCGAGCTTCAGTTCGCGAGCGCAGACCGCGAAACTGTACTTTGGATCGTCCACCCAGAGCACACGGTCGTCCTCTGCCATCGGCCGCCCACGCCTGGCCAGGATCAGCCCCGCCGCGCTGGCCCGGGCTGCTTCCAGCGCCGCATCGTCCTGTGCAAACACGATGGAACCTGCGTCGGCGTCATCCGGCGCGGAGACTCGTCTCAGAACCGCCGAGGCCCTGGTCGAACCTCCCAGAAGCGCCGCGATCTGCTGTGCCGACCGGCTCGTCGCGGCCGGTGCATGTGTGTCTTGAGGCTTCTCTCTCGGCTTTTCTTTCATTGATAGAGTCTCTCTTCCCCCTCCGGGCGCGTCTTCCACCGGCGATGAACCCACAGCCACTGCTCCGGATAGCGGCGAATGTACGCCTCCAGCGTCGCTGTAAACAGGGCTGTGTTGGCGAGCATATCGCGCTCTGGCTCACCGGTCCGTTGCAGATCGATCTCCGGTCCGAAGCGCAGCACGTACTTCTGCTCCGTACTCTCCCATAGCAGGAAGCCCGGAAGCACGGCCGCCCCCGATCGCAGCGCGACGCGCGCCAACCCTGAGGCGGTACAGGCCTCGATGCCGAAGAAGGGTACGAAGACCCCCTGCGGTGGAGTCATGTTGGTATCCATGAGAATGCCGACCGTCTCGCCCTGATGCATGGCCGTGAGCAAACCGCGAGCGAAGTCGTCCTTGTGGATGACCTGATTGCCGTGCCGACAGCGGACAGAGTTCACAAAAGCGTCGACCAGGGGATTGTCCAGACGGCGAATCACCAGGGACATAGGGTAACCCACCAGTGAATGGTAGAAGCTGGACAGTTCCCAGGCTCCCAGGTGCCCGGTGAGTACCAGCACACCGCGGCCTTTGGCGCGCGCTCCGAGATAGTGCTCCAGCCCGTCATAGCGGATGAACTGATCTGCCTGTTCCCGGGTATAACGGGCCATCCGGCAGAATTCGCCTATCTGCCAGCCGAGGGAACGGTAGACACCTCGAAGGATGGTCTTGCGTTCCTCGGGACTTCGATCGGGCAGGGCCATCTCCAGGTTTTGAAGGCCCACACGTTTGAGCCGCGGAAGCAGAACCCAGGCGGATGCTCCAAGGGCCGCGCCGGCCCGGCGTGCGATGGAGCGGGGCAGCGAACCGATGAGGGCTACCAGAAAACGCAGCGCCCAGTACTCTAACCGCTGGCGCAGCGAGTGTGATTCCTGGGCGCCGTCTTGACTTATCTTCGCCAATGACAATAAGTCTACCCACTTCTACTGAGAAGTCTCGCGGCCGCAGCAGGTAGCGGGAGACCCGGCCGTCAGCTTAAACAACAGGGACGGCCGAAGCCGTCCCCGTTCGTCTCTGCTTTCAGAAGTTCTAGTGACTGTCTTTTGACACCACAAAGTAGCGGGCAACTGTGTGCACAAACTGCCGCGCGTTTGGAGGCGTCGGAACTCCACCGTGCAGAACACTCTCGAAAGGCTCCTGAGAGCCGTACTCCTTCTGAGTGTCATCACCGTTCTGAGAAAGGTCGGTACCACTCAGATCGAGGCCTGCGAAGATGCCACGATTACGCGAATAGGTCAGAAACTCGGCGTGCAGCGTGACATCGGTATCAGCTGCCGCATCTCGTCCAACCGGACCCGCGGCCACCGACGCGTCCGCGCCCAGCTTGAACTTGCTCCGGAGCATGCTCTCCAGGCCACCCTGATTCATCGCGACCAGCAGAAGATCCGTGGATTGGCCGCCAATCTGCCAACCGAAGCTGCCGCCCTCAAGGCGCACGAAGACCGGTGCGGACCAGCCATGCGGAGTCCGGCAGGTCGCCACACCCTGGCCATACTGTGCGCCAACCAGGAAGGCGCCCTTCTTGTAGTGGGGGACCACCACCACGCAGGAAGCACGCGCCAGGATTGACTGCGGAACTCCCTTATCGGGCGTATGCATGACCTCCTGAATCACTGCGGAAGCGCTGTTCAGACGGTCCGTTAGCTTCGCATCCTGTGCATGCGCCGGCATCATGCCAGCCGACATCGCCAGACCACACAGAACTCCAATTACTTTCTTCATCTCATCACCTTTCTTTAGAAGCAGTTGACGGACACATTTAATGAATGCCCGCTCACCTTCCGTTCAGATGGACAACAGATGCGCTAGGTTGCACAACGGAGTAAAATGCAGAGTGACAGTTAATAAAAAATGGGGGTTGCAAAGAACAGCCTTTCGGCCCCCCTTCACAACCCCACGAT
>CAXUIM010000190.1:0-8059 GCA_964250885.1 uncultured Acidobacteriaceae bacterium | reverse complement strand
TTCTCGGCTAAGTGGACCGCCTAGCCTATTCATATGCGGTTCCGTGGTGCGCGCATTATCGACGACCCGCGGGCCTGGCCTGCTCATGGGTCCTACTCCTGAGTTTTGAATCGGTCCAGCAGCGAGAAGAGCGGGATGGCGACCACAGCGTTCGCGGCGGCGCGGATCAACTCATGCGCGGGCCGAAGCGGATAGCCGGCGTCGCCCAGCAGCCAGCGTTCGATGGCGTACAGCATCCCGCTCTGCAGCAGGCTGAAGCCGAAGTTGAGAATCAGCCGGTTCAACACATTCTCCATGTCGAACGCGAAGCCGATGCTGGCCGCGATGTATCCAATCACTCCCTTGGCGATGCCGTTGACGCCGAACGGCAGGTTGGTCAGGGCATCCTGGAACAGGCCAACCAGGGTTCCGGTCGCCGTGCCCGCGATCGGGCTGCGCCGCGCTACCGCAAAAAAGATTACGGCGATCAGCGGCAGGTCCAGGATCTGCAGCGCCGGCACAATCCGCGGCAGCATCGCCTGCAGCAGAATGCAGACCAGCGGAGCCAGCACCGTAACGGCCGGATGGAAGCCGTACCGGTCGAGTTCGCGTCGTGAGGTGTAACTGTGTTCGGCCATCAATGGGGTTCGGTTTGAGCAATGGAGTTCGGTTTGAGGATACCCCGGCGCCTCTCCAGCGTGGCGGTCAGCAACTTCGTCCAGCTGCCAGCAACTTCGCCGGGCGCCACGCGCAAGGACCTCCAGATACTCGTTGCAGCGGGCGCCCGTTTGATCGCGCTAACGCTGAAGCGGCGGGGTCCCATTGGTGCTCTGCGGGGGTTCGGCCGCGGTCGGATCGGGAGTTGCCGGTTGCCGGCCGCCGCCCGGTGTCAGGTCCGTCGCCGGGGGAGTTGTACCCGGCGTGAAGCGGTCGGGATGCAGGATGGGCTGGGGCGGGATCGTCTGGGGCTTGGGTGTATCGGAGCCGCCCGCCGCGGCCGCGCTATCCGGCTGCGCTCCGGTTCCCGGCTGCGTCGCGTTTCCCGGCTGCGCCCCGTTTCCCGGCTGCGTCGCGGGCTGACCCGCCACCGCCGGAGATCCCGGCTGCGCCGTGCCGGAAGCCGGGGTCTCATGCAGGCTGGGCAGCTTCTCCGCCAGCATATCGGCGGCTCGCTGGTTGGCCTCCGCCGCAGCTTCGGCCTGGTCCGCATCCGCCTGCGCGGCCGGGGACAGGTTGCTCTGCACGCCCGTAATGACCAGCACCTCGCTGAGCTGCTGCAGGCTGGCCGCCGGCTTGATCAGGATCGCGGTGTAGGGTTGATGGCTCGGGTCCGGGTTGATCGCCTGGATCACCCCGACGGGTAAGCCGCGCGGGTACACCATGTCGCCTCCCGAGGTCAGCACCGGCTCGCCCGGCTTGATGCGGGAGTCCGCCGTCAGATTGTTGATCTCCACCTGTCCGCTGGTGGTGCCGCGCAGGATGCCCCGAATCCGTGAAGACGCCAGAACCACACCGGCGCCCGAGCTCGCATCGTTGATCAGCAGCACCTGCGCGGTGTGCGGAAACACGTCGCGCAGCTTGCCGACGATGCCCTCCGGCGTGATCACGGCCTGGTCCGGCCGCAGGCCCTCAGCCCAGCCTTTGTCCAGATACAGCAGATGGGAGCGATCGCTTCCGCTGGTTCCAATCACCTGCGCCGCGACCGTGGCGGAGATGTACTTCTCCCGGAAATCGAGCAGCTTCTGCAGACGCCGGCCCTGCGCGGCATCCTCGGCAAAGGCTGCCTGCTCTTCACGCAGCCGCGCCACGGCCTGCTGCAACTGCTTGTCCTGGTCGCGGGTGTGGCGCAGATCGACATAGTCGAGCCATGCGGACTTCACCTTCTCACTGCCAGCGTCGGTGACTCGTTCCAACGGGGTCACCAGCGCGACCGCCCAGCGCCGCACCCAGGCCACGCTGCGCGTGTCGGTCCCGCTGCTGATGTCCAGACCCGCCCCCCGGGCCTGCAGCGGACGCTGCACCTGCATGGCCAGCGCGATCACCTGCGCCACCACAATGGCGATCAGGACCAGCGGATTCTTGAAGCGGGTGAAAAACGGCTCCATAGCGTTCAGGGCACAGCCGCAGGGATTCAGGCTCAACCGCCAGCCCTGGCTTCGAGCTGGGAGCCTTTCGGTGCGCCGTGCCCTTCCCATTATTTCATCGCCCGCCGCCGCTGCTACCATCGAACCCGTGCCAATGGATCTCGCGACGCCGGTCCGATTCGTGAAGCGCATCGGCGACCGCGTGGCGGCGGGTCTGGCCGAGCGCGGTGTTGTCAGCGTCGAAGATCTTCTCTATCACCTGCCCTTTCGTTACGAAGACCGCCTGCACCCCAAGCCGCTTTCGCTCTACCAGAGCGGCGACATGGCTTCCCTGCTCGGCGAGGTGCGGGGCTCCGTTCTGCTGCGCACTCGCGCCGGGCCGATCTTCGAGATGACCGTCGGCCTCGCAGCTCCCGCGGGGCCCGCAGCTCCCGCGGGGCCCGCAGCTCCCGCGGACCCCGCAACTCCCGCAACTCCCGCGGACCCCACTGGCGCGGGCATGCAGGGGCTGCTGCGCGCGCCGTCCGGGATCCCCGAAACCGTGAAGTGCCTCTGGTTCCACGGCGCCTACCTGAAAGATAAATTCCGCCCCGGCCAGAAGATCGCGCTCTACGGCAAGCTCGAAACCTCACGCAGCGGAGCCGCGGCGCGCGCCGGCTCCGACTCGAGCTTCGCCCTGAAGGCCGGCGTACCCGCGTTCAAGATGGTGCAGCCGACCTTTGAGATTCTGCCCGACGCCAGCGCCACGGGAGAGGATGCCGAGTTCACCATGCTGGAGATGGGCCGCATCGTCCCGGTCTATGAATCGCTGGGCGGAACGACGCCCTGGGGCGCCAAGTTGACCTCGCGCTGGATGCGGCGCGTGATGTGGAGCATCTTCCGCGAGCTCGCCGAGACCGGCGCCGAAGCCGAAGAGACGCTTCCCGGCGCGCTGCGCCAGCGGCTGAACCTCCCCTCGCGCATGGAAGCGCTCCAGGCCCTGCACTTTCCCCCGGCGGGAACCCCGATGGCCGAGCTGATGTCGGCGCGCACCCCGGCGCATCGGCGCCTGATCTTCGAAGAGTTCTGGTACCTCGAGCTGGGTCTCGAGCTCAAGCGGCGGCGTCTCCGCGATCGCGCGGGAACTGCCTTCCGGACTGACGACAGGGTGCGGCAGGCGCTCAAGAACATGCTCCCCTTCAAGCCCACAACGGCCCAGAAGCGCGTGCTGGGAGAGATCGTCGCGGACATGCGCCAGCCGCGTCCCATGCGCCGGCTCCTGCAGGGCGATGTCGGCTCCGGCAAGACCATCGTCGCGTTCCAGGCGGCCCTGGTTGCCATCGAAAACGGCTATCAGGTCGCGATGATGGCGCCCACCGAGATCCTGGCCACCCAGCACTACCTCTCCGCGCGCAAGCTCCTCAGCCACACCATCTCGCCCCGTTCCGGCCGGCCGTACCGGGTTACGCTGCTCACCGGCGCGCTCGAGGACCGCGCCAAGCAGGAGGCGCGCGGGCGCCTGTTCCGCGGCGAGACGGACCTCGCCATCGGCACGCATGCCCTGGTGGAGGAGAAGGTCGAGTTCGAGAACCTCGGGCTGGTCATCGTCGACGAGCAGCATCGCTTCGGCGTGCAGCAGCGCTTCCAGTTGATGCGCAAACCGGGCGCCGGCGGGGTGGCCACCGAGCCCGACGTTCTGGTGATGACCGCAACTCCCATCCCCCGCACGCTGGCGCTCACCGTATACGGCGATCTGGAGGCCAGTGTGATTGACGAGCTTCCGCCCGGCCGCTCGCCCGTGCTCACCCGGCGCGTCCCGCAGGTGCGCGCCGCCGAGGTCTGGGAGTTCGTGCGCCAGCAGGTCACCGCCGGCCGGCAGGCGTTCCTGGTGTATCCCATCATTGAGGGCGAACGGGACGACCAGCCGGAGCTGGATTTTGCGGCCGAGGAAGAGGAGCCGGCGCCGCCCGCCGCCATCCCTGCCAAGGCGGGAGCGAAGGCGCCTGCGCGGACCCAAGCGGCAACGGGGCTGGCGACGGAGCCGAATCGCGCCGGGCCGGAACGCATCAGGCCGGGACGCGTCAAGCTGCACTCGGCGACGGAGATCTTCGACGAGCTCAGCCGCGGCGCACTCGCGGGATTGCGCCTGGGTCTGCTCCACGGACGCCTGTCCGCCGATGACAAGGACGTCGCGATGGCCCGCTTTCAGCGCGGCGAGATCGATGTCCTGGTCTCCACCACGGTCATTGAGGTGGGGGTCGATGTACCGAACGCGACCGTGATGGTGATTGGGCACGCCGAGCGCTTCGGGCTGGCCCAGATGCACCAGCTGCGCGGGCGTGTGGGTCGGGGCGCGGCCCGCAGCTTCTGCATCCTGCTTACGGGCGCCCGCGTGTCCCCGCAGGCGGAGCAGCGCCTGGATGCCATGGTGCGCAGCCAGAACGGCTTCGAGCTCGCCGAGCTCGATCTGCAGCAGCGCGGCCCTGGCGAGTTCTTTGGAACGCGCCAGGCCGGGCTGCCTGAGTTTCGGGTCGCCAATCTCGCCCGCGACCGGGATCTGTTGGAGCTGGCCAAGGCAGAGGCCGCTCATTTTGTGGACGCCCCCGACCCCGGCATACCCCGCGCCGAGATCGAAGCCGTCTGGGCTCGACTCAGGACGCAATGGCAGAGACGCTACGGCCTGGTCGAAGCCTAGAGCTCCTCCCCCGGGAAAAGCTGGAGCCGTTCTCCTGTAGCTCCTAACTGGCGATGGAAAGCGCTTGCGCCGGCGCGGTGCTGACGGTTCCCTTCTTGGGCCCGCGCTTGCGCGCCACAAGGATCCGTATGCGGTCCAGCACTTCGGCAGGCGTACACGCGCCCTTGGGCAGAAAGGCATCGGCGGCCGCCGCGCGCTCGAAGTTGGCCACCGTTCCCGACACCAGCAGCGTGGGCAATGCGGGGTGCATCTGCTTGGCCCGCCGAGCCAGTTCATTGCCGTCCATCTGCGGCAGAATCACGTCCGAAAGCAGTAGATCGACCGTTCCCTGGGCGGCGGTGCTCAGATACTCCAGCGCCTCGGCCGCGCAGCGCATGGCCAGCACGCGATATCCGCGGGTCTCCAGCAGGAACTTGCGAATCGAAAGGATCTGCTCATTGTTTTCTACACACAGGATGGTCTTACGTGGGCGCATCGTTCGTTCTCCGTGCCGGGAAGCCGGCGTCTGTGCTGCTCAGTGGATTGGGCGGAGCCGGAAGCGCGGTTAAGGCGCAGACCAGCGGCCGCCCCGTTCAGAGGGCGTTGTGGTGGCCGCGATCGCGGACCCCTGTATCAGGGCGCAGGAGGGCGCTCGTCCGGCAGCGGCCTGGTGGTGTCCAGTGGGCTGCGGGACGTCTGCTCAGCAGCAGTTTGAACGCGTTGGAAAGAGGCGCAAAGCCGTCCTGTCCGCTCCGCGCAATTGCTTTGGAACAGCGCCCTCGGTCCTGGCGGGAAGGTATGGCACCCCCGGCCCGGATCGCGGTTTGTGAAGGAAAAGAGGCATTAGATCACGCCCCGGGCACCCCGCGCCCCTGCTTTCCCGGGAGCCGGCCCAGCGCTGCGAAACGTTCTTCAACGCCCCTCAGCCTTCACTCAAATTGTCAGTAACTCAGGCGAAAAACTTGCGTCGCGATGGCAGAACCATGGTGGACGATTTGCTGAGCATACGAAGAACCGCGGCCACATAGCAACAGTGAATATTCAGCAAAAATGCCGCAGCTTGGCCATGCAGTATCCACCGATCCTGTGCACTGGCCTGTCACTGTTGACGATCAAGGTTCCCATCCTGTGGGAAACTTAATCTTGTTAGGACAGGAAAAGTCGTCCCTCTGCAACGGGAATAGTGCGGCCCGCAACCATCACCGAAACCACGCGCCCGTTCCGCAGCGAGGCGCTGGTCACGATCCGGCTCGGCCGCTGGATTTCCAGGCCCTGCTCCACTACCACCCGCTCCCCCGAAGCCGCCAGCCCGTGGCGCACCAGCCAGGAGATAAAACAACCTGCGGCCGAGCCGGTGGCCGGGTCTTCGCCATGGTAAAACTGCATGCGCGCATGCCAGCGCGGTGCGAGCTCCGCTGTGCTCCGTGCGGCCTCAGCTGCGTCCGTTTCCAGCGTTGCGGCGTCAGCCAGGCGCGATCTCAGCGGCGCCGGCTGGCCCTCCGCAGGGCCTGCCAGGGGTGGCAGCGGCGCCACGCAGTAGAAGAACTTCGCATCGCTGCCGGAGAGCCACGCCTGCGCCTCGCGCGCGGGACTCCGCAGCCGCCGCGAGACCTCCAGGGCCCGCAACGGCACGATGCAGAACGGCAGCCCGGTGGAGACCGTCTGCGGAGCGTGTTCGGGGGAGAGGTCGTCCACTGCCAGACCCAAAGCCTGCGCCACGGCGGCGCGGTCATGGGTCGCGCCAAATACCGGATCCTTCTGCTGCATCGCGCCCTGGACCCCCAGCTCGCCGCCGGCGGCCGGAGCAAAGCGCACCGCGACCGGCCCGCCGTTCAGGCGCAGCTGGATCACGTCCGCGCCGCGCAGCAGCGGATGATGCAGGTACAGCCAGCTGGCCGTTCCAAGTGTGGGATGGCCGGCGAACGGGAGTTCTTCAACCGTTGTGAAGATGCGCACCCGCACGCCTTCGCTCCGCTCCTGCTCCGGCTCATCCGGCAGCACAAAGGTGGTTTCCGCGAGGTTGGTTTCGCGCGCCAGCGCCTGCATCTCCGCGCCGGAAAGCGAGCGCGCATCATGGAAGACGGCCAGCGGATTGCCCTCGAGCGGACGCTCCGCGAAGACATCGAGGATGGAGTATTCAAGCGTTCTTGGCGCGCGTGATTCGGTCATGCCTGCATGCTACGTTCTCACCCGCAGTTGACATCCGGCTCATCCCGCCGTTAGGTTGGAGAGAACCGCGGTTGGGGCAAACTGCTTCCATGCTGGCGCCCGGCGCTGGCGGCGGTCCGAAATTGAAGACCACTTGCATGACCTCTAGCTCCTCCATCTCGAACTCGCTCTGCTGCTGCTGTTGCTGCGGCCCCGCGCGGGTGAGCGGATGAGCGAATCGAGACGGTAGAGCAAGCGTCGCGAAGCGAACATCAAGACCCACCCAAGGCGAAGCCGGGTGGGTCTTCTGCTTGCACGCGAGAACCGCCCAAGACGTGAACGAGGACGTAAATCAGGATAGGAACCAGGACGCCCAACCTCAAGAAGAAAGCACACAAGGACGGTACAAACGATGTCTCTCCGCATCAACGACGTAGCCCCTGACTTCAGCGCCGATACCACGCAGGGCCCGATTCACTTTCACGAGTGGATCGGCGATCACTGGGTCGTGCTGTTCTCGCACCCCAAGGACTTTACCCCGGTCTGCACGACCGAACTGGGCGCGGTGGCCGGTCTGGAAGACGAGTTTGCCAGGCGTGGCGCCAAGGTGATCGGCCTCTCCGTCGATCCCGTGGAGGCGCACAGCAAGTGGTCGCAGGATATTGAAGACGTGGGCGGGCACAAGGTCAACTACCCCATGATCGGGGATCCCGAACTGAAGGTCGCCAAGCTGTACGACATGCTGGCTGCCGATGCCGGCGAGACCAGCGAGGGCCGCACTCCCGCTCTGAACGCTCCCGTGCGCACCGTCTTCATCATCGGTCCGGACAAGCGCATCAAGCTGCAGCTCGCCTATCCGATGACTACCGGACGCAACTTCCACGAGATTCTGCGGGTGCTGGACTCGATGCAGCTGACCGCCAAGCACAAGGTGGCGACCCCGGCCAACTGGAATCAGGGCGATGATGTGATCATCACCGGAGCGGTCTCCAACGAAGAGGCCGACAAGATCTTTCCGGGCTACAAAACGGTGAAGCCGTACCTGCGCACCACGACCCAGCCCCAGTAGAGTTGGAGCAAAGTGCGTAGAAGGTAAGGATCACGAGGGGGGACGGAGGCGACTCCGGCCAGCCGCAATGAGCACCGGTGGCGAAGTGGCTAACGCGCTGGTCTGCAAAACCAGTATTCGAGGGTT
>CAXUIM010000189.1:0-8101 GCA_964250885.1 uncultured Acidobacteriaceae bacterium | reverse complement strand
ATCGTGTACTGTACGTCTATGGCTCCTTCAAAGTCGCAGAAGTCGAAGCCGGCGGCCAGCGCAGCCGGCACGCCCGCAAAGGGCATGAAAGCAAAATCCGCCTCCACCCCGATCGAAACCAGAAAGCCTCTGAAGCTCAGGGGAAAAGCCCGCACGCTCTCCTCCAAAACCGTGTACCAGGGCAACGTCTTCTGGGTTACGCGCGATGAGGTCATCGAGCCCGGAGGGGTGACGGCTCGGCGCGATGTGGTTCGCCATAACGGCTCGATCGTGATCCTTGGGGTCGATGCCTCCTCCAACTCCGCCGACCCCGGCATCCTGCTGATCCGTCAATATCGCCACGCCGCCGGACAACTCCTTCTGGAATTGCCAGCCGGCCGCATAGAACCCGGCGAGAAACTCCTGGCTGCCGGCAAGCGGGAACTGATCGAGGAGACCGGCTATCGCGCCAAACGCTGGTCCCGCCACGTCACCTACTTCGCCAGCCCAGGGTTTCTCTCCGAAGCGATGACGATCCTGCTTGCGGAAGATCTCACCCTCGGCGACGCCACTCCCGAAGAGGACGAGAAGATCGAAATCCACATGACGCCCCTATCCGAAGTCATGCGCCTGATCCAGGCCGGCAAGATCCAGGACGGGAAAACCTTGATCGGGGTTCTTTACTTCCACTCCTTCAGCGCCGCGATGCAAACCTGATCTGGATCCTGAACGTAATAATTCGAAGGCTCCGAATCCATGGAATGAAGAACGTCCATTGCTGGCTTCCATCGAATGAAAATTAAGAGCGCTTATGTCGCCTGGCCGACCCACTTGCCTCGATCGGTTGAGGCTGGAACTCTTTTGATACGTGCGGTTTCGCCCGCCTCCTAAATTCAAGGCATCCTTTCCCGCTCCTCGGACATTTAATACGGTAACGTTCTTCGGGGTTACCGAGGATCCATATCACAGGAGCGCGTGAACAGGCCCATGGCACAGTACAAAGGCATCGTCAAGTGGTTCAATAACGCAAAAGGATACGGCTTTCTAGGGCGGGACGAAGGCCCGGATGTCTTCGTCCATTACAGCTCCATTCAGCTCGACGGCTATAAGAGCCTTAAAGAAGGCGACGAAGTCGAATTCGATGTCGTACAAGGTACCAAGGGGCCGCAAGCGGACCAGGTCACGCGGAAAGCCGTTTAGGAGTTTTCTGCTGCTGGAGCCTAGCAAAGCCTCAGAGTTCGTCTATCTCAGAGTTCATCTAACCTCAGATTCCTTCTAACCCCAGAGTGCTTCTAACCAGGCGGGCAGGTTTGCCGGATCTGCGATTCCACTGACGCGGACCGTGGTACTCGGCCGCAAAATTCCAGAGTGCAAAGGGCTCGGGCGCTGCATCTACATCTGGTGCGGCTCTGAGCCTTCACTTTATGGAAAACGTCACCATTGCTCGCCTGCTCGATGAAACGGCTGCGCTTCTGGAAATCGATGCGGCCGACCCGTTTCGCGTTCGCTCCTATCGCCGCGCTGCCGAGGCTGTCGAACAACAAACCACCCAGCTGGCTCCGCTGGCCGCCTCCGGCGCCGACCCCAAGGCTCTGCTCTCCATCCCGGGCATTGGCAAGGGGATGGCGGCCAACATCCGTGACCTGGTCGCCACGGGCTCCATGCCCCTGCGTGATGAGCTGCTGCAGCGCTATCGTCCTTCCATGCTGGAATTGCTGCGCCTGCCCGGCATGGGCCCCAAAACCGTGGCCCTGCTCTACTCCGTCCTGGGAGTCGCGGACCTGGATGGCCTTGAAGCCGCGGCCCGGCGTGGAGACCTGCTCCCCTTGCCCCGCATGGGCCAGAAGTTCACCGATAAGCTGCTCCAGGGCATTGAAGACTACCGTAAGAACTCCTCCCGGTTCCGCATCGACGTGGCGCGCGAGCATGCCGAACGCATCAGCCAGCTCATCCGCCAGTTCCCCGGCATCGACACCATCACACCGGCCGGCTCGCTGCGCCGGGGACGAGAAAGCGTCGGGGATCTCGATCTCCTGGTGACCGGACCGGCCTGCGAGCCCTCGGTCGTCAGCGCCGCCGTAGACCATGTCGCCTCCCTGCCGCTGATCGACAAGCTGCTCGCTCGTGGCCAGAACAAGGTCAGTTTTACCTTGCGCAACAACCTGCAGGTGGACGTGCGGTTGCTGCCGCGGGCCAGCTACGGCGCCGCGTTGCAATATTTCACCGGCTCCAAAACGCACAACGTAGCGCTCCGGCAGCGAGCCATCAAGCGCGGCCTGACCCTCAGCGAGTACGCTCTGCTGCGGCTGGAAGACAACAGCATCGTGGCCGCCGCCACCGAGCAGGAGATCTACAACGCTCTCGAGCTGGAGTACATCCCTCCTGAACTGCGTGAGAACTGCGGCGAAATCGATGCCGCCGCCCGCCACGAACTTCCTCAACTCATCGTGCGCAGCGATCTGCGCTGCGATCTCCATATGCACACGTTTGAAAGCGACGGCGCCAACTCCATCCGCGAGATGGCCGAAGCCGCCATCGCGCGCGGTCTGGAGTACATCGCCATCACCGATCACTCCAAGAATCTCTCCATGACCAATGGCATGGACGATGTCCGCACCCTGGCTCACGCCCGCCGCATCCGCCAGGTCAGCGACGAGTTGGCCGAGGAGTTCGCCGCCAACCGTGGTCCTCAATGGGAGACCTACGAATCGCGCCTCAAGACGGCTGAGCCCATCGCCCGGAAACCTTCCGTTCCCTTCCGCATTCTCGCCGGCATCGAAGTCGACATCCTGCTGGACGGCTCGCTCGACCTCGCCGCCGAGACCCTGGCGCAGCTCGATATCGTGGTGGCCAGCGTCCACTCCGGCTTCAACCAGACCGCCGAGGAGGTCACGGCGCGCGTGCTGCGCGCCGCCGAGAACCGCCACGTCCACATCCTCGGTCATCCCACCGGCCGCAAGGTGCTCAAGCGCGAACCCTACCGGATCGATCTGGGGCAGCTGCTGCCGGCCGCCGCCCGTCTGGGTGTCGCGGTCGAGCACAACGCCGCGCCCGCGCGCGCGGACCTTTGCGATCTGCATCTGCGGCAGGCCCGGCAGCAGGGCTGCAGGATTGTCGTCAACACCGACGCCCACAGCACCTCCGAGCTCGATCTGATCGATCACGGAATCGTGCAGCTGCGGCGGGCCTGGCTGCGTCCCCAGGATCTGCTCAATACCCGGCCCGTCGACGATCTCCTCGCTGCTCTGCGCCGGCCCTGAGCTTTCCCCTGCGGGTGCGAGAGGGAGCTTCGGGTTCCATGGCCGCTTTCCCGCGGGGGAAGTAGCACTCACGCCCCGTGTGCGGTGCCCAGGCTCAGGAGAAATGCTCTTCGCCGGCCCGGTATGGGATTATCCTGTTCCTGTATGCCGGACCTCAATCTAGGACCCCCACCTGAACGCAGCCCGCTGCCCGCGATCCTGATCGCCGCCGTTCTGCTGATCGCCGTTGCGTGCCTGGTGTTTTTGTTGAATCCTCGCAGGACCGCCGACTTGTCGGTGCAGAGAATGGATTTCCTCGCTCCGCATACGGAATTCGGTCAGATGCCGGGAGCTTCGCACATCATCGGTGCGCCCGCCTTGGCCGAAGACGATCTCTACGTTCTGGCCACTCTCCGCATCACCGACGACCTGCGGATCCCCATCTTCCTGGGCAGCCACACCGCAACCATGATCAATGCCGACGGTTCCTCCCTGGATGCGACCCTGGTGGATCCCGAGCAGTTTCAGCGCCTGCGGGAGATTCTGCCTCCCCTGGCCCCGCTCCTCAGTCAGAGCGATATCGGTCAGCCTTTGAAGTACGACGACCAGATCTCTCCCGGCACACCGCGCCTGGGCTACGTTCTTTTGCTGTTTCCGCAGATCTCGGAGGCGCAGTGGCGCGCCAAGAAATCCGCCTCGCTCACCTTCAATCTGGTTCACCAGTTGCCCCAGACCGTGACTCTTCCGTAGGGCACAAGGATCGGGTGCTCCACATCTCACTTTTGAGATGTAGAGTCGCAGGAGTGCCTATACTGCGAATGAGTCGAGGAACTCGTGCGCATGCGAGGAGCTTGCAAAGGCAAGGCTCAACAGACGGACTCTGAGCGCGCAGAGAGAATTAGGAATTTCAGAGTGGGTCCGCCCGCTATCTCCGAGCCTGTTGTTAGCAGGCTCGGGATACAGGAACTCCCTGTATCCCCAGCCTGCTAGATCACCGTCACGCCGGCCCAAACTGGAAGCAGGCCGCGCGGTTTACGGTACCGCAATCGGTGCGGGTGCATTCTTCGGTGTGCTGAGATAGCCACTCACCTCGTTCTTGGCGAGGCTGTTCACCACGATCTCAAACAAGGCCGGGCTCTTGCCCGAATAAAACTGCACCGGCTCGTCGAGATTCTTGTCCTTCTTCTCGATGCTCTTGTCGTCTGCGCTTACCGTCAGGTTGTACTTGGAGCGCTTGATGTCTACCTTCTTCAGCTGCAGCTTGATGGTGCCCACATTCTGCGCGGGCGCCCCTTTGTGCAGCGTGAACTCGTAGTAGTTCCGGTCACCCCGATGCTTCAGCTCTTCCAGCTCTGAATGGTTTGTCGCGATCAGCCCGCTCATTACACCGGCATCACCCATCACGCTGGTCAACTGCGTCTTGGTCGCCGCCAGGTCCGCCTGTGTGGTGGCGACATCCGTCTTCACTCCGCCCACATCGGTCTTCACCGCCGTCACATCGTTCTGTACGGCTCCAACCTGTTGCGCCGTTGCCTGCTGCTCACGCGACAGCTGCGCCGTCTGTGCCAGGGTTTCCCGCCGAGCCTTGCGTTGCGACGCTACTAATTGATCCGACTTGTCCTGAAGCTGCTTCTGGGTAAGACCCACGCTCTGGCCCAGGGCCTGTCCCTGCGCCTTCAGGCGTTCGTTGGTGTCCTCAATCTTCTCCGCGAGAGCCGTGTTCTGCTGGTTCGCCGCGGCCAGGCTGTTCTCCGCGCTTTGAAGATGGTTTTGCAGCCCCAGGGCCCATGCCAAAGCTCCGAGCGCCGCCAGCAGTGCAACAACGGCAATCGCCACAAGCCACGCTGGTGGTTTGGGCGCTACAACGTACTCACGATCCAGTTCAGCCATACTTGTATCTCCTTCCGGCATATACCCTACCAGCTTATACACAGACCAGTCCTCCGGTAGAGGCCCCTGCTCCCGGAATAATGGCAAATCCGGGCTGAAGTAGCGGTTTCTGCAGGCGCAAAGCCGCTTTCGTGCGGACTAAGCCGTTCCTGCCGTGAACTTTAGCGCGGCGTCTCCGCTGCAGGCGCGGCCGGGAGCTTCGGGTTCCATAACCGTGTCTCCGGCGAAAAAAGCGCCGCGGACAGCGCTCGCACGAGCTGTCCGCTTCCACAGCGGCACAAAAAGGCCGCCCGCGAGTGGGGCCAAGATTGGGGCCAAAGTGGCGCCAGATCGCGCCAGGCCGCTCCCTCTCCACCTCAGGCTTCACCCTGTCTGAGGCTGTCCCCTGCTCCGGTCTGCGGCGTACCGTCTTTCCCGCGCACTTTCCCTCGGGCAATACCAGGGTTGCTGAGATCAGGATTGCTGGAAGCAGGGTTGCTGGAACCAGGGCTGCCGGAACCAGGGCTGCGGTCCTCCAGACGGCTTTAGCTCACTCTGCACACTGCTCCGAGGGCACGGTCCTCCAGCTATTGCTCTAGCATGATGGGTGAGAATGTCATCGGCCTGCAGCTTCGGAGCTACACCGCCGGGTTCTGATCCACGCCCCGACGTGATCATTGCCGGAGCCGGAATCATTGGCCTTTCCCTGGCGCTGGAGCTGCATCGTCGCGGCGCTCGCGTCATGGTTCTCGAAGCCGCGCAGGCGCTGCAAAAATCCAGCACCGCCGCGGCCGGCATGCTCGCCGTGGACGACCCGCACAATCCGCCTGCGCTGCTTCCCCTCTCTCGCCTCAGCGCGGAGCTTTACCCGGGGTTCCTCCTCCGCCTCGAGGCGCTCTCCGGCCGGGCCGTCCCGTTCCAGACCGACACCACCATCCAGTATCTTGAGCCGGGGCGCTCCATCCAACTGGCCGAGCACTCCCTCGATCCCCGCCAGCTGGCCGCGGCGCTGCGGGCTGCGGTCCGTGCCACCGGCATGGATCTGCGCGAACACACCGCGCTGCACGGCAGCACACAAGACATCCACGGCATCACCGCGGTCACTGCCGGCGGGGAGCGGTTCAGCGCCGCCCACCTGGTCTGGGCCACCGGCGCCTGGGGCACCGGCGCCGCCACGGATCCTGCATCCCAGGCGCCAGCGCTGAGCTCGCGGGGCATGCCGGGCAGCTTCGCTTCGTTCCGTGCCCCCGTCGCCCCGCGCTTCCATGCCCCCGTCGGCCCGCGCAAAGGCCAGATGCTGCGGGTCCGGCTGGCGCCGCACCAGCCGCCGCTGCTCCAGGTGCATCGCAGCCAGAAGATCTACGTTGTTCCGCGCCTTCACGGACCGCAGGCCGGCACCGCGCTGATCGGCGCCACTGTGGAGGACGCGGGGTTCGACACCACCACCCAGGCCTCCGATCTCGCACACCTGCGCGCCCTGGCTGCGGCGCTCCTGCCCGCCCTGGCCAGTGAAGCGGATGCCCCGGCCGTCGAAGCCTGGGCGGGCCTCCGTCCCGTGACACCCGACCATCTTCCCTTGCTGGGGTCCGTCGCTTCCACCGGCCGCTCCCGGGAGTTCATCGCCACCGGCCACTTCCGCAATGGCATCCTTCTGGCTCCCGCCACCGCGGTCACGTTGGCCGATCTCCTCGAACGGGGCCGCGCCTCCATTGATCTCTCCCCTTTCGCGCCGCTTCGATTCGCTCAGCAGCTGGTCTGATCGCCCCTGGGCTCCGGAGTAACCCGCGGGGATCGCACGATATAAGACTGGCTTCTCCGATATTCGCGCATCCGCGCATGACAACTGTTTCCTCGGTCTTTGATAATCATTCAGTTGAATTTTCGAGCGCGGAGAGCTGCCTCATGTCCACCACGGTTGCACCCAAAGGCCTTCAAGACGTCGTTGCCAACGAATCGTCCATCTGCTTCATCGATGGCGCTCAGGGAATCCTCTCCTATCGGGGCATCGACATCCACGATCTGGCCGAGCACTCCTCGTTTGAAGAAACGGCCTTCCTGCTGTGGAACGGACACCTGCCCTCCGCCGCCGAGCTGAAGAGCTTCTCCCACGAGCTTGCCGCCGCGCGCACGCTTCCGGAAGACGTAATCAAGTTCCTCCACGCCGTCCCCAAGACCGCCGCCCCCATGGAAGTGCTGCGCACGGCTGTCTCTCTGCTCTCCATCTATGACCCCGACGAGAAGTCGGTGCAGCACGCGGCGAACCTGCGCAAGAGCTTTCGCCTGACCGCGCAAATCGCCATGATCGTTGCTGTCTTCGATCGCATTCGCAAAGGCAAGGAGATTGTCCAGCCCGACACCTCGCTCTGCCACGCCGCGAATTTCCTCTGGATGCTGAACGGCGAAAGGCCCTCACTGACCGCGACCCGGGCGCTCGACGTCGCACTGATCCTGCACGCCGATCATGAACTCAATGCCAGCACCTTTGCCGCCCGGGTCATTGCGGCAACGCTGTCGGATCTGCACTCGGCCATCACTGGCGCGATCGGCGCCCTCAAAGGTCCGTTGCACGGCGGCGCCAACGAAGCCGTGATGCACCTGCTCTACGCCATCGACAAGGCGGGCGAAGATCCGGTCGAGCACGTGCGCTCCCTGTTGGCCGGCAAGCAGAAGATCTCCGGCTTTGGGCATCGCGTCTACACCACTGAGGATCCTCGCGCGACTCATCTGCGCCGGATGTCCGAGGATCTGGGCAAGGATGCAAATCCGAAGTGGTACGAGATGTCGCGCCAGATCGAGCTCTTCATAAAGAAGGAAAAGAAGCTGAACGCCAACGTCGACTTCTACTCCGCCAGCACCTACACCACTCTGGGCATCGATCTCGACCTGTTCACCCCGATCTTTGCTGTCAGCCGCATCTCCGGCTGGTGCGCCCACGTGATCGAGCAGCACGACGACAACCGGCTGATCCGCCCGCGCGCCGATTACACCGGCCCGGCCTATCCCGCTCCCTACAT
>CAXUIM010000188.1:4625-8148 GCA_964250885.1 uncultured Acidobacteriaceae bacterium | reverse complement strand
CACGGCACCCCTGTTATTGCTGTAGCAGAAAGAGTGCTCTAGGAGCTTGTTGAAAATCGGCTTTTGTGGCTTCGCTAGCTTCGCGAAACCCGCTTTGATTGCGGGTTTCGTACTTGCCTCGCGGACATCCGGGGTGCTTTTTCAACAAGCTCCTAGCTGAACATCTCCTTCACCTTGCTGAAGAGGCCCCGAGAGGTGGGAGTGTTTTCAACCGCGACGGTGTCGGCGAACTGTTTCAGGAGTTCCTTCTGCTGTTTGCTGAGTTTCGAAGGAGTCTGCACGCGGACCTCGACCACAAGGTCGCCCTTGCCATGCGAGTTGAGATGGGGCACGCCCTTGCCGCGCAGCTTGATCTCCCGGCCGCTCTGCGTGCCTTCCGGAACCTTGATCATTTCGATTCCATCGAGGGTTTCGAGTTCCAGTTCGGTGCCGAGCGCAGCCTGCGGGAAGCTGATCGGGATGACGCAATGCAGGTCATCGCCGTCGCGCTCAAAAAACTTATGCGGCTTGACATCCAGGACCACGTAGAAGTCCCCGGCCGGACCGCCGAAGCGGCCAGCGTCGGCTTCGCCGCCGTAGCGAATGCGGGTGTCCTGCTCGACGCCCGCCGGAACCTTGACCAGAATCTTGTGTTCGCGCGTCACCCGCGTATCGCCCTTGCAGGTGAGGCAGGGCGTGCGGATGACGGAGCCGGTGCCGCCGCAGACCGGGCAAGTGCGCGCAACCGAGAAGAATCCCTGCTGCGAGCGGACCTGACCGCGGCCGCCACACTGCTGGCAGGTCTCGGGCTGCTTTCCGTTTGCGGAGCCGGTTCCGCGGCAATCCCCGCAGATCTCGGCCCGGCGAATGGAGATCTCGCGCTCGAAGCCGAACACGGCCTCTTCGAACTCGATCTTCATGTCGTACTTCAGATCGCGCCCGCGCTGCTGGCGTGAGGCCCGGCGGTTGCCGCCGCCCATGTTGAACATCTCGCCAAACATCTCGCCAAACAGGTCGCCGAGATCGCCCTGACCCTGGAAGGGGTTGCCACCGCCAGGGAAACCGGAGCCGGCCCCACTTACGCCTGCGTGGCCATAACGATCGTAGGCGGCGCGCTTGTCCGGATCGGAGAGAACCTGGTAGGCCTCGCTGCAGGCCTTGAACTTCTCCTCGGCGTCGGGGTTGTTGGGGTTGCGGTCCGGGTGAAACTGCATCGCGAGCTTACGATACGCGGTCTTGATTTCGCCGTCGGTGGCGGTGCGCTCGACGCTCAAAAGTTCGTAGTAGTCGGTCTTCATCGTGGGGGGCATAAGTCAGGAAGCGGGAGCAGTCAGCAGTTAAGTACGAGAGTAAGGCACAAGCCAACGGAGCGTTCGCGATGTGCCGCGAATTGATGCAAAGCAAGCGAAGATTTGAAGAGTACGACTCTTCGCTGCCTGGTTAGATCCGAAGGCGCTTCAAGGACCCGGAACGTTCGTCCTCGAATTTGGGGGAACCCTGCTTGAGAAACCGGATCCACCCCCAATTCGGTTCAGCGTGGGTCGAATGGCTCCTTCGCGCGGGAGAACCCGCTTTACGCGTTCGTCTGCGCTGAATTCGTAGCAATCCGAACCAGCGCCGGGCGCAGGAGCTTGTCGCGCAGTTTGTAGCCGCGGCGGATCTCCTCCAGAACCTGATGGTCAGGATGCTCCAGCGTTTCGATGCTGCCCAGGGCCTCGTGGATTCGCGGGTCGAACTGTTCGCCGACCGCGGCGACCGGCTGTACATTCAGGGATCGCAGCGCCTCGTCCATCTGCTTCACGATCAGCTGTACCCCGGCGCGGAGTTGTTCCACATCGCCATCCGCCTTGAGAGCAAGTGAGAAGTTGTCCATGACACTGAGGAAGGGCTCAATAGCCGACTGAATAGCGTAGTCGCGAGCGTCCTGGCGTTCTTTGTTCTCGCGCTTCCGCGCGTTGTCGAACTCGGCCTGCAGACGGGCGAAGCGATCCTGTGCCTGCACGAGCTGCAAGCTAAGTTGATCGCGTTCCCCGCGCAGCTGTTCGATCTCGGCGATTGTTTCCTGTGACTCGGCAGCCGCCTCTACGTCGGCGTGCCCAGTGGCATCCTGTTCATTGATTTCGTCGTGCTGCATCTGTTCCGTGTCCATAGATTGATACTCCTTTACCTTGTGTTCCATTCGCGACCAGCGCGCGAGGCGATCCTTGATGGTCGTCATTGCAGATCCTGTATGTGCGGCGGTAGGGGCTACGGCGAGGGCGGCGCCACGTCTTCGGTGTCCATTCGATGCAGGATATGGGCGACATACGCCACCGCATCGATGGCGCTCTGGTAGTGCATGCGCTTGGGCCCCAGGATCGCCACGGTGCTGTCCCCGGAAACACGTGCGGGTGCAGCTATCAGAACCAGCCCCGCCATGCTGGGGTCCTGCTGCTCCAGATCGAAGATGACCCGAACCGATTCCTGGCGGGCGTCCACGTACGCGTTCAGCAGTTCGACCAGCCGCTGCTTCTCCTCGAGCGCGGAGAGCATCGCACGCAGGCGATCGCGGTCTGCTGGAAGTCCAATCAGATTGGCAACGCCGTCGATGTAGACGTCCTGCTGCTGCGCGGCATCCGTGGGGATGGTGCGCGCCCACAGGGCCGTGGCGTCGACCAGATGTTGATAGGCCGTGCGCTCGTGGTCGATCCGGCGAGCCAGTTCGGTACGCACACGGTCGATATTCCAGCCGCGGAAGTGCTCGTTTAGAAAGTTAGCGGCTGTCTCGAGCTGGAGGCTGGAAAGGTCGTGGTCGAGTGTGAGCACGCGGTCGCGCACCATGCCGCTGCGGGTGACGACGACGGCCAGAACGCGGCGCTCGGTAAGGCGGCTGAAGTGAATGTGTTCCAGGAGGTCGGTCGAGGTGGCTGCGCCAATGGCGAGCCCCACCCCCGACGAGAGAGTAGCCAGAATGTGCGACGTGCGCTCCAGCAGAGCGGGGGCTCCCGCCACACCGGCGAAACTGGTGTCGATCTGCGACTGCAGCGCGGCGCGTTGCGATTGCCGATCGCTTCGCGGCGACGGCCCCAGAGGCGCGGTCGGATGCGCATGCAGCTGCGCCACGTACAGGCGGAAGGCTTCTGCGGAAGGAATGCGGCCGGCAGACGTGTGGGGCTGTTCCAGAAGGCCCGCTTCGGCCAACTCCGACATCTCATTGCGGATCGTCGCGGAGCTCATCGAATGCTCAAAGGCAGAGTGGACGAGAGCGCCCGAGCTTACCGGCTCACCGGTCGCGATGTACCCCTCGACGATGGCGGTGAGAATCTCGCGCTGCCGGGTTGTGAGAGGTCGGGCCATAGTTGCGGGTTCTCGGAACCTTTCGCCGCTGCGATCCAGCAGGTTTGTTTGCCGCCAAAACAGCGGGCCGGACAACCGCGACGCCCGGCTGGACCCGCGGCGAGACCAGGGCGGCCCTCTCCCGGAAATTCAGCGTCTCTTCCATTTTAGAGCGGTTCCGCGGTTTTGGTGCGCCGGACCGCTTGCGCAGCCCTAACTCCTGATTCTT
>CAXUIM010000188.1:0-4525 GCA_964250885.1 uncultured Acidobacteriaceae bacterium | reverse complement strand
GGTTCCGCGGTTTTGGTGCGCCGGACCGCTTGCGCAGCCCTAACTCCTGATTCTTGCAACGCTTTCGCCTCTTACAGCGCTTTCGCCTCTTACATTGCGTTCGCTCGACCCGCCGCCCTTGTGGCGTCGCCAGGCAACGACAGGAGCAAGGTTCTAGCTGATCTCGAGCACGTCCTCCGAATGCGCGGCGATCTCCCGCGCGCGATCCGCGACCCGCTGAGCAATCCCGGTGAATTCGCGCCCCCGGGCCGTGCTCTCACCGGCCAGCGCCGCCGGAAGTCCGCGGTCGCCTCCCTCGCGCACTTGCGGGTCCAGATCGATCGCCCCAAGGAAGGGCAGGTTGTACTGCTTGGCCGTCTGCTGCGTTGCCCCCGCACCGAAGACGTCAATCACGGTGCCGTCCGGAAGCGTCATCTGCGACATGTTTTCAACCAGACCGAGCACCTCGACGTTCACCTGGTGAAACATCTCCAGGGCCTTGCGCGCGTCCTGCAGGGCGACGCTCGAACCGGTGCTCACGACCACGGCGCCGGTGAGCGGCACGGTCTGAACCAGCGAGATGACAACGTCCCCCGTCCCTGGAGGAAGATCGACCACAAGAAAGTCCAGCTCGCCCCAGGCGACCTGCTGCAGGAACTGGCGAATGATCTGGTGGAGCATGGGACCGCGCATCACCATGGGCTTGTCACCCGGCGAGATCAGGCCGATGGAGATGAACTTCACCCCATGGGCCATGAGGGGCTCAATCTGGTTTTCACCGACGATGTTGGGCTGGCGCGTGGCTCCCAGCATGGTGGGTACGTTGGGTCCGTAGATATCGGCGTCGATCAGGCCGACGCGGTGGCCCAGGCGCGCCAGCGAGACGGCGAGGTTGACGGCAACCGTCGTCTTGCCGACGCCGCCCTTTCCGCTGCCGATCGCGACGATGTGCTGGATTCCCGGGAGGGCTTGCGGGCCGGGTGGTGTGGGGGCATGTCCGTGTGCCATGTGACTCCTTCGGGGGAACAGATGCGCAATGGAGAGTTTAAGGATGAGACCGCGATGAAGGAGGATGCGGAAGCCGAGTCTGACTGCGTTCCGGTGGCTCGCTCCCGGTGGCTTGCTCCCGTTGGCTCGCTCTAGGAGCTTGTTGAAAAAGCACCTCGGATGTCCGCGAGGCAAGTACGAAAACCGCAATCAACGCGGGTTCGCGAAGCTAGCGAAGCCACAAAAGCCGATTTTCAACAAGCTCCTAAATGTGCCACTCCGCCGTGAGCGCAGCGCGCAGTTCTTTCTTGCGTTGCATTTCGCCGGAGCGCATCTCACGGCGGCGGCCCGCATCTTCGTAGCGGCGGCACTGGTGCGCGGTCTCGGGCACGATCTGCGGAACAGCCACTCGCTGCCCGCCGGGATCCAGGCAAATAAAAGTCAGGTATGCGGATGAGACGTGACGCAGGCTTTCCGAGGCAACGTTCTCGACCATGGCCTTTACGCCGACCTCCATCGAGGTGTTGTAGGCGCGATTCACGCTGGCCTTCAGGATGAGGATGTCGCCCACCCGCACGGGCGCGACGAAGTCGAGGTGGTCCATGGACACGGTAACCGGAATGGCGCGGGAGTGCCGGGCGGCCGCCATGGCTCCCACCAGATCGATGAACTGCATCAGCCGCCCGCCAAACAGATTTCCCAGCGCATTGGTGTCCCCGGGGAAGATAATCTCGCTCCGTTCGGACTGCGAGGCGCTTACCGGACGGGCTTGCAGGCTTTCGCTCATTCCCCCATTGTAATGGCCGGGACGGGACGCTCGATGCGGTCACGGATCTTGCACCGGGCTAACCAGCGACCGTGAGTCCAGCCGCCGCACGGTCTGCAGTTTTACGCGCCCACGCTGTCGAAGAACCCCATCCAAGAAGCAGCACAATCGCCCCGCATCCCGTCATCAGCCACCAGATTGGGTGCGTCGCCAGCGTAAAGCTGGATCCCCTGGCACGGCTCGCACTCACCACCGTGCCCGCAACCGCCACACCCAGCGCCGCGCCTACCTGCCGCCCGGTTGAAGCGATCGCCGCCGCCACGCCCGCCTGCGCTAATGGCATACCCGCGACCGCATTGTTGGTAATCGCCGGGTTCACCATTCCCAGTCCCAATCCGAATAAAGCGTAAGCCACCAGCAGCAAAGGCAGTGGGGTTCCAGGGGCAAGCTGTGTCATCAGCAACGTGCTCAGCAGGAAACCCATGCCCGCCGCGTAGAGCGAGGGCCGCGTCCCATAGTGCCCAACCAGCCGTCCAGACCACGGAGCACTTACCATCATCGCCAGCGCCAGCGGCAGCGTGCACAGCCCCGTACGGAACGCCGAGAACCCACGCACCTGCTGCAGGTACAGCGCATTCAGAAACAGGAAAGCCGAGAACGATGAGAACGCACTCAACCCAAGGATCGTAGCGGTGCTGAACGGCACGCTGCGAAAGAAGCGCAGATTCACCAGCGGCTCGTTCCGCCGCGGCTCATAGAGCAGGAAGGCGACAAACGCCACCCCAGCCACAGCAAACAGCCCACGGATCAGAAGGGAGTTCCAATGTTCATGCGGCCCTTCGATGACTGCATAGGTCAACGTCGTCAGCCCCACGAATACCAGTCCCTGTCCCACCGGATCGAACGCTCTCGCCCGCTCCGCCTTCGATTCCGGTACATACACCGCGGCCAGGATGACGGCCGCGATCCCAATCGGCAGGTTGATCCAGAAGATCGAACGCCAGCCCACTGTTTGCGTCAAGACACCGCCCAGCATGGGTCCCAGCGCGAACGCCATTCCGCCCACGGCGCCCCACACACCCACCGCCTGCGCCCGCGCCTTGGGTTCAGTAAAAACATTCGCCACGATCGAAAGCGCGACCGGATTGAGCATTGAAGCGCCCAAACCCTGCAGCGCACGATAAGCGATTAGTTGATCAATGTTGTGTGCCAGGCTGCAAAGCAGCGAGCCCGTCAGAAACAGCACCAGCCCGATCTGGAACACACGTCTGCGCCCGAACCGATCGGACATGGAGCCCGATAGCATCAGCAGACTCGCGACCACCAGCGTATACGCGTCGATGATCCATTGCAGTCCCGAAAGACTCGCACGCAGATCATGTTGAATCGCTGGCAACGCCACATTAACGATCGTTACATCCATGCCCACGAGCAGCAGGCTCATGCAGCATATTCCCAGCACAAGATTCTGCCGCACGGGCCGGCCGCTGCTTGCAGCCTCAGGCGAGCGCCTTGCAGCCTCAGGCGAGCGCATCGACGATCTCCTGGCTCGTGCTCACTCGCCCGCTGATCGGGAAGATCTTCTCCATCGCAAACCTGGGCGCCTCAATCTCGATCAATTTGATTTTCTCCCTACAAAGTCGAGGATTTCCTCAACTTACGTTTCATTGTAATATACGAGGGTGTCCTCGACTTCTGCAACTTCGAGACGCCGTCCGCAGCAGAACCGGGCCGAGATCCGTCGCGCCAGCTTCCTCCAGGCCGCCGCCCAGCTCTTCGGCGCCGCCGGCTACGAGGCGGTCACCATGACCGCCATCGCCGAGCAGGCTCAGGCCTCCATCGGCACCCTCTACGACTACTTCCCAGACAAGCCCGCTATCGCCCTTGCCCTCATCACGCAGTACACCCAGGAGGCGGAGGCGCATTGGGCGAAGTTCCTGCAATACCCATCCCTCCGCGGGAAGACCACCATCGCGGACCTCTTCATCGAAGGCATCCTCGAGTTCGTGCGCGACCGTCCCGCTTACCTTCCGCTGTTCGGCGCGCCGCTCGTCTACGCCCGCAGCAGGATTGCCCGCGAACCTTTGCGCAGAACCATCGCCGCCGCACTCCAGAACCTGAAGCCCGGCCTGCCCGCGGATCGAGCCTTTCTCAACGCGCAGGTCATTGTGGAAATCATCAAGGGCATGCTCGGCATCTACCGCCAGGCCCCGGCCAAAGACAGGGAAGCCGTAGTCGCCGAGTTCAAGAAGGTAATGCGGCTCTACCTCACCGACACCCTTGCCTGAAGCATTTCTTCTGTCGCTGTGAAGTGGACAGATCATGCGAGTCCCGCAGTTCGCCCGCGGGCCCGCAGTAGGATAGGGCCATGGACAAAATTGCGATGTTGACGGAGATCCTCAAGCAGAACCCGGACGATGCCTTCGCCCGTTACGGGCTGGCGATGGCCTTTGCAGCCGAGGGCCGGGCGGAAGACGCACTCCGGGAGTTTGCGGCCACCACCGAGCGCAATCCGGACTATGTGCCGGCGTGGCAGATGTCGGCACAGGAGCTGCTCAAGCTGGGACGGGCCGATGAAGCCAGGACTCGATTGGCCGCGGGACTGGCGGCGTGCGAGCGCACCGGCAATACCCATGCAGCCAGCGAAATGGGCGCGATGCTGGAGGATCTGGGTTAAGCATTCTCCTGTCGCTGTGCAGTGGATGGATAGTGCGAGTGCCGTTTCCGCCACGAAAACAGCATTCGGAACTGTGGTTCACCGCACAGCAAAAGGAGAAGTGCTCTGAGCTCTAG
>CAXUIM010000187.1:3061-8171 GCA_964250885.1 uncultured Acidobacteriaceae bacterium | reverse complement strand
AACCGGCACTGCACGAGCTAATCCGCTTCACAGCAACAGGAAGTTCGCTCTTAGGAGCCTGTCGGAGAGAGCCTAGTTTGCGGTGTTGTTTTATGTTGAGTGGATGGGGAAGAGTTTTGGTTTTGATGCTTTGAATCAGAGTTTGTTGTTTGCCTCCCTCGTTGCACGACTGGCTTCCGGAGGGTCATCTTGCGCGTTTTGTGGCGGATGTGGTGTCGGAGCTGGATTTGGCGCCGATCTACGCGTGGTACGCCGAGGGCGACGGCGGTGGACTGTCGGCGTATGCACCGGAGATGATGACGCGGGTGCTGTTGTACGGCTACGCGACGGGAGTGTACAGTTCGCGGCGGCTGCAGGCGAAGACGCACGACGACGTGGCGTTCCGGTTTTTGTCGGCGGACGAGCACCCGGACCACAGCACGCTGGCGGAGTTTCGGCGTCGTCATCTTGAGGCATTGGCGGGTCTTTTCGTGCAGGGTCTGAAGCTGTGCCGGAAGGCCGGACTGGTGAAGCTGGGCCATGTCGCGCTGGATGGAACCAAGGTGCAGGCGAACGCGAGCAAGCACAAGGCGATGAGCTATGCGCGGAAGGGCGAGGCGGAGAAGCTTCTCGACGCCGAGGTGAAGGCTCTGCTGGCGCAAGCCGAGCGGACCGATGAAGCCGAAGATGCGAAGTTCGGCAAGCGCCTGAGCGGGGACGAGTTGCCGGCGCAATTAGCGCGGTGGGAGAGCCGGTTGAAGACGCTCCGCGCGGCGAAGGCGGTGCTGGAGGCCGAAGCCCGCGAACGGGCCGAGGCGCACAAGACCGCGGCCGAGGCGAAGATCGCCGCGCGGCGCGAGCAAGAAGCGGGCACGGGCAGGAAGCCGGGCGGGCACGATCCCCAGGTTCCCGATCCGGTCCAAGCGGTTCCGAAGCCGAAAGCGCAGCGCAACTTTACCGATCCGGAGAGCCGGATCATGCCCTCGGGCAGTCAGAAGGGCGCGTTTTTGCAGGGCTACAACGCGCAGGCCGCGGTGGACGACCATGCCCAGGTGATCGTCGCGATCGACGTGGTGCAGCAGACTACCGACAACGCGCAACTGGAACCTATGCTGGCCCAGGTGGAACGCCACCTGGGCGAACGGCCCCTGGCGATCAGCGCCGGCAGCGGCTTCTGGAACCCGGACCAGGTGCAGGCGATCGAGGCGCTGGGCATCGACCCGCATGGGGCCACGGGGCGGGAAAGGCAACGCACCGAAGACGGCGGAGACGCAGGCGGAAGCTCCGCTCCGCCCGGCACCCCGGCCGCGCTGCGTCAGGCGATGCAGCGCAAGCTCCTGAGCGGCGCCGGACGCGATCTTTACCGCAAACGCAAGGCCATCGTGGAGCCGGTCTTCGGACAGATCAAGGAGTGCCGGGGCTTTCGCCGCTTCTCCCTCCGAGGCCTGAAGAGCGTACAGGCCGAATGGTCCATCGTATGCCTCGCGCACAACCTGCTCAAGCTCTTCCGCTCAGGCTTGCAGCCCAGAATAGTTTGATCCAAAGACAAAACCATGCTCAGGAGAACCAGCCAACGCCCCGGCACAATCTCATACGCACAAAACCACTTCCAACACAACGGCCACAGCAACCTTCAAGAAAAAATCAAACCGAGCCAAACCTTATCTCCGACAGGCTCCTAGCCAAGGCCGGCGCGGGTTGCGTGACCGGCAATCCGGGCGTTGATTTCGAGAGCCAGCTTCAGCGCGGCCCGGCCGGCTTCGCCGCGGACGAGGGGCTCGGTGCGGTGCCGCACGGCGTCCAGGAAGTCCTCGATCTCCAGCCGCAGGGGTTCGGCTTTGACCAGCTCGGCTTTGGTGAGCGCCAGACCGGCGGTGGGATGTCCGGTGGTGGAGGGATCTCCGCTGGCGGAGGGATCTCCGGTGGTGGAAGGCACGCTTCCGGAAGCTTCGCCGCCGCCGCCAGCCGCCACCAGGGAGCCGCTTGCCGCGAGCCGGGCCGGGTCCACCACAATCGACAGCAGCTCCTGGCGGGCGAAGTCCAGCGACAGGTACTGGCGGGGCTGGAACAGGCGAAGCTTGCGCACCTGCTCGGTGCTCACCCGGCTGGCGGTGAAGTTGGCGACGCAGCCCGACTCGAACTCGACCCGAACATTTGCGATATCCACCTTCCGGGAGAGGATGGGCAGCCCCACGGCGCGCACCTCGCGAACCGCGGAGCGGGTCAGCGCCAGGACGATATCCAGATCATGAATCATCAGGTCGAGCACGACGTCGACATCCAGCGAACGCGGGGTAAAGATGCTGAGGCGGTGCGCCTCAAAGAACATCGGCCGGTCGAGCGCGGCGAAGGCCGCTGTGACAGCGGGATTGAAGCGCTCCAGATGCCCGATGGCGACGATGCGGCCCTGGGTGCGAGCGAGTGCCAGCACGCGGTCGGCCTCTTCCAGCGAGGCGGCAAAGGGCTTCTCGATCAGAACGTCCACGCCGGCTGTGAGCAGCTGTTCGGCGACAGCGGCGTGGTGGAGGGTCGGGACACACACCGAAGCGGCCTGCGGCAACGGCTCGGAGGCGAGCAGATCCTCCACCGTGGCGAACCCCGGGATCCCGTAGCGGGCCGCCAGATCGGAACGGCGGCTGGCGTCCGGGTCGGCCAGGCTGACCAGCCGCACCCGCTCCGGATGCGCGGTTTCGAGCTCACGGATTACGCGAAGGTGGTTGCGCCCGAAGGCGCCGGCGCCGACGACCGCGACGCGCAGGGGCGGCATCGCTACTTCTTTGCCGGAACCGGGGATTCAACGGCCTCGCGGCAGCGGGCATAGAGATCCAGCACCTGGGTGATCTGGTCTTCCGGCTTAACCGCGGCCGGCAGCCCGAAACCCGTGGAGGGGTTGGTGCTGCGGCCCAGGTTGGCATGGCCGGCGACGAACTTGAGCAGGTCGAGCGCGATGTCTTCGGAACGGCGAACGGAAGAGTTGTTGCTGGATTCCATGGATACCTTTCGATGCGGGGTGCGGGCGTTTGCACGCTGGCGGCGAAACCGGGCCTCCCCGCGCCGCCTCTCTGCTTCGCCGTCTCTCTGCTTCATACTGCGGAGCCTGACAAGCTGGAGGGCAGGCGAGAACGCTCTCATGACCATCTTAAAGCATCTCTCCGCCCCCTGTGGAGTGGACGAGAAATCGAGCCGCCCTTTGCGTGAGGGAAACAGCCAATCAGGAAACAGCAGATGCCGAAAACAACAAATGCGGAAAACAAGGTTCGAAGCACGCGTCGCTGTACGCCGGCCGCCCGGCCGGGGTCCCCGGTGGGATAAGGTGGTTGCTAGCTAATGTCAGGAGCGTTGCTGCGCCCGCGGGCGCGGTTTCGCTCGATTTGCGGGGAGCAGGCGTGGCGGTCACGGCGGTGCAGGCGATTCGGAGGATGCGCGGCGGAGCGCAGAGCCAGTTGATGCTCGGCGCCGACGGAAATCTCTGGGTGGTGAAGTTCCAGAACAACCCGCAGCATCTGCGCGTGCTGGCCAATGAGCTGATCGCCACCCG
Source organism: uncultured Acidobacteriaceae bacterium (assembly GCA_964250885.1). Classification (GTDB taxonomy): domain Bacteria; phylum Acidobacteriota; class Terriglobia; order Terriglobales; family Acidobacteriaceae; genus Granulicella. The sequence continues at coordinate 4,654 of CAXUIM010000187.1, read as the reverse complement.
TATCGCCGCCGCCGTGGGTCTGCCCGTACCCCAGAGCAGCGTGATCGAGGTCAGCCCCTGGCTGATCGCCAACACTCCGGAGATGCTGATCGACCGCGGCCGCGGTGTGCGCGAGCGCTGCACGCCCGGGTTGCAGTTCGGCAGCCAGTTTGCCGGGGGGCTCATGCCCGGGCAGGTGGTGGACTATCTGCCCGAGCCGCAGATGGATGAGGTGAAGAACCTGGCGGAGTTCGCGGGCATGTTGGTGGTGGACAAGTGGACCGGCAACTGCAATGGCCGCCAGGCGGTCTTTGAGCGCCGTCCCCGGGAGCGGCGCTACCGTGCCTTGTTCATCGATCAGGGCTTCTGCTTCAATGCCGGCGAGTGGACCTTCCCCGACTCGCCCCTGCGCGGTGTGTACGCGCGCAACCGGGTGTATGCCGCGATCGGCGGCTGGGGCAGCTTCGAGCCCTGGCTGGGCCGCGTGGAAGGATTTGCCCCTGACACCCTGTGGCGCATCGCCGAAGCAGTTCCTCCCGCCTGGTACGGCGGGGATACGGCGGAGATCGAACGGCTGGTCGAAACTTTGTTGGAGCGGCGTTCGCGGGTGCGGGAGCTGATCGGCCAGTTTCGGGATTCGAACCGGGAACCTTTCCCGAACTGGGGTGTCGCTCCGGGCCTTGCGGCGGCGCGAAGCGTGGCGCCGCCGACCGGCGCCGGGAATTTTGTGATGTAGGTTTTGGCGATCGAATTGCGGGATTTTCCGTGCGGTTGGTCTGGAGGTCGAGGCGTGCCGGAGCGGTTGCAATGCGAGTTCTCCCTGATCCGTTATGTGCCCGACGTGGTCAAGGGAGAGTTTGCCAATATCGGCGTGGTCCTGCGCGAGGCGGGCCGGCAGGAGACGGCGGCGGTGCGGTTTACGCGCGACTGGAGCCGGGTGCGCTGCATGGATCCGGAGGCGGATGTGGAGCTGCTCGAGTCGCTCGAAGCGGAGATCGCCGCGCGCCTGGAGCGCGGGGTCGAGCCTCGCGTGAACGCCAAGCCGCTGCTGGAGACGCTCGAGGACACGCTGTCCAACAGTGTGCAGCTGACCGAGATGCGGGCCACGCTGGCCGAGAGCCTGGTCACGGAAATGGAGCAGCTTCTGCGCATGTATGTGGAGCCGCTGAAGGTGCGCGCGGAGCGCCGCAAGCCGACCGGCCGGGCGGCCCTCGCCGGCCAGATGCGCGACGCCTTCGAGCGCGCCGGAGTGTGGCGCCTGATGCGCAAGCGTATCGCCGCCGCCCAGTACACCCAGCCCGGCGATCCCTTGAAGATCGATTGCGGCTACCGCAATGGCCGGGTGCGGATGTTCCAGGCGGTCTCGCTGGAGAACGATGTCGAGGGGGCCAAGGGCATGGCCTACTCGGCGGAGGCGCTGCGCCAGGGAGTCGCCCGGATTGAAGGCGCGGAGCTGGAACTGACCGCCATCATCGAGCCAATCGCCGCCGTCGCCGACCAAGAGCAGTACGGGTACGGGGTGGATGTCCTGGAGCGGGAGCGGATCCGCGTGCTGACCGCGGCCGATCTGGGCCGGGTCGCGGAGACCGCGCGGCGCGAACTGCGCGGATAGAG
>CAXUIM010000187.1:0-2961 GCA_964250885.1 uncultured Acidobacteriaceae bacterium | reverse complement strand
GGTTGATCCGCTACCTTCAGCAGCAGGGTCACATCCCACATCTGTTCGGTGCTCAGCGTGTGCTGGAAGGCGGGCATGCCCGTCAGCCGGATCCCATTCTTCACCTTCCAAAACGTCTCGCCCGGTTCGTCGTCGCTTACACCGACTACGTCGCCATGAGGATGCTTCTTGAAGAGCTGCGGTGAACTCGGGTACATCCACTTCGCGTAGCTCACATCCTGCCCGGGCAGCCCGTGACATTCAGAGCAGTTCTGCTTGTAGATCGCGGCTCCCGCTTCATACACCGGCTCATTGCCCGCAAAGGGAGGGGTCTCCATCTCGCGCGCGATCCTCGCTCCCAGTGGCACATGCACAATCTGCGCTTCCATCGGAAATTCCGGGTCGGATGCCGCAACCGGAGGGTGGCCCCATTTCAGGTACATCCATCCGCCGAGAAACAGAACCACCAACGCCGCGACGACTCCGGCGAAGAAAATGCCAATCTTCTGCCCGCGGAACATCCGGACCTCCCCACGTAATTTGGATCGTAAGCTACCCCACGCGCTCAACTGGCGTGGCTCAGGTCAGATTACCCACATTGAACCGAGTCTACAAACTCTGTCGAAGCCGGGTCGCGAAGACTGCGCGGCGCGAGCCGCGGGATAGCGCCTTCTCCCGCAAGGCAGCGTTACCGGACCTTTCGCACTGCCGGCCGCAGGTTGCAATCAGGTCCGGGTTGCGCTTCGGTCACTCCCGGGGTTGCGCTTCGGTCATTCCCGGTGTTGCGCTTCGGTCACTCCTGGCCTCGGTCACTCCTGAAGGAGTCGCTTAAGGTTCTGTTCGAAGCTGGACCTGTCCACGACACCGGAATGAGCCAACGCGATCCGTCCCCTCCGGTCGATCAGAAGCGTGAGAGGCATCATGTGCAGCCCGAAGCGCTGCCCCAGAGCGTCGCTGCCGATCACCACGGGATAGGGAATTTGTTTCCGTGCCAGGAACGGCTTCACGACCGGCATGCCGCCGTCGTCCATGGATACGCCTACGACGGCAAGACCGTTCCTTCGATACTGGTTATAAAAATCCACGTACCAGGGAATCTCCAGCTTGCAACCGCCGCACCAGGTGGCCCAGAAGTCCAGGAGAACTACCTGGCCTCTGTAGGAGGAGAGCCTGAGGGGATGCCCCTCCGCATCGGGCAGGGTGAAGTCAGGAGAAGCCGGTCTTTGCGCCGGCGGCGTGAGCGCATCCGGCGTACCCTTGACCTCAGCGGGCGCCGCCTGCGCGGGCGCGTTTTGAGCCGGTACCGTCATGCCCGTGCTCGCAAGCCACACCGCGGAGACCAGAAGGAGCATGGCGAATCCCGTCTTGCGGCGGTGGATCGTCTTGCGGCGGTGGATCGTCTTGCGGTGGCGGATCGTCTTGCGGTGGCGGGTAGAGAAACAATTCGTGCGAGTCATAGGGTCTCCTCCATGGGGCTGGAAACGATGGATCGCGGCAGCTCCAGGCGCGCACTGTAGCGAGCGATGAGGTAGCCGAGAGGTCCCGCCAAAGCCAGAGGGAGCAGCGAAGGCAGATGCGGGACGTCAGGCAGATGTGGGACGTGAACCGGATCCGTGTTCCAGGAATGCACCTGCCACCACGCCGCGCCTTGGGTCACAAGGCTGAAAAGCGACAGCGCGAGGAAGGACCAGAAGATCCATCGCGCCCAACCGGGTGTCCGGATCGGCTGTTGAGCCTGTCGCATCGCTTGCAAAGCGGGAAAGAGCACCAGCAAGACTTGCACGATCGGCGTCAGAAACTCGCGATAGAAGACGTTCGCAAACACCGCGGCATTGCATTGAAAATCCCGAGCGCGTCCCAGCAGCAGGACGTGCCCGGTCCACAGCGGCAGTCCGCCGTACACCAATCCCACCAGGAGCAGAACCAGCAGCAATCCATTGACCCGGAACGTCGAGCGCGAGGCGGAGCCAAGCGCGGTGCCAAAGGTCCAGGACCAGCTGATCAGGGCCAGGCCGGACACCAGGATGCCGGGTGCCGTCTCCCACAGTCCACGCCAATAGCCGGGCTGATGGAGCAGAGGCCCATCCCAGTTATTCGCGAAAAACCAGATGTAGATGGCGTTTCCATCCGCTTCGCTCGCCGACACGACGGCCAGGAGCACAGCGCAGGGCAGCAGCAGGCCACCCAGTGTCAGCCACGGGCGCCAGCCCCGCCAGGGTTCTGCCTGTCGCCGCAGGATCAGCCCGAGGAGTTGGGCTATCGCCGTGGCAGGCCGTGTCTGCTCCTCCGCAAAGTCCCCCAGAACGGATTCGCGTTCGTCCGGTTCAAGCGCTTTTGCAAGCCAGGCAGCCAGCCTCGCGGCCAGCGTGTCGCCGCGCACGAGTGAGTGAAAATGACCCCTCACTTCGCCGCCCATGAAACATCGCGGCTCACGCGGGTCACAGCATCGTAGAAATCCGCCGCGGCGCGACGCCCTTCGTCGGTTACACAAACCATTCGCTTGGCCCGGCCGCCGCGCTCCGCCGTGGCCTCGCCCATCCAGGTTCGAAGCAGGCCCTTCGTCTCCAGGCGGTCGATCGTCGTGTACAGGGCTCCCACCGAGCAGGACCGCCCCGCGTCGGCGATGACGCGCCGGATGGCCGCGCCATAGGCCTGGTCGCCGAGGCGCGCGGTGGCGGTAATCAGAAGATACTCAAATTCGCCCAGCATTAGGTACACAATGTAGACCTAATACAAACGAAACGCAACAGGAGCGGCAAAGAGCTGATTGGAACGCGGCGCACACCCGTCTGCTCGGCTGTGCGCCGGGGACCTTTTCTACCCGATGTCTTCGCTCCAGTTCTCCAGATAGGCCTTGAACTCGGACATGAACTTGCCGGCGTCGGAGCCGTCGATGATGCGGTGGTCGAAGCCCAGGGTGAAGCGCTGAATGCTGCGGATCGCGATGGTGTCGTTGCCTTCCTTGTCGGTGAGCACCTCGGC
>CAXUIM010000186.1:5769-8211 GCA_964250885.1 uncultured Acidobacteriaceae bacterium | reverse complement strand
CGCGGTTTCACTTTCCTCTGCTGGGTGAGCGGTCCCCCGCTATTGGCGCCAGCTATGCTGGCGCCAGTATCTGAAGGGCCGCTCGAGCTGGATGCTGCAGGACGAGTTCCCGCGGTTGAAGAAGTGCTACTGGGGCCAGAACCTGTGGGCCCGCGGGTACTTCTGCGCGAGCGTGGGCGCGGTGGACGAAGATACCATCCGGCGGTACATCGAAAATCAGCAGTGGGACGATCCGGGAGAGAACTTCAAAATAACCGCGCCCTCCGAGCTTTGAAGCCGGCTCTCAGCCGGAAGCCTTCCAGGCGGCTTCAGCCGCAACCAGGCGACTTTCAGTCGCAATCCAACCTACCGGCTTTCAGCCGGTAGTCGTTTAGAAGAAGGTCAGCCGAAGCGCGGCGCTTCAGAAAGGAGATGGAAACGACTGACATGGCTTGGCTGCACGGCAGTTTGAATTTGCTGCCAATCTGCTGCCAAGCTCTCGGGGGAGGTTCCGCTAAGTTGTTGCAGTAATTGGTGGACCTGATCGGGATCGAACCGATGACCTCTTCCATGCCATGGAAGCGCGCTCCCAGCTGCGCCACAGGCCCACTCCCGGGAAGGACAGTCTTCATTCTCCGGGATGCCGGAGCGCAAGTCAACCAAGACGGGAGAGGACGAGGCTTCCCTTTCGTCTGACGGCCGGAGCGGACCCAGCGCTGAGCCTGCCTGTCAGCAGATGTTGCGCGGGTACCCGAACCGAGTTGGGCTGAACGGACACGCTGGGCAGAAGGCAGACGCACAGGGTCTGCCGCAAAATCACAGGGCCTGCCGCAAATCACAGCGGCGCCGCACAGGGGCCCGACACGCTGAAAAGGAACAAACAAATGGGGTTCGGTGTCTAACCGGGCAGGACGGTTTCGAACCGTGCGAGCGTTTCCGGGGCACGCGCGAGGACGCCTGTAGACAGTTGGGGTTATTTTGGCCTAATTTTAACGACACCCCGAACCTCGGGCCAGAAGAACCACAAGCGAGGAACAGGATGAGCGATCTGGCGAGTGCGATCGGGATCCGGGTAGAGGAGCAGGAGCTCGTCGCCGAGATGAAGGCCGGCTCGGAGCAAGCCTTCGCGCACCTGATCGCGCAGTATAGCCATCCCGTCTACTCCGTAATTGCACGCAGCCTGCGCGATCCCGCCGACGCCGCGGATGTGACGCAAGAGGTATTCGTCAAAGTCTTCCGCAATATATCCAACTTTCATGGCGACTCCAGCCTGCGCACCTGGATCTATCGGATCGCGCTGCATGAGGCCAGCAATCAGCGGCGCTGGTGGAACCGTCATAAGCGCCAGGAGCTCACCATAGACGCCTCCCAGGAGAATGAAGAGGGCGACAGCTTTTCGCTGGCCGATGCGCTGGCGACCAGCGATGCGTCGCCCTTCGACTGCGCCGTGCGGTCGGAACTGAAGGCCCGGATTACGGATGCGCTGCATACGCTGCCCGAGTCGTTCCGCGAGGTGGTGATGCTGCGCGAGATTGAAGGATTTGGATACGAGGAGATTGCCGAGATGCTGCAGGTGAATCTGGGTACGGTGAAGAGCCGGCTGACCCGCGGACGCGCCGCCCTGCGCCAGGCCCTGGTAGCCGATGCCGCACCGAATGCAGCAACATTTGTAGTAAAGAATCCGAGCAAAGATTCCAACATCCAAGCAGAATTGAGATCAGAGACAGAGATGCGATGAACTTCCTGGAACAGAACGCAGGACCAGCCGGCGAAGGCGGTATGGACGACCAGTGCACCGTAGCCCGCGCGGGATTCTCGGCGTACCTCGACGGAGCGATGAGCGGTCGGGAGATGGTGTCCCTTTCCGGACATCTGGACCGCTGCGTCCCTTGCTCGATGGAATTTTCCGCCTGGCGGGATGTGCAGCGGGCCTTGAGCGAGTTGGGACCCGTACCGCCTCCGGTGAGCCTGCAGGCGCAACTGCGCGAAGCGCTCGCGGAGGAGCGGAAGCAGGGCACCTATCTGTCACTCGGCCGGCGAACGCTGCTGGCGTGGAAGAGCTGGATGGCTCCTATGGCTCTGCGGTTAAGTGGGGGGCTGGTGGCGGCCCTGCTGCTGGTCTGTGGCCTGGGGTGGATCTTCGGCGCGCCCATCTCAGTGCAGGCCAACGACGATCGTTTGGCGCACATGGTGGCGCCGCGCTACCTGTACTCGCAGGTTCCACCGCAGCCCATCGAAACCCGCCACGACGTTCCGGTTGTAGTCGAAGCCAAGGTCAATACCCAGGGACGGGTATATGACTATGCGATCCTGGCCGGTCCTAAAGATGCCAAAGTCCAGGTCCAGGTCCAGAACAATCTGCTGGGCAGCATCTTCGAGCCGGCAACCCTCTTCGGCGTTCCGGTGCGCGGGCATATCGTGATGACCTATGCAGGCGTGTGGGTTCACGGCTGAAGTGGAGCA
>CAXUIM010000186.1:0-5669 GCA_964250885.1 uncultured Acidobacteriaceae bacterium | reverse complement strand
CCAGCCTGATTGCCGCGGGTGGCCGCGCTTCCGTAGACTGTTTCGGTGCGTCGAACCTCTGTCGTGAATCTCCGCTCCTCTCCCGTCCCGCAAGCAAGACCGGTGCGCCGCGTATCCGTGGCGGCCCTCGCGGCCGGAGCCGTTCTTTGGCTGGGAATGACTTCGAGCGGATGGGCGCAATCCTCGTCCTCCTCGTCCTCCTCCTCATCGTCAGCCCCGGGGGCCAGCAACCCGAACGAAGACCGCGCTCATCAGGTCAATCCGGCCTCGCGCCCGCGCGCGGCGCAGATTGAAGAAGGGGGCGCGGCCGTCACACTGGAGGCCAGTGAGCCGATGTTCCAGATGGCTTCCGCTCTGAACGCCTGCGGGTATGACGCGGACCTGGATAAGTCCGCACCGGTTCGAGCGGAAGTCCGGGCGGACATGAACCAGGCGCTGATGGGCGCGGAGAGCGCACGCAATAGCCGCGATGCGCTCTGCGCCTACATAACGCTGCATCAACTCAACGATCTCGGGCTGAATATCGGGCAGTACGTCTCGTTGGCGCTCTACCTTTCGCCGCCTCCGGAGCTGACCCCCAACGTCGACCTTCCGGATCTGCCTCCGCAGGCCGCCGCTGTGGTCAACGTCCTGCCGCTGCTCCGCAACTTCTCTCAGGCGATCGACCTGCACTTCATCTGGTTGAAGCACCGCGCGGAGTACGATGCGCTGCTCGCGCGAGTGCATGACCCGATGACCCAGATGATCCTGAACACCAACATCTATCTGCACCAGCCGGTCAGCAGCTACGACGGACGGCGCTTCCTTGTGCTGCTGGAGCCGATGTTCTCGCCCAGCCTGACCAATGCGCGCATCTACGGCAGCGATTACATCATCGTGACCTCGCCGGATAACTCGGCCGGCGACCCGGTGCGGATGAGTCAGATACGGCATATTTACCTGCACTACGTCGTGGAACCCATGGTGTACAGCCGCGGCACGGCCATGGAGCGCATCCAGCCGCTGCTGCGGGGCGTGCAGTACGCGCCGCTGGAGTTCTTCTACAAGAGCGACGTGGTCGCGCTGATCACCGAGTGCCTGATCAAGGCCATCGAGGCTCAAACCTACGAGATTGAGAGTCCCAAGCCGAAGAGGGTCACCGGAACCCGCGACCGCGCGCAACTAGAGCAGTACGACACCGCGAAAGCCGCCTATGACGCGGAGACGAGAGTGGCCCGGGACAAGCTAGTGGACGTCGATGAGAGCCAGGGCTGGGTGCTGACGCAGTACTTCTACAACGCGCTCGGCCAGATGGAGAAGAACGGTGACGGTCTGCGCGATGAGATCGCACCCATGATCTACGGGATGGACGTGGAGCGGCAGCTCCGCCATTCCCAGCAGATTCTCTTCGTCAAGGATGCTCCGGCCGACCCGTTACGCCCGGCGGTGCAGCCGCACAAGATCGAGGGTCTGGAGCTGGCCGAGATGGACCTGATCAAGGGCGACACAGGCGATGCAGCCGATCTGGCGGAGAAGGCGCTGGCCGATCCCGGCAGCGATCATGGCCGCGCCACCTACGTTCTGGCGCGCATCGATCTGATGCAGGGGGACCCGGAGAAGGCCGCGCACGGTTTTGAGCAGACGCTGACCTTGAGCAAGGATGCGCGCACCATGGCTTGGAGCCACATCTACCTGGGGCGTCTGTACGATACGCAGGATCCGCCGGACCGCTCCCGTGCCGTGACCGAGTACAAGGCAGCGTTGGCGGTACGCGATGGAAGGCCGGATACGAGACAGGCCGCGGAGAGCGGGGTCGCCAAACCGTTCGCTCTGCCGCTGCGAGCCCAACCCCACCCGGCGCAGACCGATGATGAAAGCACGTTCGATCCCACCGGCAAGGCTGAAAAGGAGGCGTACAAGCCGCCGCCCCCGCCCCCTCAGTGAACAGGTCGAACCTGCCTCCGCCGGCCGGTCGCGTTGGATCGATCGACGGGGTGCTCCCGGGTTGCTGCCGTGCCTCGCGTCGTCGTGACAGGAACCCGTCGCGTAGAGTAAATCCTGAGGGGAGTGGTTACGGGACGCAACCGGCATAACGAGGGCGGCGAGCGGGAAAGCGCGGGGCAGGACTCCGCCGCGCCGCGCCGCCAGCCCCAGGAGAAGCCTGTTGCGCGGCCCGAGCTTGAAGCCAAGCTGGGCCATCGCTTCTTCCGGCCGGAGCTGCTGGAACTGGCCCTGACCCACCGTTCCCACACCTATGAAAGCCGCCACGGCGTGCCGGCTGTGATTCTCCCGGCGCACCCCCAACAGCGCGATCAACGCAACGCCCCGGGAACCGACAACGAGCAGCTTGAGTTTCTGGGCGACGCCGTGCTCGGCCTGGTGATTACCGATGCGCTGTATCGCGAGTTCCCGCAGTGCAGCGAGGGGGAGTTGACGCGGCTGCGTTCCAATCTGGTCAGCCGCAGGCGGATGTCCGAGCTAGGCACGGAGCTGGGACTGGGCGAAGCGCTGCTGCTGGGCCGGAGCGCGGAGCTGAACGGCGGCCGGCGTAAGCCCCTGCTGCTGGCGAATGCCGCCGAGGCCGTGCTGGCCGCGGTCTACCTCGATGTGCGGCAGAGCGGCGGAGATGGTCTGGCCGCGGTGCAGGCGCTCACGGAACGCTACCTGGTGCAACCGGAGCTGGAAACCATGCGCGCCGCTCTGGCCATGGACCTGGGCCGCGGCGTCATGCGCGATCACAAGACCCTGTTGCAGGAACGGGTGCAGGCCACCGGTGTGGGAACTCTGCGCTACATCGATGTCGCCCAGAGCGGACCGCCCCACGAGCGGACCTTCACGGTGGAAGCACAACTGGAGAACGCGGAGGGCGTTCGCGTGCTCGCGGCCGCGGAAGGGTCCAGCAAGAAGGAGGCGCAGCAGCGCGCCGCGGAGCTGGCTCTGGCCGAGCTGATGCCGCTCTCCCAGGCGGAAGAGCAGATGCGGGGACGGGTCGAGCGGTGAGCACCGGTGCGCAACGGGACGGGGTCCTGACGGCTCTCAAGCCGCTGCTCGAGATCGTGGTGGTGGCGCTGTTCGTGCTGATGTTTCTGGTCCAGCCCATTCGCATTCCTTCTGTATCCATGGTGCCCACCCTGCTTGTGGGGGACCTGCTGCTGGTCGACAAGCAGAGCTTCGCGCCTTCCGGAGAGCTAGACCGGCTGCTCCTTCCGTCCGCCCGCGTCCGCCGCGGCGATCTGGTCGTGTTCCATGCACCCGGCCAGGACAGCCCGCCGGAGCACGCGTATCTGGTGAAGCGAGTCGTCGGGCTTCCCGGAGACCGGCTACGCCTGCGCGAGGGCCGCGTGTTGCTCAATGGCCAGCCGCTCGCCGAGCCGTATGCGTTTTATGCTCCCGCGCTGCCCAACAACTTCCGCGACGACTTTCCTTCGCTGCGCGAGGCCGACCCCAACGTGGAACCGGGCTGGTGGATCGAGCTGCGGCGAACCGTCAGCCACGGGGAACTCACCATCCCCGCAAAGAGCTATTTCGTACTCGGGGACAATCGCAACGACAGCGAAGACAGCCGCTATTGGGGTCTGGTGCCGCGCGACGCGATGGTGGGCCGGCCGCTGGTGGTGTACTTCTCACAACGGGAGCCAGACTCGGCCGACAGCGACGCGGGGCTGCTGCAACGCCTGCGCGACGTGCTGCGGCTGGAAAAGCACAGCGTGCGCGTGCTGCGCTGAGCGGAATGCTTGAAGCGCGTCGGCCAAATCCGACGGCCGAGACGGCGCGGCGCCACTTCCATCTGTCGGCGGTCCTTGGGCCGAGGACAGTACGCAGGGTACACTGCAGAATCGTGGCGTTGCGCCCCCAGGTGGCGACAAGCGTCACCTCCGGAACAGGAGAGTCCCTCAGTTTGAGCCTTACTTCAGAACGCGCTGTACCGCCGGTCCCGCTTGGCCCGCAGCGCACCGGCGAGCCGGACCTGCGCACGGAGACGGCGCTGGAAAGCGTGGCCTCCATCTGCACCGTCCTGGCGGCCGCTCTGTTCGTCATGACCTTCATCTTCCAGAACTTCGAGATTCCATCGGCTTCCATGGAGAGGACACTGCTGATCGGGGATCATGTGGTGGTCGATCGCAGCACGCTGGCTCCGGCCACCCAATGGGCCCCGTTCGTCTCCCATCGGCCCGTGCGGCGCGGGGATGTCATCGTTTTTATGAAGCCGCACACCGAGGTTCCGGACATGATCCTCGTCAAACGGGCCATCGCCATTCCCGGCGATCGCATTCATCTGCGCAATGGTGTGGTTTATCTGAACGGCGTTGCGCAAAAGGAACCGTATGCGATTCAACCGGACCCCCTTTCCCTTATTCCCTACCGCGATGATTTTCCATCCGACGTTGCCGGTCTCAGCCAGGAGGCGAGCATGGACCTGTCGGCGCGCGGGGATTGCGACGACCCGGCCTGCGTGGAGCAGCAAGCTATCGACAGGCGAACAATCGCCTGGGCCGAGGAGCTGCCCCGCTTCATTCAGGGCGACGATCTCGTGGTTCCCCCCGGGGTGGTCTTCGCCATGGGAGACAACCGCGCCGATAGCCTGGACGGCCGCTTCTGGGGCTTTGTGCCACAGGGAAATATTCTGGGCCGGCCGCTGTTCGTCTACTGGTCGTTTCGCACGCCCGCGGACCAGGAAGACAAGACCAGCGCCAGCGACCGCATCCAATTCATGATCCGTATCGTGACCCACATCTTCAGCGGCACCCGCTGGAAGCGCACATTTCATGTGATTCGATAAGCATTTCTCCCGCAGGTGTAGAGGGGGGCTTCGGATGATGACCGTTTTCCTGAAGCCGTCCCTCGAAGGAAGCGGCACTCGCACATTGGATCCGCTGTAGAGCAAAGGAGAAATGCCCTTAGCGGGCGAGGTACACTGGCAGAATCGCGGCGGGCGAGCGGGGGTCGGATACGCGAGCCCCCACGGCCGGGACAGGAAAGGCCTTCACGGTGAGCACTACCCCACAAGCAAGCATAGAGCCGGGCGCGGTCGCTGCGAGCCGCGGCCGCGGGGCGCGGACCGAGCAGACGGAGACGCCGCTCGAAGCCCTGGCCTCCATCTGCACCGTCCTGTCCGCGGGGCTGTTCATCATGGCCTTCGTCTTTCAGAATTTTGTAATCCCCTCGGCTTCGATGGAGAAGACGCTGCTGATTGGCGATCACGTGGTGGTGGACCGTATCACGCTGGCGCCGGCCACCAAGTGGGCCCCGTTCGTCTACTATCGCCCGGTACGGCGCGGCGATGTCATCGTCTTCATGAAGCCCAACCCGGAGACACCGGACCTGATCCTGGTCAAGCGCGCCGTCGGGATTCCCGGCGACCACATCCATCTGCGCCACGGCGTGGTCTATCTGAATGGTGTTGCGCAGACCGAGCCCTATGCGATCATGCCGTCGAATGACGGCAGCTATCAGAACGCCTACGAGCCCTATCGCGACGACTTTCCTTCCATTACGCCCGGCCCGGAGGAGCAGCTGACGGAACTGTGGCGCCAGGAGCTGCCGACCGACGTCCAGGGGGACGATCTGGTTGTGCCCCCGGGCAAGGTTTTCGCCATGGGGGACAATCGCACCGAGAGCCTGGACAGCCGGTACTGGGGCTTTGTGCCCGAGGAGAACATCATGGGCCGGCCCATGTTTGTGTACTGGTC
>CAXUIM010000185.1:6837-8234 GCA_964250885.1 uncultured Acidobacteriaceae bacterium | reverse complement strand
GAGGCGGCCAGTTCCGCGGAGTCGCTGACGAGTACGGCCTGATCCTCCAGCCCATACTCATCGCGTCCCTCCAGGGTCAGCGGCTTGCGTGAAGTGCGCGGAGACGGACCCGGCCGGGCGGCCCTCGCATCCGTTTCAGGCTGTGGGAAAGCCAGATCGGTGTCGTGCTCATCCGGAGGAAGAGGCTCCACCCCCGGCGCGCTCTCCGCGAAGATCTGCACATAGTAGTTGGTGTCGGTAATGGCGTGACGCAGGCGCAACACGGGCTCGCGGTCTCCCACACATCCCAGCGGCAGCGACGGCAGCTCCAGCATGCCCGGCATCAGGGAGTCCGCCTGCGAGCGGCGCTCCAGGAGAACCTCCGTGCTGACGCCGCGCTTGCGCAGAACCAGCAGATGAGCGACGATGCGGCTCTGCCGGGTTTCGCGGGGCAGGGTTACGTGCTCGCCGCGCGTCTTGCAGAGGTCCATAACCGGGCACTGAATACAGAGCGGTCCTTTGGGCAGGCAAACCAGGGCTCCCAACTCCATCATGGCCTGGTTGTGGTCCCCCGGAGAGACCGCGGTCCGGGAAGCGGATACCCGGCGCGACCCTGCCGGCGCCAAAGATTGAGCGATGGTGGCAATCTGGGCGCGCGCCGCCGCGGATCGTTCCTCCGGCATGCCGAGAACCCGCAGCAGGACGCGCTCCACATTACCGTCAACCACCGCGATGCTCTCGCCGAACGCAATGCTGGCGACCGCCGCCGCGGTGTACCCGCCCACGCCCGGCAGCGTGCGCAGCTCGGCGGCGGTGCGCGGCAGCTTTCCCTTCAGCTCGCGCCGAACGAACTGCGCGCCGCGATGCAGGAGCCGCGCTCTCTGGTAGTACCCCAGGCCGCTCCAAAGGGCGAGCACCTCGTTCTCTTCGGCTTCGGCCAGATCGCGCAGCGTCGGGAAGCGCGCCATGAACTCGAGGTAGCGGTCGTGCACCGTGACCACACGCGTCTGCTGAAGCATGATCTCCGAGACCCACGTGGCATACGGATCCCGCACGCCACGCCAGGGCAGAACCCGCGCGCTCTCGCGATACCAGGCATGCAGCCGGTTGCGGAAACCGGTCACGGAGAAGTGCAGCCGGATCGCCGTGCCCGATGCTGGGCGAACCCGCCCGGTGGGCTCTCCGGAGGACGGCGTTGTCGATCCACGGGCCATGCACTTCCAAGTCTATCTGGCTCAACGCCTGATCACGCCTGGCGGCGCGAAAACGACATCTTCGATTTGTCGGAGGGCAAAACGACAGGCACTCTCCACTCCACCTGACGCACAACCGATTCAGTACACGGACTGGCTCTCTGCTGGTCGTGGGGCGCGCGGGCGCGGGCGGCCGGCGCCCCCGCCCGCCGCCGGCCCCCCAAC
>CAXUIM010000185.1:0-6827 GCA_964250885.1 uncultured Acidobacteriaceae bacterium | reverse complement strand
TCCAGACCCCGCAGTGGCTCTCTGGGGGCCGCCCCGGGGCCCCATGGGTCGTCCCGCGGGACGAACAGGATGGCGCCAATCTGATGTCCATAGAACGTCGGATTGTAAGATGGAAAGCTATGCGCCCCCCACGGCTGGAGCAGCCCCTGCTACCGCTCGAGACCGGGTCACTGGCTGTCTTTGGATCGTTGATTTTCCTTCTCTCCGTCAGGCTGGATGGCTGGGGTAAGCCGGTTGGCTCGGTCGCACCGCAGCTGGTGCTGCTGCCTCTCACAATCCTCTTCGTCGCCCTGATTACAGCCGCGTGCCTTGGCAGGACAGAGCATCTCCTGCTGCCCCTGCACTGGCGGAAGATGCTGGCACGGATCTCTTTATTCGGCCTCGGTTTGAGCCTGGCGATCCTGTTCCAGTGCATGTCGATCGCGCTGTTCGTGGTTGAGGCGTTCTACTTCCGGCGGCAGGGCTATGTCTTCAGCCTTCCCTGGCTGCTGACGGTGATCGCGCTTTCTGGACTCGCCTTCACCTTTGCCGCGCTCTCCCCAACCCCGGTCAGAGCGGGTCGGCTTCTGCTCGCCTCGGGCTTCATCTTTACGACCGGTGTTGTATTTTCGATTGCCTGCTTCCCTTTGACCCCCATGCGATCGGACATGCTTCCCTTGATCGCGGCCGCAGACGCCAGGTTTCTCTCCGGTCACTTCCCATACATCATTTACTCGATCTGGAACGGCACCGACTACCTTACGTATCTTCCACTCACCTGGATGGCCTACATACCGGCCTCAATCCTGCACATGGATCTACGCTGGGTCAATGTGATCTTCTCGCTGTCCGCGGCGGCCATCACATACTTCAGCGTGCGTGTGCAGAACCGCCTTTATGCGGCCTGCCTGCTGAGTCTTTTCCTCCTGCTGCCGTATGTTCAGTTTCGTCATGAACTCTACTCGAGCTTGCAGTGGCTGGTGTTCGCCGTCGCCTTCAGTCTGTGCCAGCGACGCCGCTGGCTTGCTGCCTCCGTGGCCCTGGGCTGCGGGGCCGCGACGTCTCAGCTGTTTTGGATCATGCTTCCGTTCTATCTTTTGTTCGTGCTCGTCAAGCAGGGATGGCGAAGGTGTGCCCTTGCCCTTGCCCTCATTGTGGCCGCGGCCGCGGTCTGGATTTTGCCCTTTCTGCTGGCTTCCCCGCGGCAGTTCCTTTTAGGCGTTCTTGGCCACTGGGCAACCGTGCCGTGGAGGGGCCATTACCTGGCCATACGCCCCTACAACGCGAGCTTCTGGATCAGCGTCGCACTGGTACATCTCGGTGTGGGGTCATACCGGAATCTTGAGCGAGTGCAGGCTGCGGCGCTCCTTCTGCTCTTCCTGGCGGCATTGCGATACCGGCCACAAGGGCAGGCGGATCTCTGGCGATGGGCCACAGCGGCAATCACTCTTTTTTCCCTGACGAACTTCCTGGTCTGGCCGTACTTCTATGTGACGGCCTTCTTCACGCTGATCCTCTCATTCCTGTGCGCGGCGGAAGATCGCGCCACCACTGATGGCCTGGCGCAGAAAACCGCGATGGGAGAGAGGGCTGAGCCGCAGCTGAGACGTCCATGGAACCAGAGCTTACGTAGTGGTGGACCTCAGCTCATCAAGGTTTGAGAGCGTTCATGTTTCAAAATTTCGCAAAGCCCACGTCTATATACAGAGCCACGGAAACAGGTTTCCCTGCACGGTAAATCTCAGAGATCGGTAGCCCAGTCAACGGTGGTGAGCCGCGGAGCCAACTGCCTGAACGCGTTGTCGTGGGATACGAGGGTAGCCTCTGCCGCGATCGCGTGCGAGGCGATGAGGAGGTCCATGAGAGCCAGGTTCTTCCCTCCGGCGCTGCTTGCGGAGCGGAGCCTGGCGTACGCCCTGGCGACCTCGGAGTTCCAAGGCAGAATTTCTATCGACGCAAAAAACTCCTCGCAGAGGCTCCGTAGTCGAAGGGCTCCCGGCTTTCTCTCCAGGCCGAACCGGATTTCGGCCTCCGTGATGGCCGAAAGGGCGATGGCTGCGTGCGGCTCGGTGTCCAAATACGTCTGACGCGCCGCCGGCGACCGGCCACTTATCATGTAACTGACCGTGTTGGTGTCGAGCATGTAAAGCGATCGCGGCGTCACGGCAGGCGTCAAAGATCGTCCCGATCCGGCGGCAGCGACATGTCTCGATCGAGGACGAAGTCAGCCGCCCCAGCTTTGTCGAACCTCGTGAAGATCTCCGCCATTGACGCGCGCGGCGGCTTCTCCGAGAGGATTATCGTTCCACTACGCGAATCCCGCTGAATGTAGACCTCGTCGGTTGAAAAGCGATATTCGGCGGGAATGGTGACGTGCTGACTCCTTCCACTCATGAAAACTCGCGCTTTCCTTGCCTGCTCCATCCAAGCCTCCCCACTGCTGTCTATCATGCTGTACAGCAGTCCCGCTGTCAAGCGGGGTAACCGAAGGAGACCTCCCCCAAAAACGGGCATGTACCGGAGTTGCAGGGGAATCTGGTTCGGCCGCACGACCCTCAGCGGGCAACGTCATCGGAGTCAGTTCCTGGCTCCGGCTGATCGTCCGCCCAGAGCTTCGCCTGCTTTGCGGCGACACCTTCGCGATCCAGGTTCGCGAGTCGCGCCTTCCATTTCTCGACCAGTTTCGACGCCTTCCGGCTGCGCTTCTCGGCGCGAGCCAGCATTCGTTCCACGTGTGCCCTCTGCCGGATTGGATTGTCTGAAGTGGCAGTCATATACCGGATCGAAAACTGGTCTGCGTCGGCTCCAGCATCAATTGTCGCTCCTGGCTGCGATAAAGTGCGCTATCGCATTGGAGCTTCGGCAGAGACCCCCGCCAGCAGCGCTTTGCCGGGGATGCGGGTTCGCCCGGCGACCCAGCCGAGCAGGCTCGGCCGCAGGGAAACAGCGGAGGCGAAGAGGCTCTGCAGGGAGGGGTTCACCAGGCCGCGCGAAAGCGCCGTCGCCCAACCGATCCGGCTCCGCAGATCGGCGTGCAGGCGCTGCTGGAAGCTCGTGGCCGTGGCGCCGCTCAGGTACATCTCCGCCGCCAGGCAGCCGCTATGCAGCGCGATCGACATGCCATCGCCGGTGAACGAAGGAATGACCGCGGCCTGATCCCCGATCGCCCACACGCCCTCGGCAGCGCGGCGTACATATCCGTAGGGAATCGCGGAAAGGGCCAGTGGCCGGTCCAGCAAGGGTGCGGCTCCCGCGAGGCGCTGGCGCAGATGCGGACAGGCTTGCCGCATCGCGGCCAGCAGAGCCTGCCAGCGGCCAGCGCTGCCGGCGAGGTACTCCAACCGTCGCAGCTGCCGGCGCTCGACCAGGCAGCAGAGGTTCGCCGCGCCCTCCTCGACCGCCTGCAAACCCGCATAGCCGCCGGGAAACAACACAAGTTCCACGTGCCCGGCCAGAGCCGCGGCCTGCTCCGGGGTCAGGCGCCAGTACATCTTGAACGCGACCAGCCCGCTCTGACGGCCCGGCGGCCGGGATCGCCCGTGCAGATCGTGCTTGCCGGTGGCCAGAAACGCCGTGGCCGCCGCCAGGCTCTCGGCCATCGCCGGGCCACGCTGCAGCACGGCGCGCCAGCCCTGGCTGTCACGCTCCAGCGCGTGCACCGGCAGGCCCCGCAGAACGTGTACCCCGGCGGCCTCCGCGGCCTGCAGCAGCATCTCGTCCAGCCGCCGCCGGGTCAGGGACAATGCCGCGAACGGCAGAGGCGCGGTGGAGGCGCCGGTGCGTCCCGCCAGCCGCACGGAATGAAGGACCGCGGCCCCTTGCGTACGCGGGTCGATGCCCAGCGACGCCAGGTATCCGAGCGCCTCCTGGCTCAGGAACTCACCGCATACCTTGTGTTGCGGCTGTGACTCCTTCTCCACCAGGACGACCCGGCGGCCTCCGCGGGCCAGGCTGATGGCGCCGGCGGCGCCGGCCAGACCGCCACCGACGATCAACACCTCGGGAGTGCCGGGCGGCTCGGCCCCGTTCACTTGAGACGCTCCACGCACAGCCGGGCGGGGAACCACCGGGCCATGCGCTGTGCGGCCCGGGGAACGCCCGCGGCGCTCAGCAGACGCTGCCAGTCCTGCTCGCGAAAGCTGCGCCGAAAGGAGACAGGGCCATCGTGCTGCACAAAGCGATGCCAGCGCGCCACCCGCGCCACAAGCCCGAAGAGATGCAAGGGAGTGGACTCGCGGCACAGGTCGTTGATGAACCAGCCGAGGCTGGTGACCGACTCCATCCAGGTCACGAAGCGAACGATCTCGGGGTCTTCCAGATGATGGGTGAAGAGCGAGCTCAGCACGACATCGATGCCTTGCGCCGGGGCGTAGGAGAAGGCGTCGCCGGTAACCCATTCGATCGGAGCCGCGGGCCCAATCTGGCTCACGGGCGCCTCGATCGGGGTGCAGGCCGCGGTGAACTCCTGTGCGGCGCGCGCGGCAAATGGGTTGAGATCGATCCCGGTCAAATGCACGGGCGTTCCTCGCCGCGCGGCCCAGCCCGCGATGCGGCGCAGCATATCGCCCCCGCCGCTGCCCACGTCGACAATCCGCAGAGGCCGTCCCGCAGGCAGGGCGGGCGCGAGGCGCTCGAGAAAGCGCAGCGTGGGCCGATAGGCCAGCGAGAGCCGATTGACCTGCGCGAGATCGCGGAGGCAGGCGCGGAAGTCCTCATAGGAGCCGGGCTCATCCATCCACTCCGGCAACTGGGCGGGAGCCGCGCGCCGCGAGAGGTCCGGCTCCCGGTTCAGGGTCGCCGCCCGGGGCACGGACGGCACGGGCTCAGACGGCATGGAAGAGCATGGTCTCCGCCGTCAGGCCGGGGCCAAACGACATGGCGCAGCCCAGTTCACCCGGCTGAGCGCTCCTCATGAGCCGCGACAGCACAAACATGACCGTCGCCGAACTCATGTTTCCGAAGCACTCCAGCACCGCGCGCGAGGCCGAGAGCGCCTGCTGCGACAGACCGAGACCGCGCTCCACGGCATCGAGCACCGACTTGCCGCCGGGATGCACGCCCCACAGCGAGATCTCGTCCTTGCCGTGCCGGCCCAGCACTTCACCGCCAGAGCTGGCCAGAGCCTTCCCGATCTCGCCGGGAACCTTGCCGGAGAGCAGCATGTCGAAGCCGACCCCGCGGATACGCCAGGTGATCAGATCGCGCGTCGCGGGGATGAGCAGGGAGCGGAAGCTGTCCATCGCGAACCCTTCGGGCTCGGCGCTGATCAGGCTGGCGGCGCAGCCATCGGCAAAGACCAGAAAGCTGAGGACCTGCTCCAGATCCTGGGTCTCCTGAAGATGCAGCGTGCAGAGTTCGAGATTGACCAGCAGAACCCTGGCTCCAGACTCGGACCGCACGATGTGGCGCGCCTGCTTCAGACCGTTAATCGCGGCATAGCAGCCCATGAAGCCAATCACCGTGCGCTCCACCGAGCTGTCCAGGCCCAGGTGGTCGAGGATCTCGAAGTCGAGACCGGGAGCGTACAAGCCGGTGCAGGAGGTGACCAGGACATGGGTGATGCCGCTGCGTTCCCGCTCGCTGAGCTGAAGCTTATTGAGGGCGCATTGGGTCAGGCGCGGCGCGAAGCGCTCGAAGATCCGCATCCGCTGAGCGGTATCCGGAAAGCGGCCGCGGGTGTAGAACTCGTGCGCATTCACAACGAACTCGGTGCGGCTTCCGGCCGCCTCCAGGCGGTGGCTGGGGGTCAGGACGGAGTAGCGCCGGCGAATGCCGGAACGCGCCGCCATGCGCTGGAAGACCGACTGGACGCGCGGATCTTCCAGCATCTGATCCGCGAAGGCAACGAAGGCGTCGTGAACGTCGTCCTCAGGGACAGCAGTAGCAATCCGATTGATGTAGGCCTGCGTCACGGAACCTCCGCGTGCTTACTAGAATGCACTACGGCATGCTTTCTTCGCACCTGCCCCTCGCTCCGATCTTTGACCGGGTCGCAAGCAGGACCTCACTTGCGAGCCGCGCTCGGTAAGCTCATCGGCGTTTCCCGCGCCGGCCCGGTCGACTTGCTACAATTCTCGCCATCTCTCAGGGTGATTGAGACTCGTGTTTCCAACTCTCCGCAAGACGCTCTGGCCCGCGGTATTTGCTTTGCTTGCCGTTCAGGCTGTCCTGGCGCTTACGATCGTTCATCGCGAATCGCTTACCTTCGATGAGGACGATCATATGTTTGCGGGCTACATGATGTGGAAGGCGGCGGATTACGGCCTCAATCCCGAACATCCGCCTTTGGTAAAGCTTCTCGCCACAATCCCAATCCTCAGAGGCAGGATGTGGATTCCGCCCCCGCTGCACGGCCGCAGCTTCAAGAGCGAAGCCTATCTGAACGGCCGCGACTGGCTCGCCCGCAATGACGGCGCCAGTCAGCGCCTCGTCTTCCGCATGCGGGCCAGCGCGGAACTGCTTGCGCTCGGCCTCTGTCTCATCGTGTTCCTGACCGCACGGGAGTGGTTCGGCGACACCGCCGGTATCATCGCTCTTATCCTTGTCGTCTTCGACCCCAATGTCCTTGCGCATTCCGCACTGGTCACCACGGACATCGGGGTGTCCTGCTTCTTCGTTGCCTCGATCTGGACCTTCTACCGATACGCCATTCAACCCACGCTGGGCCGGCTGCTGCTGGCAGGGATCTCTACCGGTCTGCTGCTGGCAACCAAGCATTCCGGAATTCTGGCCGGCCCTATGCTCCTCCTGCTCATCGCATGGGAGGTCCTGGCCTCTTCACGGGCAGAACGAAAGCGCACGGCCCTGCGCCTGAGCGGCGCTTTCTTGGCGGTGGCCTTCATCAGCGT
>CAXUIM010000184.1:0-8240 GCA_964250885.1 uncultured Acidobacteriaceae bacterium | reverse complement strand
GCTTGTTGAGAATCGGCTTTTGTGGCTTCGCTAGCTTCGCGAAACCCGCTTTGATCGCGGGTTTCGTACTTGCCTCGCGGACATCCGAGGTGTTTCAACAAGCTCCTAGGCGCGGATTCTGTGTGTGGTGTAGGCCAGGGCCTGCCGGAGACCGCGGACGTCGTCCTCGAAGCTCCAGGATGCGACCCGGCGCCGGGCGGCCTGACCCATGGCGCGAGCTGTGGCTGCGGTGCGAAAGACGCGAGCGAGCGCGGCCGTCAACGCTTCGATGTCGCCGGCGGGAAAGACGCAGCCTTCCACCCCGTCCGTGACCAGATCCGCGTGACAGCCGACATCGCTGGAGACAATCACAGGGCACCCGGCCGCCATCGCTTCGTTGACCACCAGGCCCCAGGGTTCATGGCGCGAGGGAAGAACGAACACGTCCGCCAGCCGGAAGAAGCGGGGCAGCTCCGACTGGTTGCGAAAGCCGGCAAAGCGCGTATCGTCCAGATGGAGTTCGCGGCAGCGTTCTTCCAGCCGGGCGCGCTCTTCGCCATCCCCCACGATCACCAGATACGGCCGCGTAGCCGCCGGCTGGTGGCCGATGAAGCGGGCATACGCCTCCACCAGATGATCGGCATGTTTGCGCGCCTGCAGCTTGGAGGCGAAGAGGATGACCGGGCGGCCGCCCTGGAGCTGCAGTTCCTCCCGCAGGGCGGTCTCGAGCGGAGCCGCGCTCTCGGCCAGCTGCGCGAAATAGGCATTGTCGACGGCATACGGCATCGGGAACTGAGGCACCTCCGTTCCGAAGTAACGGCTCCAGTAGGCGGCGTTCAACGAGCCGATCGGTAGAACCGCGGCGATGGCATGGCGCAGCAGCGGGAAGAGCAGGTTCTTGAATGCCCGCTTGCGGGAGGTGCGGCTGCGATCGCCCGTCCAGGACTCGGCCCGCAGCAGCACAGGGATACCCAGCGCATTGGCCGCCAGGATGCCCTGCAGCGGATTGACACTGGCATAGCCGTGCACCCAGAGAGCGTCGAATGCGGGACCGCTGTTCAGGGGGCTATCCGGGTCGCGGCGCAGGCGATGATACAAGCCGCGGCTGATGGGGCTGGAGGCGGACACCCTGGTGTTGTAGGTCTTACCCCGGAGCCGCAGTGGCGGCAGGAACTCGTAGCGGTAGCCTTCCAGCAGAGGGGTGTCCCAAGCCAGGTCAACGCCGAAACCCTCGTCTTTGTAGCGGCGCACGGAGAGGTCGGAGCCGAACAGAACGGTGAGATCGATGTCCGGTTCGCGGGCGATGCGGCGCAGCAGCGGCGCCTGATATTGAATGGGATGACTGACCAGGTAGGCGACCCGGACCGGCGATCGCATCGGTGCCCCGGCGGCTGGGTTCATCGTAAGGTCTCCACCTAGTGAGTGAGCGCGATGGTGTAGATTATGCTGGCCAGCCCCAGAAAGGTGCCCAGCGTACCGTTGGTCAGGGTTGCCTTGAGCGGGTCCGACGGCAGGAACACGATGTCATTCGGTTGCAGGATCGGATCGGGAGCTTTGCCGTAGATGACGTCGTGGATATTCAGTTTGACCAGCGTGCGGTGGTCGCCCACCGCACGAATGATGCGCAGATCGCGGTTTTTCGCTTCGAAGGCAGGACCGCCGCTGAGAGCGGTCGCCTCGAGCAGGGTGAGCGGTTGATAGGGTGTCAGCGAGATCGTTCCCGGGGTCTTGAAAGAACCCAGCATGTACACGATTCCAATGCGGGACACCACGATGGTGTCTCCGGCGAAGATAGGTATATCCGCGAGTTGACTACTCAGCGGGTCGACCCCGAGATCCACGATGATCGGCTGCACCCCAGGGCGATGGATGGTGATGATGTGGCTTGCCGTGGCGGGAAGACCACCGGCCGTGGAGAGAATGTCCAGCAGCCTGCGCGATCCCTGGATGGGGAGTACGCTGTGCAGCTCGCCCGTGATCGTCACGACGGCATTGGGGCCCTCGGTGATATCGATGGTCACCTGAGGATCGCGATAGAAGCCGCCGGCCTCAAGCCGCTCGCTGAGGAGCTGCTCCGCCTGGGTCACGGAAAGTCCTCCCAGGTGGATGATGCCGATCAGCGGCAGAAGCACGTTGCCGTCCGTGCCTACGCGTACCGAATTGTTGTAATCGCCTGGGCCGAAGAGCTTGATGGCGATAAGGTCGCCGTTGCTCAACGTGATGTCGCGGACCGGCGGATAGAGGAGCGTCCGTTGGGTGGTAATCAGTTGGGGCGCATTGCTGGACGGTATTGCCATCGTCGCCGGCCCGCTGAACTGGGCCAGCATCGGCAACGAAAGGAGAAGGAAAAGCGCACCGAGGGCGCTGTTCCGGCGGAACAGACAGCGTATGGGCTGAAGAGACGGACGGAAGCCCTTCAAGGCTGGAATAAGCCTGGAACGTTGAGGAATCATGCTTTGCCTCCGTCGCCGGGACCCTGCCGCTCATTCGACTTGGGCTCCCATCCAGCGCTGTCCACGCCGGCGGAAGCATAACCCGTGTAGCCGTAATAGCCGTAGTAGTTGTAATACTCCGGCGAGTTGAGATCCACCGCATTGAGGGCTGTTCCGGTAATCGGAGCGCCTGAGCGGACCAGCAGATCGCGGGCCCGGCGCAGCGCGTGCTTGCTGGACTTGCCATGGCGGATGATCAGCACCACAGCGTCGGCCTCGCGCGCCAGGACGACGCTGTCGGTGACGGAGAGCAAGGGAGGTGAATCCATCACCACGTGCGTGTAGATGCCCGCGCACTTTTCCAGCAGCTTCAGCATGGTCGCCGAGCCGAGCATCTCGGTCGGGAATGGGGGAACGGGTCCGCTGACCAGCACATCCAGCATGGGAATCTCGGGGATCGTCTGGACGGCCTCTTCCAGCGGGACCGAGCCGGTGAGAACCGAGGTCAGGCCCACTTTGCCATTGAGACCGAAGCGATGATGCACCGTGGGCCGGCGCAGATCGGCATCGATGAGCAGGACACGAACATCGCGCTGCGCCAGAACGCAGGCCAGGTTGATGGAGATGGTGGTTTTGCCCTCGGACGGTGTCGCACTGGTCAGAAGGATGATCTTGGGCTCGCCGCCTGCGACGGAAAGCAGGAGCGAAGTCCTCAAGGCGCGGAACGCCTCCGCGAATTGAGACTTGGGGCTGGAGAGCACCATCAGGTTGCGCAGCGCCGGCCCCAGGTTCGCCGTCTCGGCAGAGCTGCGGCGGACGCGGGGTATCAGCGCCAGGGAGGGCAGACCGGAGACCGTCTCGATTTCCGCGACGCTGCGCAAGCTGGTATCCAGGCTGTCGAGCACAAAGGCCAGAATGACGCCCACAGCCAGCATGACGGCGGTGTTGAGAATGAGAATGGTCGAACGCGGCTTCAACGTGGGGCCGACCGGGGGGACCGCCGCATCGACGATATCGATCTCGGTCGATTCCAGACCCGCCTCCACTCCCGCCGTACGCAAGCGTTGCAGCAGGCCTTCGTAGAGAGAGCGGTTGGACTCGAAGTCACGCTGGCGCAGGGTGAACTCAATCAGGTCGTTGCGAAGCTTGTACGCGGCGGCGGTCTGAGCATCGAGCGCGGCCTGGGTCTGTTGCTCGTTAGCGCGGCTCGCGATCACCGCCTCCCGGGCTTCAGAGATAACCCGGTTCTGTTCCTCGGCGAGTTCCTCGGACAGCTCATCAATTCTCTGTTTCAGGGCTTTCACCTGCGGGTGGTTCGGCCCCAGGCCCAAGGCCCCGGGGGCAGTCAGTTGCGCGAGTTCGGCCCGGGAGGATTCAAGCTGGCCACGCAGACCGGTCACCGCGCCGCTGTTCAAGCCCGCATCCAAGGGCTGGTTAGCCGCATTCGGATCCTTGCCGGTGAGCACGTTGAGGTGCGTTTCAGCCTCGATGCGCGCGAGCCGCGCCGCGGCCACGGCCCGGCTCAGGTCGCTCAAGTTCGACGTGGTCTGATTGAGATTGGAGTCGAAGCCCAATACGCCCAGCTTCCTCTGCAGATCAATCATCTGCTCCTGCGACGTCTGAACCTCTTGCTTCAAATCATCGAGCTGATGGGAGAAGAAGTCCGCGACGCGCTGGGTGTAGTCGGCTCGAGACTGGAAGCTGTACAGGATATACTCCCGAACCAGTTTGTTGACGATCTCCGCGGAAAGCTCGGGATTCAGAGTCACACAGCTGATACGGACCAGGTCCGTTTTGGGAACGATGTCGATGCCTACGATAGCCTGCATCGTTCCAATAATCCCCTGCCGGATCACGGGATCGTCTATGTTCCTATAAGGGACCTTACCTTTGTCCCCCATGAAGTCCGGATTGTTGGCAAGGTTGAGATCGCGTGCCACAGTCAGGAGGAGAGTGTCGCTCTTGAGGATGGAAACCTGGGTCAGGATGCTGGAGGACGTATCGTTGCCGGAATTGCCGATCATACGGAACTGGTTCGAGGATCCGCTGCGGATTTCAATCGTGCCGGCTGCCTGGAAGACTCGAGGCTGGATTGCATTCTCATAAAAGCCGTAAATCAGACCCATCACGCCGAGCGCAAGGATAATCCACTTGCGTTTGCGGAGCGTCAACCAGGCATCGGAGAGAGTGGTGTCCGCCGCAGCCTGCCCGGTGGGGGCACCGGTGGGGGAGATATCCGCTCCAAGCGGCGGAGTCTCGTTTCGACCAGGAGTCATTGTTTGCATTCTACGCGAGTCAGTTGCCAATTGTAGATGACTGCACGTGTTGCAACGTGCACTGGCAGAGCCGGAGGGCCTCAGATGCTGTGCGATATACTAAGGTCAAAGCCAAACCCAAAACTGAATCATTGGAGCCGGTGATTTATGAGCGAAACTGTACAGATAGCTGTTGTTGGATCGGGGTATGTGGGTCTGGTTGCCGCGATGTGTTTCGCGGAAATAGGTCATAGCGTCATCTGCGTCGACAATGACGAACGCAAGGTGGCCGCGTTACAAGCCGGTGACACGCTCATACACGAAAATCACCTGCCTGGTCTGCTGGGAAAGTATCGCAATACCCGCGTGCGGTTCACGACAGATCTGGCCGAGGCCACCCGTGAATGCCAGGCTATTTTTATCGCCGTAGGAACGCCGCAGTCCGACACCGGCGACGCCGACCTCTCCTATGTGGAGGCGGTGGCCAGTGAGATTGCCCGCTCCATCGACGACTACAAGGTAATCGTCGAGAAGAGCACGGTGCCGGTGTACACCAATGAGTGGATTCGCCGCGTGATTGAGCGCAACGGCGTCCGCCGCGACCTGTTCGATGTTGTCTCCAATCCGGAGTTCCTGCGCGAAGGAACAGCGGTCGAGGATTTCCTGCATCCGGATCGTATCGTGGTAGGGGCCGATAGCGAGCGCGCCTCCAGTCTGCTGAGCGCAATCTACGCTCCACTCACGGCGGGGAGCTACTATACCCAGGCGTATGCGATTCCAGGCTGCTGCTCGATGAATGTGCCGCCCCCCCTGTTGCTCACCTCCACCAAGAGCGCGGAGATTATCAAGCATGCTTCGAATGCCTTTCTGGCGCTGAAGATCTCCTTCATCAACGCGGTCTCGAATCTGTGCGAGGCTGCTGAGGCCAATGTGGAGCAGGTAGCGCGCGGCATCGGTCTGGACTCCCGGATTGGACCCAAGTTTTTGCGCCCGGGAATCGGCTACGGCGGCTCTTGCTTTCCCAAGGATGTGGCCGCCTTCCGCTCGGTCGCCGAACAGATGGGAGTGGACTTCAGCCTGCTCAACGAAGTCGAGCGTATCAACGTCAACCAGAAGAAACGCTTCCTCGGCAAAGTACGCTCCGCACTCTGGACACTGCGGGGCAAGAATCTGGCTGTGCTGGGATTGTCTTTCAAAGGCGACACCGACGATATCCGCGAATCTCCGGCAATCGATCTCATCGAGATGCTGCTTGCCGAGGGTTGCTGTATCAACGCCTTTGATCCCGCGGCGATGAAGCGCGCCCAGGCCGAGCTTCCGATATCCAGGCAGATGCGCTACGCCACGGGCATCGAAGACGCGGCCAAGGACGCCGATGCTCTGCTCATTCTGACGGACTGGAAGGAGTTCGGTCAGATCGATCTGGCCAAGTTGAACAGCCTTATGCGGTATCCCATCGTGATCGACGGACGAAACCTGTACGATCCTCGTAACATGATGGAACAGGGCTTTACCTATCTGAGCGTGGGGCGAGCGACGGCGACACACTCCCGGGAGACAGTCGAAGCCTGATTCGCTCTCCCGCCGCCGCGAGCTCGCCGGGCAGGATCTCCCGCTAAGCTTTTCTCCTGCAGGTGTAGAGGGGAGCTTCGGGTTCGATGGCCATTTCGCTCCGAGCCGTTTCCCTCGAAGGAAGCAGCACACGCACGACCGATCCGCGTGACGGCAGCAGGAGAGATGCTCCAAGGCTCGTAACGTCTCCCATTCGGGCCCACCGTCTGCAAAGGGGTCGATCTCCCCACAGGAGGTCGCCTGCTCTGCGGGAGCGGCGGCCGCCGGCTGGTTTTTTGAAAGGAAAAGGATTCATGTCAGGGAAGCTGATTCTGGTTACCGGAGCCGCCGGATTTCTTGGCTCACATCTATGTGATGTCCTGCTGGCGGAGGGTGCGGAGATTATTGGCGTCGACAATCTCTCCACCGGAAACCTGGCCAACCTGGCCCACCTCAAAACCGAGCGGCGCTTCCGCTTCCAGCAGACAGATATCTGTCTGCCCTTCGACGTGGGACGAGTCGACTTTGTCTTCAACTTCGCGTCGCCGGCCAGCCCGATCGATTACACCCGGCTGGGAATCGAAACCCTGCAGGTCGGCTCGGCGGGTACGCTGAATACGCTGGAGATCGCCCGCCGGCACGGTGCCGGCTATCTGCATGCCTCGACGTCGGAGTGCTATGGAGATCCGCTCGTGCACCCGCAGGTCGAGAGCTACTGGGGCAATGTGAACCCGATCGGTCCACGGTCGGTCTATGACGAGGCCAAGCGATTCTCTGAAGCCGCGGTGTCGGCCTATCACCGCTACCACAACGTGAACACTCACCTGGTGCGGATCTTCAACACCTATGGGCCGCGCCTGCAGGCCAACGACGGCCGCGTCATCTCCAACCTGATGACCCAGGCCCTCCGCGGCGAGTCCCTGACCGTGTACGGGGATGGCTCCCAGACCCGCAGCTTCTGCTATGTTTCCGATCTGATCGACGGAATCGTGCGGCTGTCGCGCAGTGACGAGCACCAGCCGGTCAACATCGGCAACCCGGATGAGTGGACGATCCTGGAGTGCGCCCGCGAGATTCAGACGCTGATCGGATCGCGCTGTGACATTGTCTTCCAGCCACTGCCGCAGGATGATCCGCTGCGTCGCCGGCCGGACATTACCCGCGCCAAGGAATGCCTCGGCTGGTCTCCCAAGGTAGCGCTGCGAGAGGGTCTGGCCAAGTCGCTGGATTACTTTATAGCCTGCGTGGAAGGCGAGAAGGCTCGCGCCTAAGTATCGAGAAGGCTCGCGCCTCAGTATTTTGCGTGCAGAACTTCAGGTGATCCTTGCGGCGATTTGAACGCCGTCCTTCGCAATGATGACGTCCCCTCTTTCCCCCATTTCCGCAGCGCCCGCCGGTCGTAATTTTTACGCGCAGAGGCGCGGCTTGTCCCTTGCGCTCCTTCTCCTCGCGCTCCTTCTCCTTGCGCTCCTTCTACTGCTGCTCTCGTGCCCGCTTTGCGCCCAGACCTTGAGCGTGAAGGTCATCGATCGCCGCAGCAGCGAGACGCACTACACGTATCGTGTGCGTCGGATCGCGGGTCCCGGCCCGCGGAGGAGCCGCCACTGCCTCGCAGGGCTTGGAGGTTCCAGTAGCCCCTGTTCTTACAAGGTCAGCGGAGCGACGCTGTCGCTGCTCTTGCCCGACGGCCGTGTGGCTGTTGTGAACTGCGCCTATAAATTCGAGGAGCGTTTCAGCGGTCCCTTTGGAAATCGCCGCGGCTGCCGCCTGCCCATGGCCGATGAGGCGGTGGCAAACTTCAAAGGCGACAATGTGAAAGTCTCCTGGGCCGTCAGTCTCGATGGCCGCAAAAAGGATTCTGAGACCTACAAAGTCGTTGGTGTGCAGCCGGCGGAGATCTCTCCACAGAGCACTTCGGGCAGCAGCGCTGGCTCCAAGTAACGGCATTGATTCTGAGCCTGCTTCAGGAGCTTGTTGAAAAAGCACCTCGGATGTCCGCGAGGCAAGTACGAAACCCGCAATC
>CAXUIM010000183.1:4721-8295 GCA_964250885.1 uncultured Acidobacteriaceae bacterium | reverse complement strand
GTTCTGCCAGGAGTCGTGACGAGGCAGGCGAGCGCCATCCGGTAGCGCTCCTTGCCGGATCGCTCCAGCCACTTGCGAGTGAATCTGCTGCCGTAAGGATTGAAGACTCGAAGGATCTAACGTGATCTGCGCACAACGAATGGGCGGTCCATGACTGGTCCTGCGAAGTGGAGTCGATCAGATGGACAAAGGAAAGAGCCCGCACGCAGAAGTTGGTGGCTATGAGGAAGATCGGAGTTTAGGCCCCCGCTGCGCTCCGAATCCCAAAGATTTTCTCCTGTTGCGGTGCAGCGGACGGAGAGCCATTTTCTTTGAAGGGGGAAGTTCATGGAACCCGAAGCTCCCCTCTTCACCTGCAGGAGGAGCGCTCTACCTCTCCTGCTGCCGGTAGAAGAGCCAGGCTATGCCGAAAAGTGTGGCCAGGATGAAGGCCAGTTCCGCATGCTGTTTTATGGGATACCGCAGGCACAGGAGGCCATCTACGGTCCAGGCCACGCACCCCACGAGCCATATCCATGCCGTTCGACGCATGCTTTATTGAACGCTCAGCGGCCTGCAATTCGCAAGTGAGTTTGCCCGGCTCCATGGGAACTAACGGCGCAACCCGTTCTTTTTTTAGGCCCGGCTGTCTCCAAGTCCTTTCCTTCCCGCTTGTTGCCGGTCGTCCGCGGCTCTCGATCCGGGCGCAGCTGTTTCGAAGTAGCCGGTGTGGGCTTCATTTCCTGTCCCAGGACCTTGCCCTCAATCCATTGAGTCTCGTAGTCCAGCACGGCGCCGCGCACCCAGGGGCTGGGTTCTATGGCAGAGCAAATCCGCGGCTTTGCGTCCTTATGGCTCCCCGTCCCCGGACCAAGGCTGTGCTCAACTATTCCACGAATCAGCCGATAGGAGGTTGAGCGAGAACACCTTCACAGCGAGCCGGAGAACGAATGGCGCAGCACGAGACAAGCCGCTCCAGAGAAGCCACAGATTTTCAATTTCTTGCGGAGAACAGCGCGGACATAATCTGCCGTTTTGGGTTGGATCGGAGACTGCATTATGTCTCTCCGTCTTCGCTCCTGATTCTTGGCTGGACCCCGGAAGAGATGATAGCCATGGCTCCCTTCGCGCTGGTGCATCCTGAAGATATTCCTCTGTTGGTTCAGGCCATTGAACGGCATCTTGCCAAGGGCGTCATTGCCACTCCAGTGACAGTCCGCAACCGAACGAAGGATGGACGCTTCGTTTGGCTGGAGATCACCGCCCGGGTGGTGCGCGATGCCGCTGACGAGCCGGTCGAGACCGTCATCACCATACGCGACGTTCACGAACGCAAGCTTCTGGAAGAGAGGCTCTCTGCCCTGGCGCACACGGACGGACTCACCGGCTTGGCGAATCGCCGTGCGTTCGATGGGGGATTGAAGCGGGAGTGGAACCATACCCTGCGAGAGGGGTCACAGATCTCCCTGTTGCTGCTGGATATAGATCACTTCAAGGGATTTAATGACCGATACGGGCACCAGGTAGGCGATGACTGCCTTCGTGCCGTGGCCGCGGCCGTCACCAGCGCTGTGCGGTCCACGGACATTGTCGCCAGGTATGGCGGAGAAGAGATCGCCGTTATCCTTCCCGCAACCAGCACGGCAGGCGCAACGGAGATAGCTGAGAAGGTGCGGTTCGCGGTTCAAGCTCTCCAGCTTCCGCATGAAGGCAATCCGGAAGGCGGTGGTTGGGTAACCGGCAGCATTGGAGCGGCGACCGCCCTGGCGCGCTGCGGTGGAACGATGAGGATGCCGGAAGGTTTGCTGCAGGCCGCGGATAACGCCCTGTACCGGGCCAAGCATGAGGGCCGGAATCGGGTCGCAACGACTCTCCTCGTGGCTCCCAGAAGCAGCTGCTGATCTCACGAGCAGTTGCTGATCTCACGAGCAGTTGCTGATCTGGGACGCACTGTGGAGGAGACGGGAAGCGAGCCGAAGGCTCTGGGCGGCGTGAGATGCAGACCGATGAGGGGAAGGTTCCGGCACCTGGATGAGGTGGTTCGGGGCGACGGTGGAAAACGCTGAACGCGTTTCTGGATGCGAAGCGGAACATCTGTACGGCGCCGGAAGTATCAGCGAATGGAAGATTCCAACGACACACGGGCCGGAAGCTATGACCGGCAATAGCACTCAGAGCCGGTGAAGTGACCCTGCAACTGCCGAAGCTCCACCCCGGTGAGGAAGCTTGTCGGGAATCCCGGGCTGGAATACTGCCGTTTGAGACGGCGCATACCAAGGAGTACCGCCGACGCGAGACAGCAGTGGGAGAGGCGCTGATTGAAACGTACCAGGCCGGGGTGAGCGTGCGCCGGGTAGGGACACTGGCGGGGAAAAGACTCTCGATCCTTTCGTTCTTCGGAAAATATGTCGGCACTACATGGCAAGTGACCGAATGGCAAGTGACGGATCACAAACGCAGCAGATCAACATTGAAGTGCAAGACGACCATCTGAGGCTAATTTCGCAACAGGCAGGAAAAGAGGCTTCCACGCTTCGAGCGGAGTCGGCAAAACGCTTTTATACAAAGAACTTTTATACAAAGAAGTGGGATGGGGAAGTCGAATTCAACAAAGACGAGCATGGGGTTGTGACAATGCTGAACTTCAACTACACAAACGAAACCGCGACCGAGTGACGTAAGGCAGCATAGCTCTCCGCCGCGAATTCATGGGAATGGTACCGTCTCGCTAGGCCTCCGGAGAGCGGAGTGTAGGTCGTTAGGGTAGATAAACAGCTCGCTAACGTCTTAAGAAGCCTCTGCGCAGGCGCTTGATTTGAACGGATGCGATTTACAAGGTGCGGTCTGGTTAGGTGGCGATGCGGGTCCATCTTCGGGTGCGGCTGGAGCCGTTTTCCGGCTTCGCGAGACCCTACGCTGCGAGTGTTGCCAGGCGTTTGCGGTGGAGGTAGATATTGGTGAGGGCGAAGTTGCGCACAGCCGGTGATGGTTCTTCGCGATGCCCCAATATCGCGCCTTGTCGCAGCCGAAGGCGCGTTTCAGTATCCCGAACACATGCACTACTTCCGCTCTTACCCGTGCCTTGGTTGTGTTCTTCTTTTTCGCGACTTCATCCACATATTTCTTGAACTTCGTTCTGCGGCAAGTCATATCCTGGCCGCGCGGGGCGGCCTCCCGGATCGCCGCCCTCTGGCCCTGATAGCCGCCATCGCCCCACCCCTTGCGTTCTTCGCCATGCAGCAGGCTGGGCAGCATGGGCCCATCCGACACGCTGGCCGCCAAGGTGCAGACCGAATCGTAGAGTGGCTTATCAGTAGCGCATCAGACGTTCATGAAGATGGCGATGCGCCTCCTATGCGAGCAAGTCTGAACGGGCTCACGGTCGTCTATGACGGAGCTACTCATCAGGTTGGGAGCGGATGTGAACGCTGCCGGGCATGGCTCTTATCCGATCATCTTCGCCCCTTGCGAAACGCTTGATCCAACTGCCCTCGCCTGGCTCCTGCAGCATGGAGCTGATCCCAACTGCGGTGTCGAGTCTACCTGGCAATCGAGGGGCAAGTCACATCCGGGAACTGCGCTCGACTACTTGCTG
>CAXUIM010000183.1:0-4621 GCA_964250885.1 uncultured Acidobacteriaceae bacterium | reverse complement strand
CTAGCCGCTGAGTTCGGACAGGTTCAAGTCGCGAGGCTGTTGCTGGATGCTGGTGCAGATGTGAACACGCTTGCGCTCACCGACTCAGATGGACAAGGAGGCCAGAGCCCGATCTTCCACGCGGCGACCCAGAATGGAGACTTTGGCCTTGAGGTGGTTCGTTTACTTATCTCCGCAGGCGCCAATCTGAACCTGCGCTGTCTGCTCCCCGGTCACTATGAACGTCCGGAGGAACTATTTGAGGGATCGTTCTCGATTCCGCTCGTCGTTTCCCTGGAACCGAAAATCAGACCCTTGGGGAGCTATGTCGGTCGGTCACCCAGCGCCAAGGGTCCTCCAATAGGCGTTCGCGGAGCTAGTTAGGAAGAGTGTTGAAGATAAGAACAGGGCCGTCTCGCA
The DNA here is from genome assembly GCA_964250885.1 of uncultured Acidobacteriaceae bacterium. GTDB lineage: Bacteria > Acidobacteriota > Terriglobia > Terriglobales > Acidobacteriaceae > Granulicella. The sequence goes on along the minus strand of CAXUIM010000183.1, from coordinate 4,222 downwards.
ATGGAGCTGTTGTTCCGTTGTGACCCGCTGCAGATTTGCGGTACATCAATAATGCGCGTCGAACCGGCGCCAGACCGGTTCCTGCGAAGCCTTCAGTCCTTCGCGCGAAGGTCAGGAGAATCTGTTCTCTCGATCAAGCATTTGCGCGCTGCGCTTTCCAATCTGCTCGCGGCCGTTTTCGCTCTCCTGGCCCGGCGCCCATCTCGTGGCGCAAGTACACTGGAAAGAGCCGTCAAATCAAGGAGATTTCCGTGTCACAACGCACCTTCAGCATCATCAAGCCGGACGCCGTTCGCAAAGGCGATGCCGGCGCTATCCTCGCCAAGATCGAAGAGGCTGGATTCAAGATTGTCGCCATCAAGAGGCTTTCCATCTCGAACGAACAGGCCCAGGGCTTCTACCACGTCCATGCGGCGCGGCCCTTCTTTGCCTCGTTGACTGAGTTCATGTCCTCCGGGCCGATGTTCCCCATGGTGCTGGAGAAGGACAACGCCATCGCGGATCTGCGCAAGCTGATGGGCGCGACCAATCCGGCCAACGCCGAAGAGGGCACAATCCGCAAGCAGTTCGCCGCCTCAATCGAGGAGAACGCCATCCACGGCTCGGATGCTGAAGACACGGCCGCCTTCGAGATCGGCTACTTCTTCGCGGGGTATGAGTTGAAGTAGGCCTTGCTGCATCTGGGACATCGCGCTGCCCTGGGCTCAAACAACGCTGCAAAACCCAGCCCGAGGACGAAACTCAGGATCGCACATCGCGAGCGGGCCGCAGCAAGGGTCCGTGAGAGATATCTCCAGCGTCGTTCGGCAGGTGGCGCCCCTGCGACTCCAAAGCGGATTCGGGCGGCGAGCATAAGGTGCTACTGCCGAGGACCGCAGGGCATTGCTCGGGGCATATTGTAGGAAAAAAAAGGAGGGCGGCCGTGGATCTCTGCTGCCACCCTCTTACTTATTCCCCCCAGGTTACTTATTCCCTCAAGTGCCGACTACACCTTCTATTTCGGCGCCCGGGCGCGAAACTTTAGACCATTTTCCTTGCTGTGACTCGAATAGATGGAGTGGTTCCGCTGCTAGATGGAGTGGTTCCGCTGCCTTTCGGGGAAACGGCTCAAGGGAGAACGGCTCTCGAACCCGAAGCTCTCCTCTGCCCGGGAGGAAAAAGGCTCCAGCCGCCCAGCGCTTCATTTTGTGAAGAGCTTCAGGTCAATGGCAGCGCCCATGGCTTTATACCCGGCGTCGCTCGGATGCAGGTGGTCGCCGCTGTCGTAGGCGGGCAGGTACACGGCCGGCTTGCCGGGGTCGCGCGTGACTTTGTCGAAGTCGATGACCCCGTCGAGCTCCCTGGTTGTGCGGATCCATTGATTTACGGCCTGACGCATCTGCTCTCCGGCAGGTGATTCGTAGCCCGCTCCCACGTACGGCGTCAGCGTAGCCCCGAAGATCTTGATGCCGTGCAGGTGAGCCCTTGTCGCCAGCTGTGACAGACCGGCGATCAGATCCTCGGCCGTGACCGGGTCCCTGGGATGATCCGGGCTCCTGGCGCTGCCGATATCGTTGATGCTTTCCATCACGATCAGGTATTTGACTCCGGCTTGCGCGATCACATCGCGATCGAAACGAGCCAGGGCGTTGGGGCCGGCGCCATCGTGAAGGACGCGATTGCCTCCGATACCCTCATTGAGAACTCCCAGGCCGCCGGTCGCCTTGTCGGCCTGCAGACGCTTCGCCAGCACGTCCGGCCAACGCAGGTTGGCATCGCGCGAGCTCGCGGCTCCATCCGTGATGCTGTCGCCGAAGGCCACGATCGCGGCGTGCTGTCCCTTGCCGGGGGACGGGTCGACATCCACTCCCTTGAGAAAGTGCCACTCGGAAATCTCATGCGCTCCGGGCATCGAAGCTGCGGCAGTCCGATCGCCGCTGGCCAGGTAATTCGTGCTGTCCGCGAAAGGATGGATGGTCAGCGTGGTCAGCTTCTGGGCGGGAAAAAACAGGCTCACCGCCAGATCGGACCTAGCGGGCAGCTTCAGGCTCACCGGATCGCTGATCACCAGCGCGCCTGCGGGAATAACAATTCCAGGATGACCGCTGAAGGTCACCGCCGCCGAGTGTCCGGCCTGAACCGTACCGCTGCCGGTGCTCAGCGCGACCTGCGCTCCCCCCAGAGTCAAGGACTCCGCACCGAATTCATTGCTGATCACGATGCGGACGCTGGAGCCGCCCAGCGACACATGGACGATCTCACGGAAGGTCGAATCCGCGGCGAGCTCCCCGGTGTTGTTCGGGACAGCCAGCGGCGCCGCCGCCCAGGTCCCGATCCAGCCTCCTTGAGCCTGCGCCGTTGTAACGCACGCAGGCCCCGCTAAAGCGACCAGCAACAGCGGGCAGGACCGGCAGAACGAGCGCATTTTCTGAATTGAAGGCCACATCTTTGGAATTGAAGGCCACATCTTGAGAACTGACGACAACATCTTGAGAACTGACGACAACATCTTGAGAACTCCAGATCTTTTGATTGGAAGCGTGTCCATTCTACGTCCGCACGCCTCACCGAGCGGGAGTGCGACCAGAGCCGCATGCGCGGGGACGGCTGTGTCAGGTATAGTGACCCGTGGGCGCAGACTGAAGCTGTTCCGGCTGCGCTTTCCGATCGATCTCGAGTCAGGAATGCCACGTATGAAGCTGCTTCGCGTTATGCTCTTGTGTATGACATCTGCTGTTGCCAGCGCCTCCGTAACCCAGTCCAATTTCGGTACGCTCCCCGACGGTAGCGCCGTCAAGGCGTATACCCTGACCAGCCCCTCTGTGGAGCTGAAGGTGATTAGTTTCGGAGCACGCGTGATTGCCCTCGACACCAAGGACCGCGACGGCAAAATGGGTGACGTGGTGCTCGGCTATAACTCGCTCGAGTCGTATGTAAAGGATGCGAAGACGTATTTTGGGGCCATTCCGGGCCGCTACGCGAACCGGATCGCTGACGGCCGGTTCAGCATCGATGGCAAGAGCTATCAGATCCCGATCAACGACGGACCGAATGCGCTGCACGGCGGCAAGATCGGCTTCGAGCGGCACAACTGGGAGTCCAAGCAGATTCCCGACGGCGTCGAGTTTACCCTGGTCAGTCCCGACGGCGATCAGGGTTTTCCCGGCACGCTGACGGCTCATGTCCGATACACGCTGCACGGCAACACGGTGCGCATTGAATACAGCGCCACCACGGACAAGCCGACAGTGCTCAACCTGACCAACCACACCTATTTCAATCTGGCCGGCGAGGGCAGTCCGAGCATCCTGGATGAGAAGCTGACACTCGATGCCGATCGGTACACCCCGGTAAATTCAACATTGATTCCCACCGGCCAACTCGCGCCAGTGGCGGGTACGCCCTTCGATTTCACCCACCCGACCACCATCGGAGCGAGAATCGGCGAGGATAACGAGCAGCTCAAGTTCGCCGGCGGCTACGATCACAACTGGGTTCTGAATGGCACACCGGGACAGCTGCGGCCGGCCGCCAAGGTCTTTGATCCGACCAGCGGACGTGTGCTTTCGGTGGAGACAACCCAGCCGGGCGTCCAGTTCTACACCGGCAATTTCCTCGATGGCACTGCAATTGGCAAGTCGGGCAAGCCTTATCCGAAACGCAGCGCTCTGTGCCTGGAGACGCAGCACTTCCCGGACTCGCCGAATCACCCCAGCTTCCCCTCGACGCTGCTGAAGCCCGGTCAGACCTTCCATAGCGAGACGACCTGGACCTTCACCGCCGAAAAGTAACGCGGGCCTGGTAAAGGGCACGCGCCGTGAAACCTTCAGGAGTTCAGTGCAGGCTGGCGATCTCGCTGTCCAGCGCATCCAGTTGCGCCGGACTGAGCTGCTGGCGCAGCTGCAGCTGGATGTGAGCGCTTTCCTTTTCCAGGTCAGTGCGCGCCTGGGCGATCCGGTCGATGGCCGCGAAGACCTTCTTCTCGTCCTGCAGGTCCTGCGGACTCATGGCGTTAAGGTGCAACTCCTCGCGCTCCAGGCTGGCATAGGCGTTGAACAGCGAGCCTTTGTTGGCGTTGAAGATGTCATCCATGTGCTGCTTCTGGTCGGAGCTCAGGCCAAGCTTTTTAACCGTCTTGTTGTCCTCCCACCAGCGTCCGGGGGGAGCCAGCTGGGGGCCGCTCCGCATCGGCGGCGCAACGTGATCCCGGTATCCCCTGTCTTCATTCGGGCCGCCCATCCCG
>CAXUIM010000182.1:6640-8362 GCA_964250885.1 uncultured Acidobacteriaceae bacterium | reverse complement strand
TCCAACCCACCATAGTCCAACCCAGAAATAAATTGATGGCAAAGATCCAGGCGGTGTTGCGCACCTGGCGGGAACCGGCCACGATTGCCGGAAGAAAGTACAGGGCAGCCAGGGGAATCAAGAAATGGAAGAGGAGAAAGAACATGAGTGAGACCCTCTCAACCTGCAGTGTGACCTTCCGGGCAGCGCGGCTGCAACCGACCATGCGACCACCCGGGAGGTAGTGCGCGGGGGCGGGCCCGGAGGTTCCAGAAATTTGTTGAGAGCGGGGAATCGGGTCCGGACCGCGGCCGAGCCGACCTTAAGATGGATCTCTCCTAGCGACGAGTAGACAAGGGCACCGCCGCTCCCTGCATGGGAACGGCGGGGTTGATCGGCATATTGATGGCCCGCCAACGGATTTGCTGCGCCGTACACCTCAGCGATAGCCGCCGCCGGCGAGGAGCTGCTCTCCGGTGAGCCAGCGGGAGTTGTCGGAGGCGAGAAAGACTGCGATGTCGGCGATGTCATCGGGCTGGCCAATGCGGCCGAGCGGGGTGGTGGCGACCGCCGCTTTCTCGAAGTCGGAACCGATAAAGCCGGCAGAGCGCGAGCCTTCCGTCTCGACCATTCCAGGGTTGATGGAGTTGACGCGAATCTTGCGGTCGCCGAGTTCGCGGGAGAGGACGCCGGTGATGGCGTCGAGCGCTCCCTTGGTGCCGGAGTAGATGGTGCTGCCGGGCGGGGTGATGCGGCTGACGATCGAACCGACGTTGATGACGCTTGCGCCGGCGCCGAGGTAGGGAAGCGCTGCCTGCGTGACCAGCAGGGGACCAAGAACGTTCACGTTGAACTGCTTGTGGAAGAGTTCCTCCGTGACCTGGTCGAGCGGAGCCCACCCATAGACGCCCGAGTTGTTCACCAGGACATCGAGCTTGTCATAGTTCTGGATGGCCGCTGCAATAATGGCGGCCGCACCGGCGCTGGTTGACACATCTCCATGGACCGCGACGGCTTTTCCGCCGCTGCCGGTAATGGTTCCAACGACGGCTTCCGCGCCAGCCTGGTCGGACGCATAGTTGACGACGACCGCGGCGCCGGCCGCACCCAGTGCCTTGGCGATGCCCGCTCCGATGCCCTTGGAGGCCCCGGTAACGACGGCGACTTTCCCTGTCAGTGTGCCCATGTTCTTTCTCCTGGTGGATCAATTCGATATTTTGACAACCATCGAATTGATGGCGGTGAGGAGCTTGAGGATTCAGGCCACGGCGGCTTGATTGCACGCGACTCCAAGGACGTCCCCAGGTCCAGGATGTACGCAGGGACCGGTGGACTCACCGGTTCCGCGGGTCAGAGGAGGTCCGAGCGCAGCCGATTGAAAAAAGCCTTGAGGATTTGAGGCTGAGGGATGTAATTGACGAATTTGCCGTCCTTTTCGGAACGGATCAGGCCAGCCGTCTCCAGCTCCTTCATGTGGTGGGACAGGGTTGCGGGACTGATATCGACGCAGCCGCGCACCGCGCTGCACGGTGTAAATGGCTGGGGAACCCGGCTGATGTGCTTGAGGATCTCATAACGGCGCGGGTCCGCAAGAGCGCGTGCAATGAGCTGCACCTGATCCGCGGAGAGAGTCACGGATTGTTTTGCTTCGGCCACGGAGTCTTGTTGTGCAGCGATGCGGAAGGCGGCACTCCCCTTCATCGTACGGGATGTGCCAAGTCCTGCCTCGGATGGCGGGTCAAT
>CAXUIM010000182.1:3755-6540 GCA_964250885.1 uncultured Acidobacteriaceae bacterium | reverse complement strand
TCAATGGCCGATCGCTGCCAGCAAGGTGCGTGTCTCCGCGACGATGCGGTCCTGGAACTTCGGGTCGCGGACAAGCGCGGAGCCAAGCATTGGACGACCCTTCTCGTCGTAGTAGACGCCGGTTTCGCCCGATTCATTCACCAGCAGCTTTGTGATCACGGGCGCCGCAAGCTTCGGGGTGCTCCAATACTTGATATACGGAGCGAAAGGCGAGAGGACGTATTTCAATAGAAAACGGACGAAGGCGTTGGCATCGCGCCCCAGGCCGGTCCCTGGACTGAATCCCGGTTCGACCGCGTTGAAATGCAACCGCGGAGTCTCACGAGCAAATGCCAGCGCCGTGGCAAGCGTGCACTGCTTGGATGTGGCGTAGGCATCCCCGCCCGGCATCTTTGATCCGCCCGGCTTCCACTCACCGCGCGCGCTCGCCTGTGCCGAGATGTAACGGCCGCCACGGAAGCCCGCGATCCTGGCTGGCTTGCGGCCGGGATCTTCCGCGCCAGAAGCCACGAAGACGACGGTCGCACCGTCCGGGAGATGAGGGGTGAGCGTTTCGGTCAGCACGAACGGTCCGATGTGGTTCGTCGCGAATGCATTGTCCCAGCCCAGCGTGTTCTTCATGGCGCGCGTGGGGAACATCCCGGCGTTGTTGAGCATGCCCACAATCGGCAGATCGAGCGCGATGATCTCCGCTGCGGCATGCCCCACGCTGGCAAGATCCGACAGATCACACACGACCGACACAGCGCTCCCTCCCTTTTGTTGGAGAGCCTTCTGCAACTCGCGAAGCTTTTCCGGACTGCGTCCGACCAAGACGACGGTGCCGCGCTTCGCTACCTCAAATGCGGTGGCGCGGCCGATTCCGGACGTTGGTCCAGTGATGATGTAAGCCTTGCGGCCGGAGCGATGGGTGCTGAAAGTCTGGGTCGCCATGTTCTTATCCTTTGTTCCTAGCCTCATTGTTGTGTGTCTAGTCAGTCATACGGGCAACCCAGAAATCAGGCCACCATCCGCCACAAGGCGTCAAAACCCACCTTGCAATGTTTCTTTGCGTTCGCGGGGTCCTGAGCGGCGAAATCGATGGTTGCTTCTGCCACTGAGTTCATCAGCGTGAGAACGAGGCCCTTCGGAGCTTTGCTCATTGGACCGAGAGCCCGAACCCGCTCCAGTAAAGTTGCTACGTGTTCCATCCCCGTACTGGCCGCGGTTCGGGTCGCGGACGTGATCTCGTCGGACACACCCAGCTGAGCCAGGGCTTTGCGCTTCTCGGGAAAATCCAGTGTCCAATGGATCCAGTTATTCCAGATGCGAAGGAACTGCTTCCGCAGGTCATCGTCTTTGCGGAGGTCCTTCATGGCCGCGGCGGCCAATTCGAGCTTCAACTCAAGGTAGAGCGCGTTGAAGAGATCTGACTTTGTCTCGAAATAGGTGAAGAGTGAACCGTTGGCTACACCGGCCTCTTTAGCGATGCCAGCCGTCGGTGCACCCAATCCATGGGTTACGATGATGCGAGTCGCGGCCGCGATGATGGCGCTTCGCTTACTATCGCTTCTCGGCCTCGCCATTAGTCCAGCATATAAGTAAGCGTCCAGCCAGTCAATAATGAGAGGAAAGAATCTCCGTTACAGGCTCAGGCGTGCGGGTGGCGGTTTCGGCTTCCGACAAGCTTCTGGAGCTGGGTACGGCACCGGTTCAGCCAGCGAGATAGAACTCCGCGATGTCGAGATCGCCGGGCTGAGTGACTTTGAAGTTGCGGGCGCTGCCCTGGACCACAAAGACGGGAATGCCGGCGCGCTCGAGCAGGCTGGACTCGTCGGTGCCGATGAACTCGTCGGCGGCCGCATCGTCAAAGGCGCGGCGCAGAAGGCCGATGCGGGCGCCTTGCGGCGTCTGCGCGTGGACGATGAGCTCGCGGGGGATGGTGGCAGTGATCAGGGCGCCGTCGGCGGTGCGCTCCACCTGCTTTATGGTGTCGATGGCCGGGGTGCCGACAATGGCGGCGCCATGGCGCTGGATGGCGGTGATGGTCCGCTCAATGGTCTGGGAGTCGATCAGCGGGCGAACGGCGTCATGGACCAGAACGATGTCCTCGTCGCTGGTGGACGGAAGCGCGGCGAGCGCATTGGCAACGGAGTCCTGACGCGCATCGCCACCGGTGACGACGCGGACCTTATCGCCGAGGTGGTGATCGGCGAGCAGCTGGCTTACCCGCGGTTGTTCCAGTTCACGGACGGCGACATAGATGGCGGTGACGGATGGAACGGCGAGGAAGGCCTGCAGCGAATGCAAGAGGATGGGCAGACCTCTAAGCGCAAGGAACTGCTTGGGAGCGCCTCCAACGGAGGCCATGCGGGTACCCATCCCGGCGGCGGGGAGAATGACGAAGACGGACATCGGAAGCTGAGTATAACGTGCGCAAGCCGGGTGAGGCGAGGCGGTGCTGTCGATCGCAGGCTCCAAGCGACGAGGAGAGGCGACGGCAGAGGCTCAGGAGGACGGTAGAAGTTCAGCAGGACGGCAGAAGTTGAGGAATCAGTAAGGGGATCGGAAGCGCAGCGGGTGCTCCGTCGGCATCCTGCGAACCCACATCTCTCCGAGATGTGGGGCGCCCCTCGAGTGAATTTGTGTTTGGCGGGCCGCGGTTTACAGCGGTGAATGCCGGATTGGGCACCGCGTGCTCAGAGTTGCCGGTCCAGTGCGCGCAAGATGTCGGCGGGGTCAGGGCGGACTCGATGATCGGCGTGGGCTTCAGCGAAGAGCACCGTTCCGGTCTGGCCGATCACGA
>CAXUIM010000182.1:0-3655 GCA_964250885.1 uncultured Acidobacteriaceae bacterium | reverse complement strand
TAGATGCGTGGGCCTAGTCTAGATGCGTGGGCCTAGTCTAGATGCGTGGGCCTAGTTTAGATGCGTGAGCTAGTTTTTGGTGCTGGCGAGTCCAGATGCTGGGCTCGATGCGCGGCTTGTGCCGGGAGCGGCCCGCTCAACGCGCCCGGCGGACGAGAGCGGATGTCGGTTAGGATTTGAGTGTGGGAGAGGAGACTTCGAGATGAGCGTTCCGAGTGAGTCACACGATATGAAGGAGATGGAGCAGCACCATGAGATTCATGAGTCGCAGGGGTGGCTGGATCAGTATTGGTGGTTGCTGTTAATCGCTTTCGGGCTGATTTTCGTATTGTGGTTGGCGCTGTTTCATCCGCCGGCCTGGTGGTAGGGCTTGCTGCGGTCCGTGTGAGGGCGTCTTCTTCGCTCCGGTAGGAAGGAGTGGGCAAGTTCTGCGGAGGGATTCTGAAGCATGACCTGCCTGCGAAGATTCGTGCTTCTCCTTGCGGCCTCGATCGTCAGCCTGAGCGCAACAGCGGCACAACCCGGCACGATTGCGGACGACCTCGCCATCGCGATACCGCGATCGACTGGCCCAAGGCGTTCAATCCAACCGACGCTCCCGTTTTCTCTCACAATGAGCTGCTTATTCATGCGGATTGTCACCGCGTCTGGATGCGCTTCACGGACGTGACGGAATGGCCTAACTGGTTTGTTCTGGTCAAAGACGTCACCAGCGACGGTCCCGGCAAGAGCGTTCAGCGCGGGACTGTTCTCCATCTCACAATTTTCGGGACTCCCGTCACGAGCCGGATCGACGAGTTTGTTCCTGACTCGCGGCTAAGCTGGATTCCACAGGCCCTTACCGAAGCCAAGCCCTTCCACTACCACACCTGGCATTTTGTGCCCGAATCGGGCGGCTGCCGTGTCATCACCGAAGAGTCCGGCATCGGGCCGGACGACATCAAGGATCCTCAGACCATCAGCCATTTTATGCACCGCGCCCATGATCTTTGGCTTGCGTCCCTCAAGTGGACCTCCGAAGAGTGATGCAGGCAAGTTGCGTGGTGGCATGCGGTCCGTCGTCGCGTTTCGGGACTTCCGCGTCTAAAGCAAGACCGGGGTACAGCAACCCTGATATTGCTTCAATCGCCTAGAAGATTCCAGATCAGGCCGATCAGCGGAGGATACCTGCATGTACAAGCCAGCGGTCAAGGAAACAAGCCCCTATCTCGCTACATTTCCGGTGGATGAGGTAGTCCCGGCAGAGGATCTGATCTATTGCGAGCCTTTACGAGAGCATGTGGCGAAACGGTATCGCCGAAAGGTCTTCCTCCTCCCCGACAGCGCGAAGTTGGTTACGAACCGGAGTCTGGGGTGGGCTCTGTCCCGTAATTTGCCTGCAGACACGCTGAGGAACATGAAGCTTCATGCCGTGGACCGATGCCATCCCTTGATTGAGGCGGTCGGGATTGCTTTCAGCGACCACCGGGGTCTCACACTTTCACCGGACGCGATCTGGCTGGTGATTGCCCAGGGCTTTTCGCATCATGTCGCCGAGAATACTGAAGACCTTCGTGCCAGCCTCGTCCGGCACGAAGGCAAGGTGAAGCTAACCGCCGACATACGGGCCCTCAACTTGCAAGAGTTTCAGTCGGCGATTGCTACGTTTTCTTCGAAGATCCGAGAGCACACGAATCCTGTGTTGCATGAGACTTTGCTGTGTGACTTCTCGACTACGACACCTCCTATTCGAACCGCAAGCGAAGTGACTCTCATGGATTCGTATTCGGGCTACTTCGAGTTCAGCCTGACATGCACGTGTGGTATCCCGCGCATGAATCTCGAGGGCACACTGGAAGACTGGCAGCGGATTCGCGCCCGGGTCGAAGTTCTGACGGCTTTTGGTCTGGAGTGGTGGGTTGAACGCCTTCGACCGATTCTGGACGAGTTCGTCCGCAGTGCTGAAGGTTACGCGGACAAGAAGTTCTGGCAAGCAATTTATAAACCCAGGCAAGCCTATGCAGATAGGGTCGTTACTGGCTGGATCGCGGATCTGTTTCCGTACCTGGGCGATGCTCCGAGACGAACTCGGAACCACGTCTTCAGAGAGCCTCGCGAGGATTGGTCGATCGCGGTCAAGTCGGGAGTAGCGAGCAAGGTGGATATGGCGGGCCTTCCTCTCGCGAAGGGCGTGAGCGAGAAGAGCTTCCCCTCGGGACTCGCGAGCGTTCCTGTAGATCTGCAGATTAAAGGAGGACCCCGCACGACTCTCGGTTTGATCGCCGGCTTTCTTGCCGTCGAGCAGAATGTAAACGATCTTTCGCTTTCGCCTGTGATTGGTTGGGGCGCCGCGGAGCTTGTTTCACCACAGTCCCCGATGGATCCGTTCTTTCAGTCTGCGGCATCCCCGAGAGCCTGATCCGCGCGATCTTCAACTACGTCGACTCTCACAACGAAGATCCCGAGCCGTTCGTCTGGAGCGTCGAACCGCCCATTTCCTGGAAAAGGTCGAGCGCGCTCGCGTTGCCGGGGCGCCAACGTTGAGACTCCAGGTGAGAGTGGCATCACAATGAGCTCATGGCATCCGGGGAGAGCCCCATGCGAAGCCTTGCGGGAGCCGGAATTTGTCCGCGATGGAGAAGGCTATTGTCTGTCTACTAATTCATGCAGAGACATTCTCTCTGGATCCTGCGGCACAAGTAAGTGCTGAAGAACAAATATTCTGTGCTTCCGGCTAACTTTGCGGGAGCCCCGCTGTCCAACGCGCATCGGAACCCAGAAAGAGACTTACATAGAGAGCACGAGCCCTGAAAGAGCACGAACCCTGAATTTGTGGCGGAATTCTGAGAGAGCCGTGGGAATAGATGGCGTTGGGATTTGTGGCCCGCAGTACCTATCAGGTAAGTTGCATTAAGACCGGGCCCCAGAATTTCCAGCGAGGTGGATGGATGAAGAGGCTAGTACTTGGTGTGCTTGCGTGTGTGGTGCTCGCCGGGGCGCTATGGACGACGCCCCTGGGCGCGCAGGATGTAACCGGAACCTGGCAGGGAACCCTGAAGGCTCAGAAAGATCTGCGAACGGTTCTCGTAGTGTCCAAGGACAACGGCAAGCTTCAGGCGACCCTGTACAGCATCGATCAGGGAGGTATGCCCATCAAGGCGTCCTCTGCCACGCTGGATGGGACTACGTTCCGCTACGCAGTGGACCTGATTGGCGGGAGCTACGAAGGCAAGCTCAGTGCCGATGGGAACACGATCACGGGCACGTGGAGCCAGGGTCCGAACCCGCTGCCGCTGGTGCTGACACGATCGACCAAGGAGACTGCATGGGTGATTCCCGCGCCGCCCCTGCCGCCCAAGCTGATGCCGGCAGACTCGGACCCATCATTTGACGTCGCGACCATCAAGCCAAACGACAGCGGCGCAACGAGCATGCAGGGGTTGACGTTGCATGGGCGCAACTTCCAGACCAGCGCCTCTTCGCTCAATGATTTGATCTCGTTTTCTTATCAGGTGCAAGCCAAGCAGATCGTCGGTGGGCCGGACTGGATGAGCAAGGATCGGTACGACATTGCCGGCGTGCCGGATGTGGAGGGAGATCCGAACCCGGAGCAGGTACGCAGTATGATTCGCAAGCTGCTGGCAGACCGCTTTCAGCTGAAGTTTCACCACGAGCA
>CAXUIM010000181.1:0-8369 GCA_964250885.1 uncultured Acidobacteriaceae bacterium | reverse complement strand
CGCGGAAGGGGCGGGATCGCAGCGCCTCTTTGTGCCGGCGGTGTGACGGGTTGGGCATGCTCCTCCGCTGACTTCTCCAGCATCTCATGGCGAGCGGACAGAAGAAGGGAGTACGCGTGGCGCAGTGGGTTCGATTGTGTGCGGCGCATGAGGCGCCGAAGCCGGGAGAGGTGCTGGAGGCGGAGGCGCAGGGAGTGGCCGTGTGCCTGGCGAACGTGGGCGGGCGCCTGGCGGCGCTGGATAACTGGTGCCCTCATCGTCGTGGCCCCCTGGGGCAGGGCTGGTTGGAAGGTGAGGCGGTGGTTTGCCCCTGGCACGCCTGGAGCTTCAACACTCGAACCGGAATCGCGGAGCCTCCGGAGCGCGCGCAGGTGGATGTGCTGGCGGTAAAGGTGGATGGTGCCGATGTACTGGTGGATCTTGAATGATTCCCAAAAGAGGTTCGCGGCGCGAGAAAGCTGTTGCGTTTGCGTTCGAACTGCGCGCAGAATGTGCCAGTGGATCATGCCGCCGCACGGCAAGAGAAACGCTCAAGCATTGCCGTTGAGTTTTGCAACAGGAGAGATATATTTCATGAAAAAGGTTCTTCTTTCGGTTTTTGCCCTCGCCGCGTTCATTGGGACGGTTACTCCGGCCCACGCGCGCACCCGCCACTGCTATTACAAGCATCATCATCGTCACTGCTACTACCGCTAGGCGCGCTTGTACTACCGCTAAGCGTTTGGCGCTTTGCAGGATCAAGAGTTCGTTCAAACGGGATCTATTGAAGCTGCAAAGCGGGGCAGGGGCGCTTACGCCGTTTCTTCCAAAGCGGACCGCATGCTCAGGGTCCTTGCGCTTGGCAGACCCGGAGTTCTCTCTATTTGAAATCTGGATCGATCCACAGGGGAAAGAAGAGCCCGGCCAGCCGGGCTCTTCTCGTTTAAGCCTTCAAAAGGCCTGCAAGACACAGCATCCGCGGGAGAAAGCGGGATTTGCGCAGCCGGCACTGATAAAATCAGGTGATCCTCTCGCCGCGCGCGAACGATCAACTTCACTCCAGGAGAGAGCGATGCAGGCAATCCTTGCGCTGGAAGATGGCCGTCTGTTCCGCGGGAGAGCCTTCGGAGCGATCGCGGAACGTGTCGGCGAGGTCGTCTTCAACACATCGCTAAGCGGTTACCAAGAGATCTTCACCGATCCTTCCTACGCGGGCCAGATTGTGGTGCTCACCAATCCGCACATCGGCAACTATGGAACCTCGCCGTCGGATGCGGAGTCGGCGCGGCCGTACATAGAGGGTCTGGTGGTCCGTGAGTTTTCTCCGGTGAGTTCCAACTGGCGTTCTACTGAAGTTGCTGATGAATATCTGGAACGCAACGGCGTGCCGGTGATCGCCGAGATTGATACGCGGGCGGTGGTGCGGCATCTGCGCTCGCACGGTGTGATGCGCGGCGTGATCTCGACCGCGGTGCAGGATTCCGAGGCGCTGGTGGCCCGGGCGCGAGCGCACCAGAAGATGGACGGCACCGATCTGGCCAGCAAGGTGACGACCCGCCAGAGCTATACCTGGGACGCCAGCGAGCAGAAGAACAGAACCGGCGATACGCTGCTGCCGGCGGCCAACCCGGCGGCCGAGAGCCAAATGCATGTTGTCGCCTACGACTTTGGCATCAAGGAAAATATTCTGCGGATGCTGACGCGTGAGAACTGCCGGGTCACGGTAGTCCCGGCTCAGACCTCGGCGGCCGAGGTGCTGGCCATGGACCCCGATGGGATCTTCTTCTCCAATGGTCCCGGAGATCCGGAGCCTCTGGAATACGCGACGCAGAACATCCGGGAGCTCCAAGGCAAGAAGCCCATGTTCGGCATCTGCCTGGGACACCAGTTATTCGGCCTCGCGCTGGGAGGCAAGACCTACAAGCTGAAGTTCGGTCACCATGGCGGCAACCACCCCATCAAGAACCTGGAGACGGGCAAGGTGGAGATCACCGCGCAGAATCACAACTACAACGTGGACCCGGAGTCGCTGCCGGACGATGTGGCGGTGACTCACTTGAATCTGAACGACAATACGCTCGCCGGCCTCAAGCACAAGACCGATCCCATGTTCAGTGTGCAGTACCACCCCGAGGCGAGTCCCGGCCCGCATGACTCGCATTACCTGTTCCGGGATTTCCGCAAAATGATGGAGGAGTGGAAGAAGTAATGCCGCGCAGGAATGACATCGCGAAGATCCTGGTCATTGGCTCCGGCCCCATTGTGATTGGGCAGTCGGCGGAGTTTGACTACTCGGGCACGCAGGCCTGCAAGGCGCTGAAAGCCGAGGGCTATGAGGTGGTGCTGGTGAACTCCAACCCGGCCTCCATCATGACCGATCCGGAGGTAGCCGATCGCACCTACATTGAGCCGCTGACCACCGCTTACGTGGAAGAGATTCTGCGCGTGGAGACGGCGATGCTGGCCGAATCGGGAAACGTGGGTGTCTTCGCGCTGTTGCCCACGGTGGGGGGACAGACGGCCTTGAACCTGGCCGTGGATCTCGCCGATGCCGGCACGCTCGACAAGTTCGGCGTGGAGCTGATCGGGGCCAAGCTCGAAGCCATCAAGAAGGCTGAGGACCGGCTGCTGTTCAAGGACGCGATGAGCCGGATCGGGCTGGACATGCCGCGATCCATGCTGGTGAACAATCTGCGCGATGGGCTGGAGTTTGCCTCCAAGCTGGGCTTCCCGGTGGTCATCCGGCCCAGCTTCACGCTGGGGGGATCGGGAGGCGGCATCGCCTACAACCGCGAAGAGCTGATGGAGATTCTTGCCCGTGGCCTGGACCTTTCGCCGGTGCACGAGTGCCTGCTCGAGGAGTCCGTGCTGGGTTGGAAGGAGTACGAGCTGGAGGTGGTGCGCGACCTGAAGGACAATGTCGTGATCATCTGCTCCATCGAGAACTTCGATCCCATGGGCGTGCACACCGGCGACTCGATCACGGTGGCCCCGGCGCAGACGCTGACCGACCGCGAGTATCAGTGCATGCGCGATGCGGCCATCGCCGTGATTCGCGAGATCGGCGTGGAGACCGGCGGCAGCAACGTGCAGTTTGCGGTGAACCCGCACAACGGCCGCATGACGGTGATTGAGATGAACCCGCGCGTATCACGATCGAGCGCGCTGGCCAGCAAGGCCACGGGTTTCCCGATTGCCAAGATCGCGGCGCGGCTGGCCGTGGGCTACACGCTCGATGAGCTGCAGAACGACATTACCAAAGCGACGCCGGCGTGCTTCGAGCCCACCATCGATTATGTGGTGGTGAAGATTCCGAAGTGGCAGTTTGAGAAGTTTCCCGGAGCCGATGAAGGTCTGGGACCGCAGATGAAGTCGGTGGGCGAGGTCATGGCCATCGGGCGCACCTTCAAAGAGGCGCTCATGAAGGCGGTCCGCTCGCTGGAGACCGGCAAGAAGGGATCCGGCGACAGCATCGATCCTCGGCGGTTGCGGCAGCGCCTGGTGACTCCGTCGCCCGAGCGATTGGCCTATCTTCGCTATGCGTTCGAGATCGGCATGCCGGTCCGCGATGTGGCGCGCTACACCGGAATGGACCCCTGGTTCCTGCACCAGATGAAGCAGATCGCCGAAGAAATGAAGCGGGCGGCCGCGGCCTGTTCCGACAAGGGCATGGAGGGTCTGGACGTCGACGATCTGCATTCCGCCAAGCGTATGGGATTGTCCGATGAGCGGCTGGCGGCGGCGTTCGGAATCTCAGCCAATGGCGGAACGCAGAAGGTCGCAGCGCTGCGGCAGCGGCTGGGCGTGCGCCCGGTCTACAAGCTGGTCGACACCTGCGCGGCAGAGTTTGAGAGCTTCACGCCGTACCTGTACTCCTGCTACGACGAAGAGGATGAGGCCGCGCCGACAGCCAACCGGAAGGTCATCATCCTGGGCTCCGGGCCGAATCGCATCGGGCAGGGCATTGAGTTCGACTACTGCTGTTGCCACGCGGCGTTTGCGTTGCGTGAGGATGGGTACGAGACCATCATGATCAACTGCAATCCCGAGACCGTCTCCACCGACTATGACACCAGCGACCGACTGTACTTCGAGCCGCTGACGCTGGAGGACGTGCTCGCGGTCTATGAGCATGAGGCCAGCGGCGGCGCCGAGATCGGCATGATCGTCCAGTTTGGCGGACAGACGCCGTTGAACCTCTCCCTGCCCTTGAAGGCAGCGGGTGTGCCCATCATCGGGACGTCTCCAGAGTCGATCGACCTGGCCGAGGATCGCAAGCGGTTTGGCAAGCTCATTACGGAGTTGGGCATCGCGCAGCCTCCCGGGGCCATGGCGACCTGTGTCGAGGAGGCGCTCGAGGGCGCCCGCCGCGTTGAGTACCCGGTGCTGGTGCGTCCCTCGTATGTGCTGGGTGGCCGGGCCATGGTCATCGCGTATGACGATGCCGACGTGGTGCGCTACATGTCCACGGCGATCGAGTACTCCCAGGAACGTCCGGTGCTGATCGATCACTTTCTGGAGAACGCGCAGGAGGTCGATGTCGATGCGCTGTGCGACGGCCGGGACGTGCTGATCGCGGGCATCATGCAGCACATCGAGGAGGCCGGGGTGCACTCCGGCGACTCCTCCTGCGTGCTGCCGGCGGTGGACCTCTCGCCGGAGGTGCTGGAGACTATCCGTGCCTACACGCGCAAGCTGGTGCGGGCCCTCAATGTTATCGGCCTGGCGAATCTGCAGTTCGCCGTGCAGCGCGGGAAGGTCTTCGTGATTGAGGTGAATCCGCGAGCCTCGCGAACCGTGCCCTATGTATCCAAGGCGACCGGCGTTCAACTGGCCAAGATCGCCTCGCGGCTGATGACCGGCCGCACGCTGCGCGAGCTGCTGCCGGAGCAGGTAGCGGCCGGCAACGACCTGAGCACGGGCGACTTCTTCTTTGTGAAGTCGCCGGTATTTCCGTGGGGCAAGTTCCAGGGCGTCGATCCGGTACTGGGCCCGGAGATGCGCTCCACCGGCGAGGTGATGGGAGTGGCGCGTACCTTTGGCGAGGCCTTCGCCAAGGCGCAACTGGCCGCCGGCTTGCGTCTGCCCACCGAGGGCATCGTCTTCTTCAGTGTCAACACCCATGACAAGGAGTCGGTCGCGCCGCTGGCCCGCCGCTTTGTCGATATGGGTTTCAAACTGGTGGCCACCCATGGAACCGCGGACGTGCTGGAGGCCGCGGGCATGCAGGTGGAGCGCGTCTTCGCGGTGAAGGAAGGCCGGCCCAACGTGGTGGACCTGATCAAGAGCGACCGCATCCAGCTCATGGTGAATACGCCCTCCGGTCAGGTCAGCGTCTTCGACGAAGCTGCGATCCGGCGAGCCGCCGTGAGCGCGCGGGTGCCGACGATTACCACGTTGGCGGCAGCCCGGGCCGCCGCCGATGGCATCGAAGCCCTGCAGCGCGGGGAATACCATGTGGAGTCGCTGCAGGCGTTGCATGCGGCGCGCCGCGCGGAGCCTGTGTCGGCCTGAGCGGCCAACGCGGCGGGCTTGTCTCGGCCTTCCGCGCCACGGTTTTTAGCGCCGCGAGAGTTGCGGCATAGCCAGTCCCTGGCGCAAGTGCAGGGCGGGCGCCGCATCAAGCGAAGAGATTGAGGAGATATGCCGGAGACCGTACTCAGTAGTGTGCAGGCCAACGTACTGGTGGAGGGAATCCACATCCCGCTGACCGCGCCGTTTTACCGCGATGGACGCAGCTACCTGCGCAAGCTCGAGCACAACGTGGGGCGCTACTCGCTGACTCCGGCCGCCGGCCTGGTGGCTCTTTGTCCTGGTATGGAGGGGACAGCCCTTTCCGACGAGGAGATCCGCGAGACGCTCGCGGTGGTCGGCGCGACGGCCGCGCCCGAGAAGGTGCTGATCGCCGCCATCGCCAGGGACAGCGTGCGCGGGACTTTGGAGATTGCAGAACAGGCGGCCCGGGCCGGATTTGACGCCGTGCTGCTGGGGGCGCCGCCGCTCTGGCCGCAACTGGTGCGCGGCGTTTCCGATGGCGATGGCCAGAACCGCAGAGAACAGGATCCCACAGAACAGGACCGCAGAGAACAGGACCGTACAGAAGACGTCCCCGCGGAGCTGATGGTGTACTTCCGGGCTGTCGCCGACGGCTCGCCATTGCCGGTGCTGCTGAGCAGCGATGGAGGCGGCAACGAAAGGAGGGGCCGCGGTTATGCGCTGCCGGTCAATGCTGTCGGCGAGCTGTCGTCCCATCCGAACATCATCGGGCTCTACGATGCGGACCTCACCGCGGAACGCTATCGGGCTTTGCTGGCTGCGACCCGGCCCGTGCAGCGCGAACTCACGGTGACCACGGTCTTCGCTCCGGTCACGCGGCGCATGCAGGCTCCGGCGTCCGCGGGCGGAGGTCCAGCCGCGGGCGGCTTTGTGAGCGCGGGCGGCTTCGTGAGCGCCGCGTCGCTCGCAACCGGCACAGCGACCGCGGCGGCCGTTGCAGCGGCGCCGGCTTTAGCGTTGCCGTCGGCGCTGGCCCCGCAGTCGGCCGTCAAGACCCGGACCAGGAAGGTTGGTTTCCAGATCATGGCCGCAGGTCGCGCCTCGGGTATGGTGGCGCTGCTGGAGGCCGGGGTTGCGGGAGCGCTGCCTACTCTCGCAGCGTGCGCTCCGCAGGGCTGCTTCGAAGCTTACGCGGCCTTGAAGGACGGCGATCCGGCGCTGGCCCGCGAGAAGGAAGAGCGCTTGCTGGCCGCCGACGCGCTGCTGAGCCGGCTGGGAGTGCCGGCCCTAAAGTACGGCTGCGATTTGAATGGCTACTACGGCGGGGCGCCGCGGCTTCCGCGGCTGCCGCCCGATGCCGCCACCCGCAGCCTGGTGGAACTCGTACTCGCGGCCATAAGGAACTGAAGCAAGATCAGGGTTGCCGCACCAAAGCCGCGGACCTGAAGTGGCTTTCCCCGGGAAAGCTACCTTGCGCACCGTTCCCCGAGGGCACGGTGATCGTGCGGTTGCTCTAAGCACGTTCTTTGGCTCTGATGCATGGACTCTGAAGAGCAGCGAGAGCCTTTCCGAGGCTGCTAGAGAATCAGTCGCGAATTGCTATCAACTGCTTTGGAAGCGCCAGCGGACCGCATCGTCCTGATCTGCTCCACAAAGACCGTTTCAAGCTGAGCCAACGTTTCTGTCGGAGTTCCGCCCGTAAATTCGGCAAAATCATGAACCATGTGCATCTGGTCGTAGTATCCGAATTCGTGCGCTACGTCTGTCCATGACTTGGCGCAAAAACGCGCTTTGTTTTCGAGAGCCGCTTCAAACCGGGCGATCCTTGCAAACAGCTTGGGACGCATGCCCACCTGCTGGACGAACCGACGCTCAAACTGGCGCACACTCAAACCCGCACTTCCGGCGAGTGCGGGGATGCTGGCGCGGCCGCCCGCCAGAATAATCCGATTGGCAGCGGCAGAGACGCCATCGAGGCCCGTCGCTGCAAGAGCTCGCGGCAACAACACTTCCTCGACAAGGCGCACACGCTCTGCAAAGGATCCTGAGTTACCAAGGCGTTCCCGGAGCTTTGTGATGAAGCGTCCCAGGACTGAGTGCGCGTCGAAGTCGAAGTTAATCAACTCGTGCATTGGGACGGAAAACAGCCGGTGCATTCCGTCCGGCTGAAACATGATCACGAATGTATCCAGCGCCCCTCGCAGTTGCATTTCGAGCCGCCGATAGGTCTGCGGGCCCACAACAACAGTCAAAGGGGATTTCATGATTACCTGCTGCTTGTAGACGAAGATGTCGGTCGGGTCGTCGAAATCGAACACGATCATCGGCGTAGCGCGGGCCGGGACGGGATGCACCACGGCTGTCCCGTAAAGGCGAACCTCACGCTGGACGTAGAAGCGGACGAACTGTTCGAGGCCTTGCGCAGGCCTGGAAAATTGGCTGGGTTGCATGGCCCGAATCCTTTCGCTGAATACCGTTCAGGATTGCCGGGAAGGAGCACTTGTCGATCATTGTGTCAGATAAACGGCGATAGATCCTGGAAAGATTTCGAGCTTGGCACTGGAGATCCAGGCAGCGAAGTTGCGCAACGCCGGACTGGGGCCAATGAGGTTCCCTGAATCGGAAAAAGATGCAAAACTCCCAGAGCATTTTTGCTTTTACTGTGAACTGGAATCAGGCGTGCAGTGTCGTTTTTCTGGGGGAAAAACGACGTTGAGGCCGGCGGCTTCGGTCTACACCTAAAGCAAAAATGATCTAATGGCCAGCCTGCCTGGCAGGGGGAATGAATCCGCCCAGCCCCTATGCAGCTTCTCGCAACACCGGCCAGGAGCAAGGTGGAGACCGGAATCAGGACGCAGGAGGGGTGAGCACCAGCGCTGGGTTATGACCTATGA
>CAXUIM010000180.1:4505-8406 GCA_964250885.1 uncultured Acidobacteriaceae bacterium | reverse complement strand
ACCATAGAAAATCCAGAAAGCGAGGCTCTTCTTGGACATCGATTACGTCATTTTGCCGGCCGTTTTTGTCGTAGGCGCTGTCCTGGTGATTGGAGTCTGCACTCGACGATTCCGTTCGCTTTCCGCGAGGCCCTACAAGGCGTGGCGCCGGGTCGGGGAGCGTATCGTTCTTTCCCTGGCCATCGTGCTCGCCGTATGTGTCGCCGGCAGCAGCCTGTTCAACGCCATCGCGCTTCACCGGTTCTGGAGTTCACATCCGCCGGCCGGGAAGGAGATCGTGGTTCAGCAGCATGGGATGCACCTTGATTGCTCGGGCAGCGGATCCCCTACTCTTGTTCTTGACGCTGGGCTGGGCAACAGTTCCCTGATCTGGACGGACCTCCAGCCGAAGCTCGCTGAAACGACTCAAGTTTGCTCCTATGACCGGGCCGGCTTTGGCTGGAGTGAACCGCGCTCCATCCGGCAAGACGCCGATGCTATCGCTTCGGAACTCCACCAACTGCTGACTGTTGCTGGAGTTACAGGGCCGATTGTGTTGATGGGGCATTCGATCGGAGGTCTCTATATCCGTGACTTTGCCGCGCACTACCCGGCCCAGGTCGCGGGCCTGATCTTCATTGATAGCTCCAGCCCTCTACAGGACAAGAATCCGGCATTTGTCGCGGCGGCAGGTCCGGGAGGATCGGGGCCGCCGGCCTGGCTGCTGCACCTCGCTATGGTCGCCGGGGTTCCGCGTCTGATCGGAATGTGTTCAGGCGGCAAGCGAGACTCGGGCTATGCGACAAGGAAGTTGCAGGCGGAAGACATCTGCCGAATGCACTACTCTTCGTTCGCCATGGAGTTGAGCGACTTCGATCTCTCCGGTGAGCAGACGCTCCATGCGGGACCATTCGGCAAGTTGCCGATTCTTGTGTTCTCGCACGATCCAGAGAAATCCCTGTCTGGCGGCCACAACACCGCGGCGGACATCGCGAGACAAGGAGCGTGGACCGATATGCAGGAGAAGCTGAAAGAACTCTCTACAAACAGTAGGCGTATTGTCGCCGCAGGCAGTACGCATTACATACCGCTCGACCGCCCCGAGCTGCTCCAACGGGAGGTTTCCTTATTTATCGAACAGATTCGAAAGGGTTCATCCTTCAGTCCCACTGGCATCACGACCA
This sequence comes from uncultured Acidobacteriaceae bacterium, assembly GCA_964250885.1. GTDB lineage: Bacteria > Acidobacteriota > Terriglobia > Terriglobales > Acidobacteriaceae > Granulicella. The sequence goes on along the minus strand of CAXUIM010000180.1, from coordinate 7,243 downwards.
GAGAGTGAGCTTCACTGCTCGCCGCAGTCGTGAAAGCGCTCGAGGCCAAGGGCCGCAAGGCGCTTGCAGTGCAGGCCGACGCTGCGAACCCGGATGCAGTCAGGTCGGCGGTGGAGCAGACGGCAAAAGCCTTCGGGCGTATCGATGTGCTGGTCAACAACGCCGGCACGGCAATCCCGAAGCTGTTTGAAGAAGCCACGCTGGAGGAGATGGACCGAATGATCGATATCAACTTCCGCGGCGTTATGATCGCCACCCAGGCTGCACTGAAGCATATGCCGGACGGTGGCCGGGTCATCTCGATCGGATCCTGCGTCGGAGAGCGCAACATGACTCCCGGCCTCGCCGCCTATGGGGCGACGAAGGGCGCCGTTAAGATGTTTACTCAGGGCCTCGCCCGCGAGGTGGGACACCGCGGTATTACGGTGAACAACATTCAGCCGGGTCCCATCGACACAGATCTGAATCCTGCGGATGGCGATTGGGCCGCGCCGCAATTGGGGAATACCGTCCTGAAACGTTATGGCCATGTGGACGAAGTCGCGTCGCTGGTGGCCTTTGTGGCGAGCCCGGAAGCAGCCTACATCACTGGAGCGAATCTTACCGTGGATGGCGGAACCAACGCCTGAGCGCGCATCCGTGGGAATGCTCCACCAACGTCTCGAAGTGACGTTGGTGGAAGCGTTTGATATCTCGGTCATGTCCGTTTTCTACAGCATCCAGTGGCAGATTGAGATCGCTGTTCCTCTAGACGAATTGCAGGAAGACTTCAAACGGCATCGTTGATGCTCGCTCAGGAGGATCCTCATACACCTCCCAACAGGAGTCTCCGAATGCCAATCGCATGAAGCTCTGCACAACTCCCGTGTAGCCCGATAATCCATCTGGGCACGAATAATGACTCCTTGACTGGTTACTGGCCTGATATCGCCGATCCACCCGGTGACTACTTCGCGGTGATCGAGACTCTTCTTATTCTGAAGCCGACTTCTCGAGGTGCCCTCCAAATTCGTAGCGCATCGCGGAGAGAAGTTTGTTGGAAAACTGGGCCTCACCGCGTGAGCTGAATCGTTCATAAAGAGCTGCGGTCAATACAGGCGTGGGCACCCCTTCGTCGATGCCGGCCTTTATTGTCCAGCGCCCTTCGCCGGAATCCGAGACGCGACCACTGAACTTCGAGAGCTGGGGATCTTCGACGAGGGCGGCGGCCGTAAGGTCAAGGAGCCAGGAAGCGATCACGCTGCCCCGACGCCACACTTCGCTGATCTCAGGAAGACTGAAGTCGTATTGATAGTGTTCGGGATCGCGCAGCGGCGTGGTTTCGGCATCGATCTCGCCGAGATGCTTGCCAATGTTTGCGGCTCTGAGCACGCCAAGACCTTCTGCATAGGCCGCCATCATGCCGTACTCGATACCGTTGTGCACCATCTTGACGAAGTGTCCTGCTCCGTTGACACCGCAGTGAAGGTAGCCTTGCTCGGAAGTTCCCTCACCTGGTTTACGGTCGGGAGTTCGGTCGATCCCGCCAACGCCGGGAGCTATCGTCTTGAAGATGGGATCGAGATGCTCTACCGTAGCCTTGGAGCCGCCGATCATCATGCAATAACCGCGCTCCAAACCCCACACGCCACCACTTGTACCGACGTCAACGTATTCAATACTCTTTCCGGCAAGCATTTTGGCGCGGCTGATGTCATCGATGTAGTAGGAGTTGCCGCCATCGATCAATATGTCACCAGCTTCAAGGTGCGGCACAATGCTCGCAATGGTCTCCTCGACAACCCCTGCAGGAACCATGAGCCAGATGGCGCGCGGCTTTACGAGCTTGCCGATCATATCCTCTATCGAAGACGTTCCCACGACCCCGTTTTCCTTCGCCAGCGCCTCTACGGCCTTTGCAGATGTATCGAACACGACGCACTCATGTCCATGGGCCGCGAGACGTTTAACCATGTTGGCGCCCATACGTCCAAGCCCTACCATTGCGAGCTGCATAATCTCTCCCCTTTGTCCGCTTCTGTACGTTGGATGTCCGGAACTCTGAAGCGGGTGTCTCACTTACGTCCCCTGATCTGAGTGCTGTCCGAACTGGCCCCGTGCGTTACGCGCGAAGCGACATCCTTGGCGCTTACGAGCGGACCGACCCGAGCCCCGGTGAAGGCATTCGTTCCTCGTATTGAAGCCAAATCGCCAACTCATTCACCGGAAAGTGCGAACACCAAAGCTTCCAAACTTTGCAGGTTTTCGGCGGACGAGGGCAGCTCCTCTGCGCTTGCTCAAAGTGATACCGGCTCGCCACACTCGACTGCACCGGTCAGTCAACAGCGAAGTAGCGGCCTCGTGCTCCAGCGCGAAGCGTAGGATCTTCTCATTCCCGTCTGGTCCAGAAGCTGGCATTCTGGTATCAGGGCCCGGGGCTTTGGAGCACGAGCAATCTCGAAAGCGGGAGGTCTGTTCCGGAGTGAGAGGACCCATGAGGCCCTGGCGAGGCACACGCAGGACGTTTGCGTTCGCGGCGATACTGGCGCTATTGTGGACGCCCGCATCGCTTAGTGCGCAAACCGATGCATCGCCGGCAACCGATCCGCAGGCGACCCGGCAAGGCCTCTCTCGTCCTCCTGACGACTCTCCGGTTGACGGCGGCCCTCTCGCCACCGACCTCTCCCCGACTTTGAATCCCCGTGCGATCGATAAAGCCACTCGCCTGGTAGCCGATTGGGAACTGGCGCGCGCGCAGC
>CAXUIM010000180.1:2350-4405 GCA_964250885.1 uncultured Acidobacteriaceae bacterium | reverse complement strand
AACCCGGAGTCGATCAATCCGACCCGGAAAGATCTGGACGAGATCGCGCCCCTGACCACCGGGAAGCCAGGCGATCCACGCATCCCCTGGTGGCGCTGTGAGGCTCTTTTTGCCGCGCCGCCGGTCTGGGCGCAGATGTATGCGGCCACCGGCGATCATCAGTATGTTGACTATCTCGACCGGCAGTGGCAGCGCAGCTCGGACCTGCTCTACGATCCGGACGAGCACCTGTATGCGCGCGATGCCGCTTCAAAAAACGAGCGCGGCGTTAACGGAAAGAAGATCTTCTGGTCGCGCGATGAAGGTCTGGCGATGGCCGGCCTGGTGCGTACGCTGCAATATCTTCCCAGCGACGATAGCCGCCGCTCGTTCTATGTCAATCAGCTTCGCGAGATGTCCGAGATCCTGGCTCCTTTGCAGGACAGCAAGGGTCTTTGGCACGCCATCCTGCTCGATCCCGTGCACTATCCGGAACCCGAGATTGCGGGATCGACTCTGTTTGTCTACGCCATGTCCTGGGGTGTCAATGAGGGCGTGCTCGATGCCTCCACCTACCGGCCGGTGATCGAGCGCGCGTGGATTGGAATTCTGCAGCATGTCTACGCGGACGGACGTCTGGGGGATATCCAGCCGATTGGATCGGACTCAGCCGCGTATGCGCCGGCCTCCAGCAGCATCGATGGTGTGGGCGGATATCTGCTGGCTGCCAGTGAGCTGAAGCGTTTGGCTGCCCTGCCAGCCGAGCCTCCGTTCCATGCGCACCTCACCTTGCCGACGCCCGCAAATCCGCAAGTTCCTACATTGTTCCTGGTGGGCGACGCCACCGTGCGGGATGGCATTGGCGATGGCGCGAACAACCAGATGGGTTGGGGAGAACCCCTGGCGGCCTACTTCGATCCTGCGAAGATCAACATCGTCAATCGCGCCATAGGTGGACGCAGCTCGCGGACCTACATCACCGAGAGCTACTGGAATCAGACCCTGGCGCTGATGAAGCCCGGCGACGTCGTCCTCATCCAGTTTGGCCTGGACGACGCAGGGCCGCTGGAGGATGCGGCACTGTCCCGCGGAAGTCTTCCCGGCGTGAGCGATGAGACCTTGCCGATCGAGAATCCCATCACGCACCGGCATGAGGTGGTTCATACCTTCGGCTGGTACCTGGACCAGTATGTCAAAGGCGCGCGCGCCAAGGGAGCCACGCCGATTCTCTGCTCCCCGGACCCGCGCCAGGTCTGGCAGAACGGCAGGATCGCTCGCCAGGACACCACCTATGCCGGCTGGACCCGCGAGGTTGCGGAAAACGACCACGTGGACTTCATCGATCTGAACGCGATCGTCGCCAGCAGATACGACGCCCTGGGCGAGGCCGGGGTGAAGCCGCTCTTCGCCGATGCGGAGACCCATACCACCCTCGCGGGGGCCACGCTGAACGCCGAGAGCGTCGTCGCCGGCCTGAAGACCCTGCCCGACGATCCGGTAGCCAAGGACTTCTCCGCCAGGGCGGCAAGCATCCCAGCGGCGCCGGCGCCCTAATGGCGGCGAGGAGAACCCACGCCGGCTGCTGGAGCGGCTCCGGCTAGAATAGCGCCGCCTGCTAAACTATAAAGGTATGCCCGCTATCGAGCGCAGAAGAGCTGTCGCCGTTCCCATAGGCAAGATCCGCGTCGGCTCCGACGCACCCATCGTCGTGCAGTCGATGACCAACACCGACACGGCGGACGTCGAGTCCACGGTCCAGCAGATCGCCGCGCTGGCGCGCGCCGGTTCCGAGCTGGTCCGCATCACGGTCAACAACGATGACGCCGCCCGGGCTGTGCCGGCCATCGTTGAAAAGCTGTACGCCAAGGGCTGGACCACGCCGATCATTGGTGACTTTCACTACAACGGGCATTTGCTGCTGCGCAAATATCCGGAGTGCGCGCGGGCGCTGGCCAAGTACCGCATCAACCCTGGCAACGTCTCGATCGGCCGCAAGGACGACGACAACTTCCGCACCATGGTGGAGTGCGCGGTCGAGAATCAGAAGCCGGTTCGCATTGGAGTGAACTGGGGATC
>CAXUIM010000180.1:0-2250 GCA_964250885.1 uncultured Acidobacteriaceae bacterium | reverse complement strand
ATGGGCATGAAGGGCATTGTCGCCTCGACGGCCGGTCTGGCGCCTCTTCTGCTCAGCGGCATCGGCGATACCATCCGCGTCAGCCTGACCCCGACACCGGGAGGAGATCGCAGCGATGAAGTCCGCTGCGCGCAGCAGATTCTGCAGTCGCTCTCCATCCGCAGCTTCATGCCCCAGGTCACCAGCTGCCCCGGCTGCGGCCGCACCACGTCAACTTACTTCCAGGAGCTCGCCCAGCGCATTCAGAGCTATCTGGTGGAGTCCATGCCCGAGTGGAAGAAGGTCTATCCGGGTGTCGAAGAGCTGAAGCTGGCCGTCATGGGTTGCATCGTCAACGGACCCGGCGAGAGCAAGCATGCGAACATTGGCATCTCGCTTCCCGGCACGTTTGAAGAGCCCAAGGCGCCGGTCTATGTTGATGGAAAGCTCTTCACCACGCTCAAGGGCGATCACATCGTGGAAGAGTTCCAGGTGATTCTGGACGAGTACGTTGAGAAGCGCTACAGCCGCGAGACAGTAGAAGTTTAGAGCCAGCCCTGGATCGTGTACTAGACCGGTTGGAGCGCGAACTCCATTTCCTTCTGAATCCAAGCCACTCACGGATACCCGGCACTCGGGGTGTATCCGCATGAATCGCGCCTCCAGGCTCGGTCGATGAGTGGCCTCCTCAAAACATCTCATTTCATCGATGCGTGAACCGGAAACCCATGTTTGACCTATCCGTCGACGGTCTGTTGCCTGAAAGGTTGTTTCTCGGAAAATCACCGTGTTCGAGCAGCTCCGCTGCTTATTCCAAATTGGTGTAACGTTTCTGATTGAATCGTCTTCTGGAGCAGATATGCTTTCCCGTTCTTATCTCAACCTGTGTTCTCGCTTGATTTTTTTCATCGTCGTCGCGGTCGGTTGCCTCAGAGCCCAGGACTCTCCGCCGGCTAAGCCATTCCAGGCGGTCCACCTGCTTTGGATTGATGTTCAGCAGCCAGGCGCCGAAGACGCTGTTCGCTCCGCGATCACCGGATTGAACCAGGCAATCACCAAAGCGGGCTGTCCCGAATGCACTTACCACCTGTGGAAGGTGGTGAATGCGGCGCAGGAGAGCTACAACTACGTCCAAGTTTCCAACTGGCCCAGCGGCACAGTCTATGACAAGATTCACAACAGTCCTGAGTACATTGCTGCTTCAAGGAACTGGGAGAAGTTGCGGTCCGTCGTCACGAGAGAAGCCTATAGTCGGTACACAGAGATCCAGCTGGGGAATGTAACCACTGCAAGGGCGGCAGCTGCGGTTCCAGCTGAACCCATGAACTACGCAGCGGCTGAAAGCCATGGCGGCCTGTCTAAAACTCGGTAACAACTTCGGTTGCCGGCAGGATACGAACGTAGAATCTCCGAAGTTCAAAGCCAGACCTCATGCTAGAATCCCAGTGGTTCTTGAGGTAGGTCCTCATGCGTCGAGCCGTCGGTATCGCGCTCACCGTTATCCTGGCCGGAGCCGTTGCACGATACGTACCCGCGCAGTCGGCCCCTGACCGGGGGCCGGACAGCGAAACGCGGACCACAGTCCCTGGCATCGATGTCCTGCCCTTCCCAGGCGTTCCTTTTACCGGGGCAGACACCATCGTCCGCACCCGCCCGATCGATGGCGGCGGCTCCGTCGTTACGTCCGAAACGGCCAAGGTCCTCCGCGACTCCCAGGGCCGCGTCTACCGCGAGCGCCACCACTTTGGTCTGCCGAACACCAATCCGCAAGAGACCCTGTGGGCCTTCTACATCCTCGATCCCGTAACCCACATGCGGACCGAGTGCCTGACCGCGACCCGCCGATGCACGATCACCAGCTATCGTCCCAGCTTTACCTTTTCCGTCAGGCCAGAAGGACCCTTCGATGGCGGAAAGCAAATCCTCGCCCGCGAAAGCCTCGGTCAGCAAAGTGTCGATGACCTGAACCTCGTGGGTACTCGCGAGATCACCACCATCTCTCCCGGTACGGTCGGGAACGACCGCGCTCTTACGCTGACTCGCGAGTTCTGGTACTCCCCTGACCTGAAGACCAACATCTCGGTCACCCGCATCGATCCGCGCGAAGGAACCCAGGCCATCCACCTGGCCATCCTGTCCCGGGGCGAGCCCGATCCAAGCGCGTTTGCCGTCCCCTCCAACTACGTTGTCGTAGACGTCCGCACGGACCCCAAGCCGCCTGAGCGATAAGCGGGTTGTACCCGGGCGCGGCAGACGCGGAGTGGCTTCTTC
>CAXUIM010000179.1:0-8533 GCA_964250885.1 uncultured Acidobacteriaceae bacterium | reverse complement strand
GCTGAAACAATGCGTCCCGTACCCAGGATGCGGGCTTGTGGCAGTCGATGTCTTCCGGAATGACATTGAAGTCTCCGCCCACTACTGTCGGAAGATCGTCCTCCAGCCAGCGCTGCATCTCGCGTGCAAGCCGATCCATCCAGGTGAGCTTGTACGTGAACTTGTCCGTTCCGACGGGATTGCCGTTGGGCAGATAGATGTTCACGATGCGAACGCCCTGACACAACAACCTCCAGGAAGCGGGCATGGCTGTCCACCTCATCGCCGGGAAGCGTCGTCGTCACGATGGTAAGGGGCTGGCGAGAGAGGATAGCCACGCCGTTGTACGACTTCTGCGTCACCGCCGCGCTCTCGTAACCCAGGTCCCGGAAGATCTCGGCCGGGAAGTCGGTCCCTTTCAACTCCTGCAGCAACAAAACGTCGGGCTGGCGTTGCTTCAGCCACATCGCAACATGTTCCAGCCGCGCCCGAATCGAGTTCACATTCCAACTGGCAATTTCGATGACGGACTCCTTACGATCGGCGAGACAAAGCGGTGGTATACGTCCGGCAATGGGCTATCTCCGGCGTCGGCTGGGGGCAACACTTTTGGCCGCCTTCGCAGCGGCCCCGGTTGTTCTCTTCGCCCTTTGGGCTAGTGTTTTTTTTCGGGGCAATTTCTTCGCTACAGCCTTCTTCGCGGCGGTCCGTTTGATCAAACCTTTTTGGCGTCCCCTCTTCGCGACTGGCTTCGCCGTCATGAACTTTTTGTGGGAGGCGCTCTTCGCTCCGGCTGCCGCTGGGCGAGCTTTGTTGAGCCCTTTCGACGCTGCAGGCAAAGCGGCTCGTACCGACTCCAGATCATGGGAATATTCCCCGGACGGCATCAACTCCAGAATGGAGCGCAACTCTTCGTCCAGCGCTGCATCGGCGCCATCGCGGCTCCTGGAGGCGTGCAGCAACGTGCAGAGTTCATCTTCATACTGCGCGATGCAGCGCATTGTTTGTAGAAGCGCATGAATGCGGTGGAACAGCAGCGGTGTTTCCACAGCAGCAGGGCTTCTGGTACTTCGTTTCTTCGCCCTCTTGCGGGTCGCCATCGTGATCTCTCCCAATCCGCCGATGTTCGGGCGCAGATCGATTTTACCCATTGAACGCCCTATAGTGAGGAACCTGCGGGCAGTCGCGATGCCGACTCGTGCGAGCGATCTTCACGGCTCCTTGGCGTACGCTGTATACCTGCAGGAGAAGTACTCTAGTCCTTCGGCAGATCGGACCGAACTCTCTCGGCGACCATGTCCACGGAGGTAGTCGTCGACATCTCGACGAGTTCGGCCCCAAATTCCGACTCATCGATCTCGATACGCTTGCAGATGGCGCGCAGCATTTCAAGCGCCTTCGTCACTTCTTTCTCTGCCAGCAGATCGATTTGAAGGTTGAGCTGATCCCGTACGTCGATCCGCTTCTGCATGCGATTCTGTTTCATCAGCACGAATGTGCTGAGCAGCACTCCTTCCACGGACACAATCATGGAAAGCAGGATGAACGGGTATGGATCGAAGTGCGGAAGTTCGGGAAACAACTTGGTATTGATCGCAAACCACGTTAAAAACAGGACGAGGTGGATCAATACGAAGGCCATGCTGCCGGAAAATCCGCCGATCAGATCCGCAATGCGATCGACGAGACTTCGGTTTTCTTCCAAAGCTTCTTCCATATTCGCGACGGAACGGATGTTTGCCTTGACGAGGCCCGGAGTTGGAGTAGTTTCCTTCATTTATCTTCTGATGCGCGAGCGCAACGGGAGATTGCGGTCCAGGTGAAGCGCGAGCTCGATTGCGAGCGGAACGGTCACTCTATTTCTGTGTGCCGGCGCAGTCTGCCCTCGTTTGGACTTTTTGTCCGTACCCCTCATCGTCTTCGAAGAGTGTCTGAAGACTCGGATCGGCCGCCAAGCTCGCGGCCTTGTTGTTCGGAGATCGTAGATCGTAGATCAGCAACTCACCGCAAGCCAACTGGTTCCCCATGCGACGCGAACTCAGGTCTTCCCAGAATATCTGGCGAACGGGTATTCCCTTGATGGCCAACTCCACCGAGGGGGCGTATCCGGCGAAGAGAACGCTCGAAGGGTTTCGACTGAGGGCAACGTTATAGCTGCGCCAGAAGGCATCTTTTGTGCGCTGTAGGCCGTGCAGCGCCTCCTGCTTGACCCAGAGTTGCACGGTTGCTCCGGCCACCACCAGAACGAGGAGCAATCTGAGAGCGAGGGCCCTCTTACCGGAGGCCAGGCTCCACACTCGGATCATCAAGTCCGCCGCGAAGATATAGATCACCGGAAGCAGCATTGTCAGGTAACGCGCGTACCCCCGATGGGATGTGGCAAGCGTCGTCGCATAGAGTAAAGCGAACAACAAAGCCACCCGCAATCCCCACCAGTCGCGCATAGCCGCCCACACGATGCCAAGCGCTCCAAGAGCAACGAAAGTGATGCTCTCGTTATGGCGCAACCACTCCAGATAGATTCTCCACTGGATGGGTTCGCCTCTGGCGATGGCGTTTCCCATGAACACATCATGCATATCAGAGAAGAACTTGGCTGGAGTGAGGAACGAATACGGAGTCGTCACCACAACCGTAAGCACGATGATGACCAGGCCAAGATACAGACGTCTGGGTGACAGGAGCGCGTACAGGGTGCGGAAGCGCTGCACCAGGACTGCCAGTACCACCAGAGCGAACCCTGCGCCCAGCAACAGGTGGCGCAGCTGACGGAGGATGTGTAAGTAGTCCGCTACACTCTTGTGCTTGTTCCGAAAGATGGGCCAGATTACGGGTGGAAAGTCGCTCTGCAGCGCAAAGGCGGCGCGCAGGCCCACTCGGGTGGGAAACGCGACTGCAAGCAGCAGCACGAACAATCCGAAGCTTAAAATAGCGATGCTGAGAGTCCTCTTCTCGAATCGGTACCCCACTGATTCAGAGTGGTTGATTGTCCCGGCACGAAGGATACCGACGAACTCCAAAAGCAGATACACGATAAAAAGCAGCGCGCCTGTATATTTGCACGCCACGGTGAAACCCAGAACGACCATGGCCGCAAGCCATCGTTTTTCGGTCGGGTCTCTGAAGTAATAGCTGAGCGTGAGAAGCGAGGCCACCATACCTGCAGCGAGCAGTACATCCGTGCAGATGTACGACCCACTTTGAATCATGAGTGGGCTTGTGATGATCAAAGCCGCCGCCACAAGGCCTGTCTTTCGCGAAACAAGCATATCCCGACAGAAGACGTAACTCAGGAAGGCGGTCAAGCCCAAAAAGGTCAGGTTGAGCAGCCGGGCGCAGAAGAGAGTATGGGCGAAGGGGAACAGGCTGGTGAAGGCAAACGTCAGGTAATAGAAAAATGTTGGGTAAAAGAACACATGAGGATTCGCGGTGCCCCAGTGGAAGTACGTCAATACACCCAGCCCAAATCGCTCATCCACGTTCGACGCAACCGGCAGGTTGTGCCGCGCATTGCTCAGGTACAAAAGCGGAGTCGAGAGGAGCAGAAGCGGCAGAAGAACCCAATCCACGATGGCCCCGGCGGATTGGCTGGTTGATGTGCGGGGGCTTATCCGACTGCCCGCGACGTTTTCGTGTGCAGGTACGGCTAGCGTCTTGGGCACCGGCACCTCCTGGAAAGAGATATCGAACATAAGGACCGCAGGATGGAGGCTCCCGGCACAGTCTGCCCGGCCGGAGCGGCAAATCAGCGATCCACGTTCACGTCTTCCAAAGTCACTGAGCCGCGTCCCAACTGCTGATGCAAGTTGACCTTCGGCATCCCCAGCATGCCGGCGAGGGTTGCTGCGTTCGACCGCTTCCTGAGCGGCCGCTTTCAGCTGTTTCCTGCATCGATTATAACGGCGCTGCAAAAGATGGAGCACCACAATGAAGACCGTTATTCAACGGCGAGGCGCCTCGCCTGCTGGGAATACTGTCTGTGATGCCAAAGAGCGGATCTGCCGGAGAAAACAGCACTCGCGGACGAGGACAACCGATCAAACACTGAAGCCGGCCCTCACGGACCGGCTTCGCTTCCTGCCCCCCGAGGAACAGGGAGAATCTTATGGTGCGGAGGAGGGGACTTGAACCCCTATGCCTTGCGGCGCTAGCACCTCAAGCTAGTGCGTCTGCCAATTTCGCCACCTCCGCAGGAAGCCTGACGCACGTGGCGCGGCAGGCTAGAGTGGCATTCCAGTTGAAGTATAGCATCCTGAAGCCGCGGCAAATCAGGCACACGCTCACCGGACGCAGCACCGATGCGCTGGGCTCTGCTGCGCTAGACTCTTCAGACAAAGAGGAAATTCAATGCACAATCTGCTCGGAGTGTCCCTCTGCCTGGCGTTCACGGCGACGGCGTATTCACAGCAAACCGGTACACCCGACCCCGTGAAGCCGGCTACGGCGCTGATCACGCAGGCGCCGCGGGGTAAGTGGGCCATTGTGATGCATGGGGGCGCCGGCGTTATCGAGCGAAATTCAATGACTCCGGAGCGCGACCAAGCCTATCGAGCGGGACTGGATCAGGCGATCAAGGCGGCGGCCAAGGTGCTTGATGACAACGGAACCGCTGTGGATGCGGTCGAAGCTGGATTGCGGCAGCTGGAGGATAATCCTCTCTTCAACGCTGGCAAGGGCGCGGTATTCACAGCAGCGGGAAAGAACGAATTGGATGCAGCGATTATGGACGGCCAGACCTTGGGGGCGGGGGCGGTCGCCGGTGTCACGCGGACGAAAAACCCCATCTCCCTGGCCAAGGCGGTCATGCAGAAGTCGCCGCACGTGATGCTGATTGGAGCCGGAGCGGATGAATTTGCGGCCAGCGTGGGTTTGCAGCAGGTCGATCCGTCTTACTTCTTCACTGAGGCCCGCTGGCAGGGGCTGATACGGCAACTGAAGAAAGAGGGCAAGCCCATTCCTCCGCGCCCGGCGGGAGCGCCGCCGCCGCCACCCGAGCCCATCGCTGAATTGGAAACACCGGAGGCGCACAAGTGGGGGACGACTGGGATGGTGGTGCGCGACCGCGCCGGCAATATCGCCGCCGGAACCACCACGGGGGGCGTGCAGGGCAAAATGTTCGGGAGAGTCGGAGATTCTCCCATCATCGGCGCGGGCACGTATGCGTCCAATCAATCCTGCGGTGTCTCCGCTACGGGAACCGGCGAGTACTTCATCCGGCTCACGGTGGCGCGGACCATCTGCGCCCTGGTGCAGTACAAGGGCATGCGTTTGCAGGCAGCTGTGGATGAGGTCATCGGCCATCAACTGACCGCGATGGAAGGGGACGGTGGTGTGATTGCGATGACACCTGACGGGCAAATCGCATGGGGCTTCAATACGCCAGGAATGTTTCGCGCACGGCTTGTGGAGGGCGGAGATGTGCAGATGGGTATCTATAAGGACGAGCCGTAAAAGAAAGGACGAGCCGTAATAGTCTTGCGAGCCAGGCAAAATCTGAACCCCTCTAAAACTTCTGGCTGAGCTCGGCGAAACTGCGAAGCTCGAGCAGATGAGTGTTGCCCGAAGGCTGGTCCACGACCTCATGCTCCAGCACCCAGGTGAAGTCGTGCGGTATGAAGACGGCGTTCAGACCGGCGGCCAGCGCGGGGTTGACGTCGGATTTGGGCGAGTTGCCGATCATCCAGGTGTTAGCCGGGTCGCAGTCGTGGCGGGCGACCAGTTCGCGATACGCAATCGTGTTCTTCTCGGCGAGAACCTCCACGGCGCTGAACAAGTCGCGCAAGCCGGAGCGCTCCAGCTTATCGCTCTGCTCCTGAAGATCTCCTTTGGTCACGAGGATCAGGCGATGACGCTGGGATAAATCCTGCAGCGTTGCCTCAACGCCGGGAAGAAGCTCGATTTCGGCCGTCGAGATCGACTCAGTAAACGCGACAATGCGGTCGTGGCGCTCCGGGGTGATGGGAGCATCGCTGAGCTGCTCGAAGCAGGCGATCAGGGAACGGCGAAAGCTCTGCAGGCCGTAGCCAAACTGAGCGATGGTCGCTCGCTCGCAGAGGTTCAGGTGTTCGCGGACCTCTTCGCTGGTGTGCACGCGGTGGTCCAGATAGGAGATGAAGGCCGCGATCGCGCGCTCAAAATATATGTTGTTCTCCCAAAGCGTGTCATCGGCGTCGAATAGAAGGGTCTGACGCAAGAGAAGTTCACCTGCAATCGTCTGGCGCGCATGCATGGTTTCAGTCTAAGCGATCGGTCCATCTGGACAATCGTGAAGAACCATTCGGTGATACGCTCGACTGCATGCTTAAGCAGGACCTGAATCAGAGAGTAGGCAGGGACCTCTGGCCAATCGCCCTCATTCTGACACTGGCGATTTTATTTTTCTTCAGCTACTTCAATCGGTTTATCGGCTTGCGCTCGGGTGACGGAGAGTTCAATAGCGGGATTGCACTGCTCGCAGGCAGGCTGCCATACCGGGACTACTATACGGCCGGACCGCCTTTAAACCAGCTCAAGTCTGCACTGGAACTAGCCTTGCTGGGTAAGACTCTTTTTGTGAGCCGGTTTTGCGCGGTAGTGGAACGATTGGCGATCGCGGTACTTCTGTATGCGTGGCTGCGACGACTGTTCAGCTCGTGGGTTGCGGCCACCGCGGCACTCACGACGATAATCATCTCCGCCTGTGACCACGCCGATCCGCTGGCTTCCTACAATCACGATTCCATCTTGTTCGCCATGCTGTGTGGGCTGCTGGCCAGTCTATCGACGGAGACAGTGCGCAGACGCAATTTTCTGCTATTGGGCGCCTTGGCTGGAACCGCGGCGGGTCTAAGCAGCCTTACGAAGCAGACGGTCGGACTAGGCACCGCGGCCGCGGTGCTTCTGCTTGCCTCACTCGCTTTCATGCGCTTGCGAAATCTGCGGAGTAGTCTCGCATGGGGTTCCGCATATCTGGTCGGTTTCGCTGCGCCCCTGTTGCTGACAGGCGTTTATCTGGAGCGCAGGGGACTGCTGCGTAGCTGTCTTCGAATGCTTTTCATCACGGGACCAGCTGCCAAAGCCTCCATGCCCCACGCGTTTTTGCTGAGAGAAGTTGCAGTTGCCGTGGACAATCCTCTTTGGGTAGTACCCGGGCTGATAGCAACCGTATTAAGCACCCGGGCCATTTGGTGGGCTACCCAGAGTGCGCGTCGTTCCCAGCAGGTCCGGCCGCCAGGCGTGCCTCTTCTTTGGCTTGGCGGGCTGATTGTGGTTGGCGGTGCCGAACTGCTTGCGCTGACCACCCTTGCACTAGTCAACGATGTAACCAAGTGTGCTGTGTATTACACGCTATTCACCGGCATTCTGCTGCTCGGGGCAATGGTGTGGCGGGGCCTGAGAGAACGTTCCGGGGAAGAGAGGACCTGGCAGATTGCCTTGTTTGCAGGCGTGAGTTGCTCTGTTGCCCTAACCCTCTCACTCTCCTGGCCGGCCTTTGAAGCGATGACCCTGCCCGGGCTAGGACTTCTGCTTGCTGCCGCGCTCGAAGGGGCGACCGCATGGGGACGCCGCTTTGTCCTTCTGGTGATCGCGGTGGTGACGTTCCTGGCAGTGAACGAAAAGTTGCGGATCCCGTTCAGCTTCGATCATCAGACCGAGGCGCCGGTGCGGTTCGCGACGGCGCACTCCAACCAGCCAATGTTATCCGGCATGCGCCTGCCCATGGAGGCGATACGCATGCTCGATGAGACCACCACCGCAGTACAAGCGGAAGCTCCTCGCGGCGGGACCATCTTTACCTACCCGGAGATGGGGCTGATCTACTCGCTGGCTGACCGGCAACCACCGACGTGGTCGGGCTCCCACAATATCGATGTGGTTCCAGACCCATTCGCGAGAGAAGAAGCCCGGCGTCTTGCGCGGGCGCGACCTTGGGTGATTCTGTACGCGAGGCCCTCGGGGGCCGATCTGCGCTCGGAAGAGGCCATCTGGCGCGCTGGCAACTACAGCGGACAGCGTGACCTTGTGTCTGCACTTGACGTGCTGGTCCACAATGATTGCGTGCTTGACACCTTCTTACTACAGCCGGAAGATACGCCAATCCGGCTATATGTACGACGCGCCAGGTGAGATCCACTTCGCACTGCTTGGTCTGTAAATGACAGAGAGAGAGTGAAGAACATCAGCATTGTGCAAGCAATCGGGCTGGTGTACTTCCTGGATTGAGCGATTAAATCCGAAGTCGTCAGCCAGCGATCGGTAACCTTTGATCGTTCGCGGCACGTCGCATTGGATGGAAGCCGCTTGCGGTGTGCTCGGTGCCGGTTGCGGCGGAGTGGCGCCCTTCTCGACACAGCCATGGTCGCTGTCTCGGACGCTCCATGCCAAATTGGCGTGTTTCCTCGCGGAAAACGGCACTCGAACGACTGTTCGCTGCACAGAGACAGGAGAAATGCTCTAGGGGTTCGCTCGCGGAGAAATGCTTTAATGGAACAGTGGGGGACATGAACAGCTTTCGAAGAATGAAGGTGTGCGCCTCTTGGCTGTGCCTGTTCTGGACTTTGAGTGTTGCTGCACA
>CAXUIM010000178.1:0-8577 GCA_964250885.1 uncultured Acidobacteriaceae bacterium | reverse complement strand
GCCGACGCAGCCTGCGCCCAGGAAGAAATCCGCCTCCCCGGCAGTATCCAGCCTCATGGCTTTTTGCTGGGAGTGGATCCGGAGCGGGAGGTCGTTCTCTTCGCGAGTGAGAACGCGGAGACGTTTCTCGACATTCCCTTGAAGCTGCTGCTGGGCTCCACGCTGGACTTGTTTCTGGAGAGAGAGCTGCTCGCTTCGGTTCGCACCCTCCACTGCGCGATCGATCCCGAGGGCATGGTGACCTACCTGGGGGCCTTCCGCGTGCGTGGAGAGCTTTTGAGCGTGCTAACCCACTGCTCTGAAGACCGCCGCATCCTCGAGTTCGAACGGCAGGACCGTCTGGTTGGCCCCGAGATGATGAATGCCGTCATCACCAACTTCGTCGCCATCCTGAGCCGCCTGCAAACGGAGCAGGAGCTCTGTGACGCCATAACGCGACAGGTCCGCGATCTGACCGGCTTCGACCGCGTTCTCCTCTACTCGTTCGATGAGGCCGGAAACGGGCAGGTTTTGTCTGAGGAGAGTAATGGAGCGCTGCCCAGCTACCTGGGCCTTCACTTTCCCGCAAGCGATATTCCCGCGCAGGCGCGAGCCCTGTATGTCTCGAATACCGTTCGCATCATTCCCAATGCCGACTATCGGCCCGTTCCGTTGCGCGGTCTGCCCAGGCAAAGTCCCGAACGGCTCGACATGTCGCTTTGTGTTTTGCGCAGCGTCTCTCCTGTCCACCTGGAGTACATGCGCAATATGGGAACGATGTCCTCGATGTCGGTCTCCATCCTATTTGAGGGGCGTCTCTGGGGTCTGATCAGCGGTCATCACGCGGAACCTCGGGCCGTGCCGTTTCTCATTCGCAGTGCCTGCGACATGCTGACCAAAATGGTGGGCACCCAGCTGAACTCATTCCGCACCGCATCCCGCCTGCGCACCCTGGTCCGGTTTCATGATGTCCAGCGCCAGATGCTGACCCAGATGGCGGCGGAAAACGACTATGTGGGAGCGCTCTCCACACAGATGTCCCTTCTGTTGCAGGTGACCGATGCCGAGGGAGCCGTGCTCGCGGTGGACGATCAGTTCGACTCCATCGGCAAAACTCCGCGCGCCAACGTGCTGCGGCGGATCGTGGAATGGCTGGAGAGTCAGCCGGGCTTTGAGCTCCTTGCAACCAACCACCTGAGATCGAAGATTGATTGGGCGGACGAATGTACCGACACCGCCAGCGGCTTGCTGGCGATCCGCATCTCCGACGTGCGGCGGCGATTTGTGCTCTGGTTCCGGCCAGAGATCATCCGCACCGTCAATTGGGCGGGTGAGCCGGTCAAGCAAAGGGATGTGGGGCAGCGCCTCCATCCGCGGGCTTCGTTCGACTCGTGGAAGGAAACTCTGCGCGGCCAAAGCCTTCCCTGGACCGCGGTGGAGATCGAATCGGCGCGCGAGTTTCGCAATGCAGTGACCCTCATCAGCCTGCGCCGCGCGGAAGAGGAAGCGGAGTTGAGCGAAGCACGCTTCAACAAGCTCACCCACACGCTTCCGGTAAAGGTCTTCGCCGTAACCGATGAAGGCCGGTTGACCTATGTCAACGCTCGGTGGAAGGCTGCCGGTCTGGGCGATCAGGGTATCTGGTACGACAGGCAGCGCCTGATCGGCGAGAACTTCGAGCATTGTGCCCAGGCCTGGAAGACCTGCGTGCTCACGGAGTGCGACTTCGAAGAAGAGGTTCGCCTGCGCGATGCGTCCGGAGGAGAGTGCTGGAATCTCATCCGACTGGTGCCCTTCCGGCGCGAAGGCGCGGGAAGAGCCGGCTGGATTGGCGCGTGCATCGACCTGTCGGAGCGCAAGGAGCGCGAGGCCGCCATGCGCGTGACCGAAAAGCTGGCGCTGACCGGCCGCATGACCAGCTTCCTGGCCCACGAGATCAATAATCCGCTGGAAGCCCTTACCAACCTGCTCTTCCTGCTGCGCCAGAATCTGTCGCCGGACGGCGCCTCCAGCTCCTACTTCAGCATGGCCGAAGCCGAACTGGAACGCATCTCCGCTACCGTGAAGCAGACGCTTCGCTGGGGTTCGGAAAACTCGGACAAGAAGACCTGGATTCCGGTGGCTTCAATTTTTGAGGACGTGGTTCGCCTCCTGGGAGCCAAGATTCGCAACCGGCACATCGCGATGGACCTGGGCGGAGACTTGGAGCTGCAGGTCCATGGCATCGAAAGCCAGATCCGTCAGGTGCTGGCCCACCTGGTCTCGAACGCCGTCGATGCTGTTGCTGTCGGCGGAACGGTACGGCTCTCGGCCCACCGGGTGGACTCCCGAATCGAATTGATCGTCGCCGACGATGGCATTGGAATGACCGAGGACGAGCAGGCGTCGCTGTTCAAGCCCTTCTACAGCACCAAGGGAGACCTGGGCAACGGGTTGGGTCTGTACATCGCCAAAGAGATCGCCGAGCGCCACCACGGCCATTTCCGCGTCGACTCCATCAAGGGCCAGGGCACAACGGTCCGGCTGACTTTACCCGAGGTGGGTTCGTAATCCTGGGTTCGTAACCCTGGGTTCGTAAATGGAATTTCCTGTCAACCGGAGCGCCCCATGTGCCCATAGGACTAACCCCAGAGCAAGCTGAATGCATCGGACTAAGTAAATTACATTTGGAGCCACATCAGGATGGCAGTAAAGCCAACTACGGATCATAAGGAAATCCTTCGCTGGGCGAAGGCGAACAATGCGACACCTGTCGAGGTGACTCCTCTGCATGACGGCCAACCGGCCATATTGCGCTTCGTCTTCGGCGATGTGCCTAAAGATCACATTGAACTTCGGCCGCTCTCCTGGGAGAGTTTCTTCGCGCAATTCGATCTGCTGGGGCTGGCACTGGTGTTCGATGGCAATCGCCGCTATGAACTTGTGCAGATCGAGGAGAAGTCGGCACATCGCTTCGAAGGCAAAGTAGTGTGACTCGTAGAAGCGTGCCCCCACCAGGGGCTGCTACTACAGTTCAGAAGACCCGCCTCAGAACGAAATCCGTGCTGGAGTTTCAAGTACGCCGCGTGCGCAGCCAACGGGTGAGGCGCCCTGTATAGATGACGAGGTTGACGGCACAGACGCTTACGCCCGCCGCCGTTACCACGGTGTCCGGCAGGTTGGGGTAGATCACCGCGTCCAACATATGCAGCAGAAACCCCCCGGTGTATGGGGTGACGCGGGCGAGCGCCTCGAAGTGCTGCTCCGCGAGGGTCAGCGGGCAGGGCCACGGACCCACCTCAACCACAATGCCCCAACACAGGGCCAGGATGTGGAGCGTAGTCCAGAACGGGCGCCCCCGTGTCCCCAGCGCGGCGAAGATGACAAAGGCAATCCAGAGCAGATGGAGGGCGAGGATGGCGTTGGCGAGTACAGCCATACTGCATGAGACGCCTGGCTGCGCTCAGGGTCCCCTGTGTGGGAGCTCCAGCCGACGGATCAGGATGGGTTAAGCGGCCGCGATGTTTCGCTCGCCGTCCTGGTGTACGGCGGGGCGTTGCCAGTCCAGCGTGAGAATGGTGATGTCATCCTGCTGCCCGTGCTGATGCGCGGCCGCCGCGATTTCCGCTGCCGTTTGTTGGCTGAGGCGGGAGGTGCGCTCGAAGCCGAGCAACTCGCCCGCGCGCGAACGGGCTTCAACCACACCGTCGGACAGCAACGTCATTCGGGCCTTGTCGGGCAGTAGAAATCTCTGCAGCGGGTAGTCAACCCCGGGCGCGAGGCCGAGTGGAAGCCCGGAGACAAGCGGCACTTCCTGCCCGTTGACATAGGGGGCGAGGTGACCCGCATTGGCAAGCGCAACCTCGCCCGCAGGCGACAGGGTGACGCAGAGACAGGTGATGAATCCGCCGCGCTCGGTGTGAAGCACCACGTCGTTCAGGCGGGTCAACACCTGGTCGGGAGAAAGGAGCTCGCTGGCCAGCGAGCGCAGAGCGCCGACCGTAAGCATGCCGAGCATGGCTGCCTCCAGGCCCTTGCCCGAGACGTCGCCGATGACGGCGAGATAGGATCCATCGCCGCGAGGCAGGACCTGGCAAAAATCTCCGCCGACTTCCTCCGCGGCGAGGTACGCAATCTCGGTGTGGAATCCGCCGAATCGCGGCACATTGAGCGGCACCAGCCGGCGCTGCAGATCGTGCGCTGCCTGCAGCACCGAGGCAAGACGCTGCTGCTCGCGCGTCGTCAGCGCGAAGCGGTAGACCAGGACCGCAAGAAAGCCGCAAAGCTCGATGATGCTGCCGAGATCGGCCAGCGTAATGGAAAACGGAACAGTTGAGAGGACGATGTCACCGGTGATCAGCTGCTCTGCATGGGGCACTCGCAGATCGCGCAGAAAATAACCCAGGTTCGAGGATGTTGAGGTCAGGAACTGTAAGGCGTATGGCCCAAGCAGGAGCCGGATGTCGAAGGTACCCGTACGCCAGCGGCGAAGGAATAGCACGATGAGCCAGATTTCGGCCGCACTGCTGCAAATCACATAAATCCCGTTCGCCCAGACACTGGGAATGCTGAAGAAGATCAGCGCCAGCACGCCCAGTTCGCCGATCGCCATCAACAGGATGATACTGAATAGGGTGCGAGGGCTCCGCAGGTGCAACAGGCCTGCGAGAAATGCGGCGAAGAACGCCGTTCCTGCGAAATCGGCGGCGGTATACAGCAGCACCGCGTTGGTAAAACTCACGCCATAATGCTGTGTGACTACCCGGACCAGCAAGGCTGCAATTCCCGCAAAGAGACTCAGAGTGAACCAGAGATAATATCGGTCGCGGGTGAGCAAAAACAGAATCAGCGTGGCCCCGCCGACCACCGCGGCGATCACATCCTGGGTGTACTCGCTGCCCCTCCTGAGCAGAGCGCTCTGCTTTTGCAGCGTGAATTGCCGCTGGATGGCACTTGGGGAGCCAACCAACGCGGGACCCTGGAGCACGTCCGCACGGACAGTCCGGTATTTCTCCTCCTGCCAGAGTCTCAGAGCCAGCGTATTGATGCCGGCGTGTACCGGTAGCGTAAACAAGCGCGAGGAGGCGGTAACACGGGAGACGTGATGGGGTGGCATAAGACCCACGGAAGCGACCAGCACACCGTTACAAAAAAGTTCATAGTTGCGCGCGATGCCCGGCAGAATCAGACCCAGTGACTGCGTGCCGGGTGCGACCTGCAGCTGCACGCGAGACCAGGCAAAACCGTTCTGATCCGCAAAACCCTGCGCATTCCACTCTTGCGCCGGTTGCAGCAGCTTCCAACCCGAGGCGTCGAAGTCTGGCTGCGCCCACTGCAGGTCGTCTCCCGGGTGGGTCCGCCAGTCACGCGCAATGGAGGTGAGCTGCAGGCGATCGTCCTGCAGCGCGATGACCTGCGAGACGGCAGGGCGGGCGAAGAGCAGCAGCAAGGCAAACACAGCCGGAATGGAGAGTGGGCGCATGCAGGGCGTTCACGGGGTGGGGTGGAGGACCGGCGGAAGCGGTCTGCCGAAAGAGTAGCGCAAGCCGCAAACCGTTGCACGGGAAAAGAAACTCCGCTGACGAATCGCGCCTGCCAGTTTGGTAGCGGCAACACGGTGAGCATGGCGCTTCGGCGGAAAGAGCTTTAAACCGCAGGGCTCTTTCGCCAAGGGTGCGGCGGAGCTGGTCCCTGATGTTATGGACTTGCGCTGTTATGGAACTTCCGCGCATGCACCGGCGTAGCATAAAACACAGGGTGCGGGGCAAAGGACGCCTTGCGCGCCGATAGCATCTCTCCTGCGTTTGCGAGATTTCGGGCTCCGTGGTCGTTTTCTTCAAGAGAAACGACTCAGCTTATAAGCTGATGTAAAGCAACAGGAGAAATGCGCCAAGAGAGGATGTGAGCCGATGCAGAGCAGAATTGTGGGAACCACCATGCCGGTTCTGGAGGCGCTGCTGCAGCCCGGCGAGAGCCTGATCTCCGAGGCCGGCGAACTGAGCTGGATGAGCCAGACCATTGCCATGACCACCCACACGCAGATGGCCGGCGGTGGTGGCCTTCTGGGTGCGATCAAGCGCGTCGCCGGCGGCGGAACGTTGTTCATGACCGAGTACACCGCGCAGGGCTACCCCGGTGAAGTCGCCTTCGCGGCCAAGATTCCCGGCCACATTCTGCCGCTTGAGATTGGACCCGGGCACGAGATTCTCGTGCATCGCCACGGTTTCCTCTGCGCCACGCCCCAAATCCAGCTCAGCCTGGGCTTCCAGCAGTCGCTGGGCGCGGGCATCTTCGGCGGCGATGGATTTCTGCTGCAGAAGATCACCGGCATGGGCACCGCCTGGCTGGAGCTGGGCGGCGAGGTGGTGACGCGCGACCTGCAGCCCGGTGAGACCCTGCGCGTCCATCCGGGACATGTCGGCGCTTTTCAGGCTAACGTCAGCTTCCAGATCACGCGCATCCAGGGAATCCGGAACATGTTCTTCGGCGGTGATGGCATCTTCCTGGCCGCGCTGACCGGGCCGGGCCGGGTCTGGCTGCAGACGCTGCCGCTGGCCAATCTGGCGCATGCGCTGGCGCCCTATCTGCCCTCCGGCAGCAGCGAGAAGCGCGAAGTGGGAACAGCTGCCGTGCTCGGCGGGATCGTGGGGTCGATGTTTGACCGCTGAAGCAATATAAGGTTGCCGTGCCCAGGGCGCGGACCTCAAGTGGCTTTTCCGAGGAAAGCCACCCTGCACACTGCTCCGAGGGCACGCTCACCCTGTTCTGCTGTAAGCGGTTCTTCCGCAGGCCCGGAGCGAAGCCCCATGTGCGGGCGGGAAAGCAGAGGACGGTTCGCGCCGCGGTGTCGATTAAGGCATTGCGATGCTTCGGCCTGCAACGTAGACTCGCTGGCATGAGACCCTCTTCTTCCCTCTTCCCGGCAGCGTTGCTGCTGGCGCTGGCCGGCGCAACGGCAGGCGCGGCGCAGGACCGCATGATCGCGGCGCTGACGGCACCTCCGGTGCAGGATTGGGCAAAGGCGGCCCTGGCGCAGAGTCCGCGCCACGGTGAGTACGTCACCCTCACCGAGTCCAGCGGCCGCAAGCTGCAGGCCTGGGTCGTCTATCCGGAGGTTCACGACAAGGCGCCGGTGGTGCTGATGATCCATGAAATCTTCGGGCTCAGCGACTGGGCGCGGGAGATGGCCGACGAGATCGCGGGCGCCGGCTACATCGTTGTAGAGCCCGACCTGCTGAGCGGGTTCGGACCCGCGCCGCAGACACCGCCCGCAGCGCAGAGCCCCTCCCCCGCGGCGCACATTCCGTCAGACCAGAGCGGTCCGGGAGCCGGTCCGGGAGCCGGAACGGGAGCCGCCTTCGTTCCCGCAACGCCCGGGGGAACCGCGGCCTTCCCTGACCAGAGTGCCGTGGTCAAGGCGGTTTCAGCGCTCGATCCCGCAGGGGTCACAACGGATCTCGACGCGGCGGCCGACTATGGCAAGCATCTGCCCGCGGCCAGCGATGAGTTATTCGTTGCTGGATTCTGCTGGGGAGGCGGGAAGTCGTTCCTGTTTGCCACCCACCGTAAGGACCTGAGCGCGGCATTCGTGTTCTATGGGCCGCCCCCGCCGGCCGACGCCATGAAGAACATCACGGCGCCGGTTTATGGCTTCTATGCGGGCAATGATGCCCGGATCAGCGCAACCGTGCCGCAGACGGAAACCGATATGAAGGCCGCCGGGAAGGTGTTCGAGCCCGTAGTCTACGATGGCGCCGGCCACGGCTTCATGCGCAGCGGCGAGGCGCCGGACGCCAGCGCCGAGAACTCAGCGGCGCGGGCGGCGGCCTTCCGCAGATTCGTCAAACTGCTGGGTGGCGTGCGATAGCTCGAAGCGATCCGGGGGAGGCTGCACCGGGCTGCGATCTCGGAGACTTGGCATTGCCTTAGTCTAGGAGCTTGTTGAAAATCGGCTTTTGTGGCTTCGCTAGCTTCGCGAAGCCAAGCTACTAGGGGTGAGGCGCGGCCACGCTTTTGGCCTGCTCGAACTTGCGCGGCCACCAGAGTGTGAACCGGGTGCCCCGGCCCGGATCGGAATCGATGCGGATCTCGCCGCCGTGGCGAGTCATTATCTGCCGGACGGCCCATAAGCCCATGCCATTGCCTCGTTCTCCCTTGGTTGTGTACCCAAACTCGAAGAGATGGTCGAGAATCGCAGGGTCCACGCCCACGCCCTGATCGGCGACTACGATCTCAACACCAGCGTCGCGGCCGTCGAGCACGAGCCGGACGGGAGCCCCGGGGCGGCTGCTGGCCTCGAACGCGTTGCGCACCAGGTTGAGCAGTACCTGTCGCGGCTCACCGGGAAGCGCCTCAACCACGACATCCCCCTTGGTCTCGATCTGCAGCGGTATGTCTCTTTTCCGCATCACGCCCTCCAGCAGGATACGGACCGAATCGGCGGCGCCGCAGAGATCGATCGGCTCGGGATCGCGGCCCTGACGGAAGAAGCTCAGCGTCGATCGTGAGATGGCGAGGACGCGGTTGGCCTCTTCGCCGGCGCTGTGGGCAAACTCGATCACCGCAGGGGAGACCTCTTCGGTCTCGCAGATCAGATAGAGCAGGTTCTGGATGGCTTCC
>CAXUIM010000177.1:2509-8685 GCA_964250885.1 uncultured Acidobacteriaceae bacterium | reverse complement strand
GGCCGGGTGTGCTGGTTGGAAAAAAGGTTTCGACGGCTCTCAAGACGCGCTGAACGGCGGCTCTTGCTGCGATCAAAAGCATCCCAGAGGCTGGCGAGACTGCCTGCGAGGCCTGCGATGAAGTAGATCAGCAGGTAGCGTGCTCGGCCGAAGACACTTCGATGAACGGGCCGATCTGGTAGAGCACGTACATATTGAAGCCGATGTGGATGATGCCGAAGTGGACGAAGCAGGAGGTGAGCATGCGCCACCATTGATGGGCGCCGAGGGTCAGGGGGCCGAGGTCGCTAAAGCGATAGGTCCGTCAATGCCTCTCGATTCTTCGCGCGAACAGGACAACAAGAGAGCCACCAGAAAGAATCGGGCGAAGAGAGGGCGTTCCGCAATTTGCTTCAACTATTGATTCAAATTGGGGTTTTGGTAGCGTTACCGGGGCTCGAACCCGGACTCTTCGCCTTGAGAGGGCGACGTGTTAACCAGTTACACCATAACGCCACGGACGGATGCGGACTCCGTTGATGTGTCTCTAGTATACCAAATTGAATCGTGCCGGGAAGCTGTCCGCGGCCGCAGAAAAGGGGCGGCCGGTCTCTCAAAACCTGGCGCTACCCAGGCGGCCAATCCAATCAAAAAAAACATCTTCAAGGTGCGTTCAGCATCTTGGACGAGGGCAGACGCAGCCTCAGAGGCCCAGCTTCTTGACCTCGTCGTTGTAGTACTTGCGGTACAGGATGTCCCACTCCTGCGAGCCTTCCGGAATGATCCGGCGCTGCGAGGCGATCTTCTGGCGCGCCGCGGCATCGAGCCGGGTCTCCTCGGTGAGCAGTTTTACCAGGGCCTTGCGCGCCTCCTGCCGGATGGTGTTGCGGTCCTCCAGGAAGTCCACCTCGTCTATCTCGGCCAGGGTGTCGGCGATGGTGTGGGCCAGCTTGTTGACCTTGTCGTCGGAGATGCGCACGGAGTTGGCGGAACGACTGTCGCCGCGAGGATCGGGACCGGGTCTCATAGGACCGCCTTGTACTTGCGCGCCAGCTCCTGCTTTACCTTCTTGAACATCTCCGGATAGCTGGCGCCGGTCTTGTGCATGTCGTCCTGGAACGCTTCCAGAATCACGCGGACTTCGTCATTGATGCGGTCTTCCAGGGCCAGCTCTTCCACCAGGGCGGCGGCCACGCGTTCATCCACAAGAGCGGGCTTGGTGGTCTTGATCATCTTGGCCGCCACCAGGTGTTTCGTGGTCTGGCGGGCCAGGTAACTCACGTAATCCTTCGAAAAAATCATGGGCAGAAATAGGGTAGCACGCTGAAAATGAGAGCGTCCGAGGCCGCCTGTATCTGCGAGAATAGGGCTGTATGGCTTTTGACGACCTGACCGCAGTGAAAGACGATATGGTGGCGTTTATCGCCGGGCACGGCATCCGGCGCATGAACAGTTTCGTACCGGAAGATGTGCCGACGGTGCTGTTTGAAGAAGACGACGTGGACGGCTGGAAGGACTTTGTTGAACACGCCAAGGCAGCCGGCGCGCCCTTCATCACCATGAGCGATGTCATTCTGGAGCCCGAAGACGTAGCCACCCTGATTTCCCAGGTGCGGGACCAGAACTACCCCGACGCCAGCGTGGGAGAGCTCGAGGAGGCCCAGGCCCTGTTGCAGCATGTGGGCAAGACGGGCTATCTGCAGCTCGGTTTCGCCCAAGGGGGCGTGATCTTCCTATACGAAACCGCAACCGAGTGGTACGACCTGTTCCAGGAATTGATGGAGTCCGTCTCAGAGTTGGGCCACATCATCGTGGACGACCGCGACGAGGACTAAGCTTGATTCGTGTCACCAGGGCGATGTTTCCTGTGGAATAGTGCTCTCTTGTGAGGAAGAGTGCCCGTGAACCGCTGCGCCGCGGGTACGCCGGCATGGAGCACGTTCTAGGCTTGTGGATGTGAATGAACCCGCATCGACCGCAGCACCAGAGAGCCACCGGAACGAGTGGATCGTGGCGCCAGACCAATTCGAGGCGGCCGCGGAGCTGGCGCGCGCGTTAGGTGTTCCCCGAGTCATCGCCACTCTGCTGATCTCCCGCGGCCTTGCGGATCCGGATGCCGCTCGGGCGTTTCTTCAACCTTCGCTCGATCAGCTCCATGATCCGAGGCTCATGCTCGGAATGCAGGCGGCGGTCGAGCGTCTGCGCACGGCGCTGCTGGCTCACGAGCCCATCTTGATCTACGGCGACTACGACGTGGACGGCACCCTCGCGCCCGTGCGGGGGGAGCCCCCGCCCCCGGCCGGGGGCCGCGGCCCCGCGGCCGGCGCGGGGGTGCGGGGGGCCGGGGGGCCCCCCCCCCGCCCCGCCCCGCCCCCCCCCCCCCCCCCCCCCCGCCCTGGGGGTCTCCGCTGACGTCCGCTTTCATATTCCTCATCGCGTCCGCGAGGGCTATGGGATACAGGAATCGCGAATCGAAGCCGCGGCCGCCGAGGGCATACGCCTGGTGGTCAGCGTGGATACGGGCATTCGAGCCTTCGCCGCCGCCGAGCAGGCCCGGCGCGTCGGGCTGGACCTGATCGTCACCGACCACCATCTTCTGGATAGTGAAGGCGGCATCCCTCAAGCCCTTGCGGTGCTGAATCCCAATCGGCCGGACTGCAGCTATCCCTTCAAGGAGCTCTGCGGTGCAGGGGTGGCTTTCAAGCTGGCACAGGCGCTGCTCGAGAGCTCGGCCCGGGATGAGGAGGAGCGGCGGCGGCTGCGCGAAAAGACGCTCCCTTCGTTCCTCAAACTGCTGGCGATTGCGACCATCGCCGACGCCGTTCCGCTCACGCGTGAGAATCGGGTGATTGCGTCGCTCGGTCTGCGCGGTCTGCGCCAGCCAGCCCAGCCCGGTCTGCGCAGCTTGATGGAGTTGGCGCAGATCGACGCCACGCGCGCTATTTCGGCCTCAGATGTAGGATTCCGCCTGGCGCCCCGAATCAATGCCGCGGGACGTATGGACGTTGCCGCCGACGTGGTGGAGATGTTCCTGGCCAGGGACCCGGCCGTGGCCCGCGTGCTCGCCGAAAAGCTGCATCGCCTCAACGACGAACGGCGCGCCGCGGAGGCTGAGGCCCTGCAGGATATCCAGACGCAGATCGATACCATGGCCAAAGCCGCCTGTGGTCTGCCGGACTGCCTGGTTCTGGACGACAATGCGGATGTAGGACCGCCATGGCACCGCGGGGTGCTGGGCATCCTGGCCGCGCGGGTGGTGGACCGAACGGGCCGGCCGGCCTTGGTGCTGACCCATGAGGAAGGCGAGGCGTACGGTTCAGGGCGCTCGGTCAGCGGCTTTCACCTGCTGGACGCCCTGACGGCGGTCCACACTCAGGCAAAGGGCGACCGGCTGTTCTCGCGTTTTGGAGGGCATGCTCACGCCGCGGGTTTTTCCCTGCCCTCCACGCGTGTGGACGAGCTTCGCGAGCGGCTGCTGCGCTTTGCCGGTGCGCAGCCGCCCATCGCTGCCGCCAGTCTGCAGTGCAATGCCGAACTACGCTTCGGGGAGATTACGCCGGAGTTCCTTGCCGCCTTTGAGCAGCTCGGTCCCTTCGGCAACGGCAACGCCGAACCGGTGTTCGTCAGTAGACATGTCCGGCTGGCAGCGGCGCCGAGAGTCATCAAAGAGCGCCACCTGCGGCTGGCGTTCCAAGAGCCCGCAAGCTCCCGACGCTTCGACGGCATGTTGTGGAGCCGGCGAACGGACTGGGCAGCCCAGGCTCAATCTGACGCGTGGTCCCCAGGCCAGCATTTCGACATAGCCTACCAGCTGCACCGAAACTGGCATCCGGATTTTGGCGGATGGGAGCTGGACATCGTTGACGTTCGAGCGAACGGCTCAGATTGATCTGCCTGGCTCCAGGCTTGCCGTAGCTTCAACGTACTTCTCCTGTTGCTGCGCCGCGGATGGATCGTGCGAGTGCCGCTTCAGTCGAGGGGAACGGCTTCGCGGGAAGACGGCCATGCAGCCCGAAGCTGCCCTAACCATCTGCGGGAGAAGTGCTCTAACGCATTGGCTCTAAAGTTTTTGCTTCCCGGAGCGATCGAGTGCGTCTTATATACTGACTTTTTTATGCCTCAGCAAGAATCGCAGCGATCATGGGCCTGGGCCTGGATACTGGTGGCCGTGGCCGCCTGCGTGGCTGTGCTTCTGATCGTGCACTTCAACCAGGACACGGTCACGGTGAAAGCTGCTCGAGTGGAGCGGCAGAGCATAAGCAACTCCAGCCCTACCAACGGCAAGGTCGAGCCCCTTAAGTATTTTCAGGCCCACGCGTCCGCTCCGGGGCAGGTGGCAAACCTGTACGTAACCCTGGGCGAACACGTTCAGAGCGGGCAGGAACTCGTACGGATGGGGGATACCGACTCGCTTCGGGAGATTGCCTCTGCCCAGGCCAGCCTCGAGTCGGCGACGGTCAACCTGAACTCCATGCTGCAGGGTGGCACGGCCGATGAGTTGATTGGGGCTAAAGCGAATCTGGCTCAGGCGCAGCTGCAGCAGCAGCAGGACGCCGCCGCCCTGAGTTCGCTGCAGAAGCTGCAGGCGGAGGGCGCGGCCTCCGCCAATGAAATCGCGCGGGCCAGGCAACGGCTGGCGGATGCGCAGATCCATCTGACGCAGCTCCAGGCGCAGCGCACAGGCCGCTATGCAACCGCGGACGTGGCGGCCCAGCGGGCGCAGGTCGCCCAGGCCAGAGCAACTCTGGCCGCGGCGCAGCAGGCCTATGCCAATGTCGATATCCGGGCTCCCTTCGCCGGAACCGTATATGCGATTCCGGTCTCCCAATACGACTTCGTTCAAGCCGGCGAGACGCTCCTGGACCTTGCGGATCTGACCCGGTTGCAGATTCGCGCCTACTTTGACGAGCCGAATATCGGGGCGCTGCGGGTAGGCCAGCCGGTGAGCATCAAGTGGGCGGCCAAACCCGATATGGTCTGGCACGGTCAGATCCTGGAGCCGCCCACCAGCGTTATCGCCTATGGGACGCGCAACGTTGGCGAGTGTTTGATCAGCGTCGACGATGCGCACGGTGATCTGCTGCCCAACACCAATGTGACCGTGACTGTCACCACCATGTTCAAACCGGATGTTCTCAGTCTTCCTCGTGAGGCTCTACACACTCAGGGAACCAGCGATTACGTGTACAAGATCGTAAACGGTGGGCTGGTGCAGGCTCCAGTACAGGTCGGCGCCGTGAATCTGACTCGCTTCGAGGTCGATGGCGGCCTGAAGGAGGGGGACCTCGTTGCCCTCGGAGCCACGACGGAGGTCGATCTCAGCAACGGTCTGCGGGTGAAGGTTCAACGCTGATTGAGACGCTATCGATGAGACATTTCAATTCTTTTCGAGGGAGCCGATGCCGTCGCTCCGTCGCGGTCCACGGCCGGGGCTGGACTGCTGCAGCTTTGTTTGCCGCAGGCCTGTTTCTCGTCATGCCTTCCCGCTGTGCACTTGCAGACAATGCTCCGAACATCCAGCCCGCGACCGCAGAGCGGGCGTTGATGCAGGGACGGGTCGACCAGGCCGTGGGCCAGCTGCAGGAGCTCATTGCAGCCGATCCGCACAACGGCGCGGCGCAGCTGCTGCTTTGCCGGGCGTTCTACTCAGAAGAACAGATCGAGGATGCCATACCGGCCTGCGAGAGCGCCGTGCAGGAGCAGCCTGACAGCAGCCAGGCACAGGACTGGCTGGGCCGCGCTTATGGAATCAAGGCCGGACGCGGGAACCTGGTTTCGGCGTTCCAGCTGGCCCGTAAGGTGAAGACGGCCCTGGAAGCCGCGGTGGCGCTGAACCCCTCCAACAGCAGTGCGGTGAACGATCTCAGCGAGTTTCTCATCGCGGCTCCCGTCTTGATTGGAGGCGGCGTAGACCGGGCCGATGCTTTGGCCGATCGAGTCGCCTCTCAGCTTCCCCAGTCAGCCGATCGCATTCGCGCGCTGATTGCGGAGAAGCAATCGGATTACGCGACCGCGGAGCGCGAGTACCGGGCGGCGGTGAGCGTGGCAAACCGTCCGGATGCATGGGCCGATCTGGGCGCCTTCTATGGCCGGCGCCAGCAGTACGATCAGGCCGTGCACGCGCTGGAGCAGTGTATCTCGCTGGACCACGCGCAGGATGCGGCGATCGTGGATGCAGCCAGCTCACTGAACGATAT
>CAXUIM010000177.1:0-2409 GCA_964250885.1 uncultured Acidobacteriaceae bacterium | reverse complement strand
GAGTGGCGATCGGATGGGCGACGTTGGCGTTCTCCGTCAGCGCCGCCGCTCAGCTTTCGCTCACTTCCGCGGTCGATCTGGCGGTTCGCGATGCGCCCACCGTCCAGATGGCGCAGGCGGATGTGGATAAGGCGCAGGCCGCGCTTACCGAGGCCCGCGACGTCTACATCCCGAAGGTAGGCGCGAATGCGGGTGTGGGGCGATCCGCCGGTGTTCCCCTCGCCGTTCCCGTCATCTTCGGTCTTACAAGCAGCTCCCTGCTCTTCAACTTCTCGCAACGGGACTACATTCGCTCCGCCCGGTCCGGTCTTCGCAGCGCGACTCTCGCATTGCAGGATACGCGCGATGCCGTAGCCGAAGACGCTGTTCTCACCTACGTGCGGCTGGATAATGCCCGCCAGCGCCAGGCCACCATGACCCAGGAGTACGGTTCGGCCACACGCCTCGTCACCATCGTCCAGGAACGGCTCGACGCCGGGCGGGACACTCCTATGGATCTGTTGAAGGCCCGCCGCACAGCGGCCCAGATCCACCTCGCCGAGCTGCAAACCGAAGATGATGTTGCGACCCTGTCGGACCACCTGGGACGGCTGGTCGGTCTTAGGGGGACGCAGATCCCCACCGTCCCCCAGTCCATACCCGCCATGCCGCCGGCAGCGGCGCAGCCCAGCCCCGAGTCGGATAGCTTCGGGATCCAATCGGCCTTTGCCAACTCCGAAAGCAAACAGGAGCAGGCCTTTGGAGATGCGCGCTGGCGCCTGCGGCCGCAGGTCGGCTTCGATTTCAACTACAGCCGCATCAGTACCGCTTTCACCAACTATGACGTCTACTACCCCGGCTTTAATAACGGTAAGAGCGAAAACTCGGTTGGGATAGGCATCGAGATTACCCTGCCCATTCTGGATCGCCAGCGCGATGCGCGTTCGCATGGGTCCGCCGATGAGGCCCGTCACACACAACTGGACGCACAGAACCGGCGCGATCAATTCCTGGAGGGCCGGTTCAAGCTTCAACACAGTACCGAGGAACTCGCCGCTCAGGCCGATCTCGCCGCCATCGATCGTGACATCGCGCAGGATGACCTCAACACCGTGCTGCTGCAGCTTTCCTCCAGCAGTGCCAGCACCGAGACGCAGGAACTGAACCCGCAGGACGAGCAGAACGCTCGAATTCAGGTGAGCGCGCGCACCATCGATCTGCTCAAAGATCAGCTTGCGTTGATGGAAGCGCGCATCAACCTGATGCGGCAGGCAGGCACTCTGGATAGCTGGCTGCGGGCCGCGGTCCTTGCGCCGGCAAGCGCTGCCACTGCTCCCGTGACACCTTGAAACAGGAAGCTCGCAAACCGCGTCTAAGGTTATCTATGTGCATCTAGGATGGTGCAGCCGCGGAGCTCCGCGAGAACGGCGTCATCGGCGGTAAAGTGGTAACATCGATTACAGTTATGTCACTCAAGACGCTCCTTCTGAACCCGCCTTCCTTTGAAAACTTTGATGGTGGAGCCGGCTCTCGCTGGCCTGCAACCCGTGAGATTGAATCCTATTGGTATCCGGTTTGGCTGACCTATGCGGCCGGCATGCTGGAGGGTTCCCGGTTACTCGACGCACCTCCTCATCACATCTCCGCGGAGCAGACCATCGAGATCGCGAAGGAGTACGAGTTTCTGGTGCTGTTTACGTCCACCGTGGCTTGGCACGGGGACCACGGGCTGGCGCGCGCCATCAAGAAAGTCAATCCTGGGATCAGGATCTGCTTTGTTGGCCCGCCGGTGACGACCGATCCGGATCGCGCTCTGAAGGAGTGCGAGGTCCTCGATTTCGTGTGCCGCCGCGAGTTCGACTTCTCCGTTGTGGAGTTTGCCAACGGCAAGCCGCTGAACGAGATTCTGGGCATCAGCTACAAGGACGCCAATGGCGTTATCCAGCACAATCCGGACCGTCCGCAGGTGGAAGACCTGGACGCCATGCCCTGGGCTACCAAAGTATATGCCCGTGACATGGACGTGACCCGCTACAACGTTCCATTCCTCCTGCATCCCTTCATCTCGCTCTATACGACCCGTGGTTGCCCGGCGCAGTGTACGTTTTGCCTGTGGCCGCAGACGCTCTCCGGCCATGCCTGGCGCAAACGCTCCAGCGATGATGTGGCCGCGGAGATGGCCTGGGCCAAACAGCAGTTCCCGCAGGTTAAAGAGTTCTTCTTCGATGACGACACCTTCAATATCCAGAAGGCGCGCACCGTCGAACTCTGCGCTAAGCTCAAGCCTCTGGGTTTGACCTGGTCGTGCACCTCGCGAGTCACTACCGACCGCGAAACACTCAAGGCCATGAAAGAGGCTGGCTGCCGCCTGCTTATCGTCGGCTTCGAGTCAGGCGATCCGCAGATCCTGAAGAACATCAAGAAGGGCGC
>CAXUIM010000176.1:6990-8702 GCA_964250885.1 uncultured Acidobacteriaceae bacterium | reverse complement strand
CCGCCCTGGTCCGAGGCGCCAACGCCCAATGGGTCGTGCGGGTTGTTTTGCCAGATGTATTCGAAGCCGGCAAAGAACTTGAACTGGTCCCCCGTATACTTTCCGGTGCCCATGATGGCGTTGTTGTCGGTCACGATGCCGTACAGGGTATCGTCCGTTGAGATCAGATTGGCCCCGGTGACGGGGTTTGTATTGATGCTGTCCGTGGTCTCCTGATAGGACTGCGTCACACTCTGAGCCCCTAGTAAGGGGTTCAGTACACTGATCGCCTGGTTGTAATGTTGATAGACGATGTCGGAGGAGAACTTGTGATAGCCTCCGCCGAGGTCGCCTCCATAGGCGTTGTTATGCGCCGTTTCCGGTGTACACGTGGCGGCCGTCCAGGTTGCGGAGGCCGAGTAGCAGCCGCCATTTCCATCGGCGAGTTTATACATGGCAGCGAGATGGGCCGGGCCGAAGTTGATGCGATATTTCACGGCGTCGTCCCAACGGCTGTCCTCGGTGTCGCCACCGCCAGACATCGTGCCGTTATACCCGATGTAGGAAAAAGCATAGGAACCGCCGGCCGGATCGTAAAGGAGCATCACATCGGTGCCGAGAGAACGCTGGCGACCGAAGGTCAGCGTGCCAAACTTTTCGGACGATACACCGCCATAGTATTCGTCATTGAAGGGTTGGCCCGCGCGCGCGCCGTCGATGGCTTCCGAATAACTGCTGCGGGGAAGGCCGTTATTGATAATGTCCGTTTTTGACGCGTTGGCGAGCAGGCCCGACTGCGGATTGACACCACTTGAACCGTTGAACACGGCGTACCAGCCCGGCGCAAACTCTATCTTGCCCCTGACGCCGAAACCCGTCTGCTGCAGGTTGTTCGGTGCAATGAGGAATCTATGTTCATAGCCGTTCCGGTTCACCAGGGACTCGCCTTCATAGTTGTAGCCGTTTTCAGGTAAGCCGTGGCTGACCCAGCCTAAGCCGACGTCATACGCCCCGTACAGCGTAATGCCACGCCAGGTCAGCGCGTCGGAGGCCGGTGGAGCTGTAGCCGGTTCGCTGGTCTGGGGCTGGGCCGGAGACTGGGCCTGGTTGAGACCGGTGAAGGGAACGATGCCGGCGGGATTGAAGTCGGTCCCAATAAACTTCACGGCAGAATCGCCGGGAGCCAGCAGCGAGAACTTGTACACGCCGTAGGCGCCGGTCTTCGTTGCAACGGTGTCGACCTTCCTGGCTGTCACCGGGACATCTGGAAGAATTGCCGCGGTTTGGTCCGTCGCCACGCCGGAAAGGCTCGCTTCGGTTTGGGCCCACACCGGGAACGCTCCTATCGCAAGCCAGAAAAGCAACAACTTCGCCTTTTTCACACTTCCTCCCAAGAATCTTTTTTGAACTTAGTATCTGCGATTCTATACGGATAAAAGCATCTAAAATCCTTTGAATGTTGCGCGAGGATGCAGTTTTCATCCGCCGTCAGCGTTCCGTCAATCAGCTTGCATCGTTGCCGCGTCGGACCTGACCGGACGGTCCACGTTCAATGGGCGAAATGGCGCGAGCAGAAACTCTGTTGACCTCTCGCGAAGCGGCAGCAGACGATGGCGTGCATTTCACCTTAAGCAATGGATCTTTGTCGGCAAGCTGACCTCCATCCAGACTTCGGGCGGCCATCATCGGATCCCTCGAAGCGCGCTGACCGCTGATGAAAGCCATGCCCACCG
>CAXUIM010000176.1:2111-6890 GCA_964250885.1 uncultured Acidobacteriaceae bacterium | reverse complement strand
TCGGTGGTGACCACAAACGGCAGGCGCTCGGCGCCGAAGCCGCGATGCTGCAGGATGGAGTCGATGTTCACGCCTACCCGGGCCAGTTCGCCGGCGATGGCCGCGACGATCCCGGGCCGGTCCGACACCACGAAGCGCAGATAGTGCGGCGCGACCGTCTCGCCGGAGACGGCCAGGGAACGAGCCGGCAGCCGCACCGCGGTGCTTGCCTGGGCCACGGCCAGCACATCGCTCATCACCGCCACCGCTGTGGGATGGCCGCCCGCGCCGTGCCCGCTGAATACCACGTCGCCGCCAAATTGTCCGCTGGTGACCACCATGTTCTGCGTGCCGCGCGACCAGGAGAGCGGCGAAGACCGGGGCACCAGCATCGGACCCACGCGCGCGCTCAGCACGTTCGCGGCCTGGGCGCTGCCGGCCTCGCGCGGCGACGCCCCCGCCCCGCGCTCACTGCCCTTCCCAGGCGCTCTTGCCGGGCCAAGCTGGGCTCGCGATATCTGGCGAATCGTGCAGCCGAGCTCCTGGGCATACGCGAAGTCCACCGCTGAAAGATGTTTGATGGTCTGCGCCTGCACCTGGTCCGGATCGATCTCCGCCTGCAGGGCGAGCCGCGAGAGGATGCACAGCTTGGCTCGCGCGTCGAGCCCGTCCACATCGGCCGACGGATCGGCCTCCGCGTAGCCGGCACGCTGAGCCAGCGCGAGCATCTCGCCATACTCCGCGCCCGCCTCCATTGAACTCAGGATGAAGTTGCAGGTCCCGTTCACGATGCCGCGAATGCGCGTCAGCCGGTCTCCGCTGAGACCCTGGGCGATGCCCGCGAGCACCGGAACACCGCCCGCCACGGACGCTCCGTAGAGCAGCTGCACGCCACGCTCCGCGGCCAGGCCGAACAGCTCCGCTCCCCGATAGGCAATCAGCTGCTTGTTGGCGGTAACCACCGACTTGCCCGCACGAATCGCGGAGCGCAGCCACTGCCCGGCGGGATCGAGGCCGCCCACCAGCTCGACAACCACATCCACATCGGCGGCTTCGAGCACATCCTCGACGCGGCCGGTCCACACCGCGCCGCTGGGCACGAACCGGGCGTTCTTCTGCGCGCGCTTACGTTCCGCTCCGCGATTGAAAATATGCGTCAGCCGGACCGTATCCGGACCCGACTCCGCCAGCAGCTCCGCAAACGAGCTGCCGACCGTTCCAAAGCCCAATAGCCCCACGCGCAACACCGTATCGCCGGCTGTCATCAGTAGTCCACCTTGAAGGGACTCTGCTGCCAGATGGCGAAGCTCTCGCCCGCCTCGTCCGGCAGCAGGTTGTGAAGAGGCAGCGCCCGCTGATCCAGCGGCTTATTCATTTCGGCGTACAGATGCGCATCGTCGAAACCGGCGCGCGCCGCGTCCTGAGAGTTGCTGCCGTAGAAGATTGCGCGGCAGCGCGACCAGTAAAGCGCGGCCAGGCACATGGGACAGGGCTCGCAGCTGCTGTACACCTCGCAGCCGTCCAGGCTGAAGGTGCCCAGCGCCTGGCAAGCGTTGCGGATCGCCGTCACTTCGGCGTGCGCCGTCGGGTCGTTGGTGGCCGTGACCTGGTTGGCGCCGGTGGCGATCACCTCGCCATCCTTGACCACGACCGCGCCGAAGGGACCACCGCGGCCGCTGCTGACATTCTCCGTCGCCAGCCGGATCGCCTGCCGCATGAACCTCTCATCTCCCTGCATCCACCGTTCCCTCGTTCTCGTCCGCTCCCCCGCCAAAGCCAGACCGCGCAAAACGCGAGCCACACCGCGCAAAACGCGCACTCTGCCGACTCCGCACTGACAGCAGAAATGTTCTAAAGCAAAACCGTGACAGCCGTGAGCCGGCGGATTCGGATTAGTGAAGTCTGCCATCTTTGCGAAAAAACGGCGTTGGTATCCCTGGCTCTTAGTTCAACTGTCCGGTAATTTGCTCTAATCAGCAACATGGTACACGCTCTCCGCTCGCGCCGGGTGGTCACGCCGCAGGGTGTACTGGATGCGGTCGTGGTTATCGACCAGGAGCGCATCCTGGCCGTCCATCCGGTCTCCGCAACTGCGCCTTCTCCGCCGCCGGGATATCCCGTGGAAGATCTCGGCGACCTGGCGCTGCTGCCCGGCCTGGTCGATGTCCACACCCACATCAACGAGCCCGGACGCACGGAGTGGGAGGGATTCGCGACCGCCACGCGCGCGGCCGCGGCCGGCGGCTTCACCACCCTGGTGGACATGCCGCTGAACTGTCTGCCCGAGACCACCGATCTGGACGCGCTGGAGCAGAAGCGCGCGGCGGCCCGGGGCCAGTGCCAGGTGGACTACGCGCTGTGGGGCGGCTGCGTCGACGGCAACCAGCACCAGCTCGAGCCGCTGGCCCAGGCCGGCGTCCCCGGCTTCAAATGCTTCCTGATCTACCCCGGGTGCGATGGCTTCACGGCCATTGACCGTGCCAACCTGCGGAGCGCGCTGCCGCACATTGCCCGCACCGGATTGCCGCTGCTGGTGCATGCCGAACTGGCGCCGTCCATCGACGCCGCGGTGGCTCGACTGAATGCCAATGGCGCCGATTGGCGGCGCTACGCCACGTATCTGGCCTCGCGCCCCGACCAGGCCGAACTCAGCGCGATCGCGATGCTGCTCGATCTGTGCCGTGAGTACCGGTTTCGTCTGCACATCGTGCATCTGTCCAGCGCGCAGGCTCTGCCCATGCTGGCCGCCGCCCGGCGCGAGGGCCTGCCGCTCACGGTCGAGACCTGCCCGCACTATCTGCACTGTGCGGCCGAGGAGATTGCCGACGGAGCGACGCTGTTCAAGTGCGCTCCTCCGATCCGCAGCGCGGCCAACCGCGAACAGCTCTGGCAGGCCCTGGCGGCGGGCGCCATCGACCTGATCGCGACCGACCACTCGCCGTGTCCGCCCGCGATGAAGCGGCTGGGCCTCGACGATTCCCTCCCGGGAGAGGGTCGCGAGACGCCCGGCAAGGAGCCGGGCCGCTTCGACGAGGCCTGGGGCGGCATCGCCTCTCTTTCCACGGCGCTCTCCGTGTTGTGGAGCGATGCCCGGCGCCGCGGCTTCAGCCTCGCGAATCTGGCCGAGTGGACCGCGGCCGCACCGGCGCGGCTGGCGGGTCTCGCGGCACAGGTCGGCTCCATTGAGGCGGGCAAGCACGCCAACTTCGTCGCCCTGGATACCGAGGCCCGCTGGCGGGTGACACCGGAGCGCCTGCACTATCGCCACAGGATCTCGCCGTATCTGGGCGAGACCCTTGAGGGCGTGGTGCGCTCGACCTGGCTGCGCGGGGAGCGCGTGTACGACGCTCGCGAAGCGGAACCTTGCAAGGCTGGCCCGGCTCCAGAGGCTGGCTTGGCTCCAGAGGGTGGCTTGGCTCCAGAGGGTGGCCTGGCTCCAGAGGGTGGCCTGGCTCCAGAGGCTTACCCAGCCAGCCGCCTGTTCCCCGCGCCGCCGCGCGGCCGAGAGTACGCGCTATCCTGTTCTCCAGCTTCCTGACCTGCTGCCGTCCAGCCCCCGCCGTCGTGGTTCCTTGCACAGCGGGTGCGAGCAGCGGGTTGCAGGCTATTGCCGTTATGTCCTTGCCTGACACGATCCTCACCGACTGGAACCGCCTGGAGCCCGAAGCCGCGGCGGCGGCCATACTCCCCTGCAACGGATCGCGGGTGTGGGCTCGCCGCCTGTCCGCGCTGCGGCCCTTCTCCACACCGGAGACTCTTTACGAAGCTTCAGATCGGGTCTGGGGAGCGCTGCCCCCGGCGGTCTGGCAGCAGGCCTTCGACTCCCATCCACGCATCGGCGAGCACAAGGCAGCGGCGGCGACCGCGCAGAGCCTGCACTGGTCCGCCGGCGAGCAGGCCGCGGTGCAGAGAGACGCGCAGCGGGGCGCCAGCCGGCCGGATGCCGGGGGCTCCGCGGCATTGACCGCCGGCAATCGCGCGTACGAGGAGAAGTTCGGCCGCATCTTCATCGTCTGCGCCACCGGCAGGACAGCCTCCGAGATCCTGGAAAACCTCCGCGAGCGCTTGGAGAACGATCCGCAAGCCGAATTGCAGCAGGCCGCGGAGCAGCAGCGCCAGATCACGCAGCTCCGCCTGCGCAAGTGGCTTGGCTTTCTTTAGGCACCGCTGCTTTAAATGGACCGCGTGAGTGGGATGGGGTCATGAATGGAGTGCCGCACATCTCGTAGAGAGTTCGGGTGCGGGATGTCCCGGACCTTCCAACAGAGTCCTGCAAACCCACACCTCAAAATCGAGGTGTAGGGCACCCGCCCTCATGAGGGACATCAACGAAGCCGGCCCATATTCGCTTTCCGGTAAGAACGTTTCTCCGCTGTCTGAGCAGCGGATACAGTGGGAGAGTGTCGTCTCCTTGCGAGGAAGCGACCCACAAACTCCAACTTCGCTCCTACCATGGCAAGGAAACAGCTCTATGGGTCTGTCGACACACATCCTCGATACCGCAATCGGCCGTCCCGCGCCCGGCGTGCCCGTGGTGCTTTCGCAGCTTCAACTGGATCGGTGGCATGACATCGGCTGCGGCGAAACGGACAGCGACGGCCGCTGCAAGACCCTGCTGGGAGATTCAGCGCTGCAATCCGGCACGTACAAGATCCGCTTCGCGACAGCGGTGTACTACGCCGCGCAGGGCCTCACCGGGCTGTATCCCTACGTCGACATCGTCTTCACCATCGCGGAGCCCTCGCAGCATTACCACATTCCTCTACTGCTCACCGCCAACGGCTACACCACCTATCGGGG
>CAXUIM010000176.1:0-2011 GCA_964250885.1 uncultured Acidobacteriaceae bacterium | reverse complement strand
GATTTCGAAACCGCTCATACGCTCGGCGACAACTCCAAAATCCTGCCCACCGACACAATGAAGAACACCGTCTACTTCGTCGCGCGACAGTCACAGGCCACCAGCATGGAACAGTACGCCCAGGAGCTGGCCGATTACATCCTCACGCGGAATTCGCAAATCGCCTCGGCCGAGGTGGTGGTCGAGTCGGCGCTGTGGAAGCGCCTCACCCTGGATGGAAAGCCTTATCCCACTGCCTTCATGCGTGGCTCCGACGAGCGGCAGATCACCACCGTCTCGCGTTCCCAGGACGGGCCTTTCTCCATCAAGAGCGGAATGGATCATCTGACCGTGCTCAAGACCGCGCAGTCCGGCTTTGCCGGCTACATCAAGGACGCCTTGACGACCCTGCCCGAGACCACCGATCGTCTCTTCGCCACCGCGCTCAAGGCCGAGTGGACCTATACCGCCGAGGCTCTGGCGCAGGGCATCGAATTCAACAAGGTCCGGCATCATCTCCGCGAAGCGATGATCTCCACCTTCGCCCGGCACGACTCGCTTTCCGTGCAGCAGACGCTCTTTGCCATGGCCGAAGCCGCGCTGGCCCACACGGACATCATCGAAGAGGTGTATCTGCTGATGCCCAACAAGCACAACCTGCTGGTAGATCTCAGCCGCTTCGGGCTGGACAATCCGAACCACATTTTCGTGCCCACCGACGAGCCGCACGGTACCATCGAAGCAACGGTGCGCCGCGCCTGAAGCGCGGTTCGCGTATCAAGTGAAACCGCTGCATAACACGGCGGTCAAAAGCTAGAATGAACGCCGCGGCTGGTGTAGAACAACAGCACGTGCCCTTTCCTCCGGCTCACCGCAAGTGGAGATCCGCTGTAGATGATGACCCAGGGGCTGGCCCCACAGATAACGACGCGCGCCGGGCAGATCATCGCCCGTTGCCGCGAACTGGCCCGCATCACGGACGTGCCCGGCGAGACCACCCGGCTCTTCCTGTCGCCGGCGACGCGCGATGCCCACACCCTGCTGACCTGGTGGATTCGCCAGGCCAGCCAGACGTGCCCGCTCGGGGCGGCGCGGGTGGATGACGCCGGCAACCTGCGCGCGGTGCGTCGCAGCGCGCGCGACGATGCCCCCACCCTGGTGCTCTTCTCACACATCGACACGGTGTTGAACGCCGGCGCCTTCGATGGTCCCTTGGGCGTCCTGCTGGCGCTCGCGGCGATCGAGCAGATGGGCGCCACACCCCTTCCCTTCCACATCGAGCTGATCGCCTTTTCCGAGGAGGAGGGCGTGCGCTTCGGCTTTCCATTCTTCTCCTCGATGGCGGTGACCCAGCAGCTCACCCCGGCGCACCTGGAGACGGCTTACCTGGAGCGCACCGATGAGGCGGGCGTCAGCGTCGCCCAGGCGATCCGCGAATTCGGGCTGGACACAAGCCGCATCTCCGCGACCTGCCCGCTGGCGCCCGACACGTTCGCCGCCATCGAGGTCCATATCGAGCAGGGCCCGGTGCTCGAAGCGGAGAATGCCTCGCTTGCGGTGGTCGAAGCGATTGTGGGCCAGTCGCGTCTGGAGCTCAGGTTTGAGGGTGAGGCCAACCACGCCGGAACGACTCCCATGCCGCTGCGCCGGGATGCGCTCGCCGCGGCCGCGCAATGGATCGTCGAGGTGGAGCGCTACGCCGCCAACTACACACAGCTGGTCGCCACGGTGGGCCGCATGCAGGCCCTGCCCGGCGCGATGAACGTGATCCCCGGCACGGTGCACACCTCGCTGGACGTGCGCCACCCCAAGGACGAGTCACGCCACGCCGCGGTGGCCCATCTGCTAACCAAGGCGGAGGCGGCCGGCGCCCTGCGCGGAGTCCGCGTGCATGCGGTGGTCCAGGCCGAGCAGAAGGCGGTGCCGCTGGATCGCGATCTCACCGTGAAGCTGCACCAGGCGGCCGAGCGCGCCGGCTTTCCCGCCAGCTCCATGTTCTCCGGCGCCGGCCACGACGCCATGATCCTGGCGC
>CAXUIM010000175.1:1641-8781 GCA_964250885.1 uncultured Acidobacteriaceae bacterium | reverse complement strand
GCCGCGGCCTTCGACGATCTCACCCGCTCCGGCCGCGATGCCCGGCTCACCAGCCAGGGTCCCAATGACTGGCCCAACCAGTTCCGCACGGCGCGCCTGTACAGCGCGGTCGACTACATCAATGCCGCGCGCGCCCGGACGCTCGCTCTGGCGCAGATGACCCAGGCGTTCAAGGGCTTCGACGTGATCGTTAGCACGGGTCAGGGGGAGCAGGAACCAGCGACCAATCTGTGTGGCCAGCCGGCGGTGATTGTGCCCAATGGACTGCGCGGCCCCGATGCGCCAGCCGCCTCTCAGAACAATGGCGATCTCTCCGCCGGCGGTCCGGGAACGCCCGTCTCGATCACCTTCCTCGCTCCGCTCTACCAGGACGCCAAGGCCTGCGCGCTGGCCCACGCGTATCAGCAAAAGACCGGCTTCCAGCTCCTGCATCCCAGGTTGAGCTAAGCTGTAACGCCGGTATGCCACTCCGGATCGAAGGGGCTGGAATCAAGATGCAGAAAGGAACCCTACACTTTTTTTCCGGAAGGCTTGCCGCGGGCAAGACCACCCTGGCCCGCAAACTTGCTGCCGATTGTCACGCAGTCCTCATTTCAGAGGATGCCTGGCTCTCTAAGCTCTCCGATGGGATTTCCTCCTTCGAGGAGTACCTGCAGTGGTCCCGACGGTGCCGGTCCGTCATGGGTCCTCTGGTCGTGGACATACTGAAGGCTGGAGCACCCGTTGTGCTCGATTTCGCTGGGAACACCGTGGCGGAACGCGCATGGGTGCGAAACCTGTCCGAAGCAGCCGATTGCTCCCACGTACTCCACTTCCTGGACGTCAGTGAAGAAGAATGTCTACGGCGTCTCTTGATCCGCAACGAAGGCAAACCGGACGGCCTGTATTTCGCCAGCACTACGGAAGAAGAGTTTAGAGCCATCTGCAAGTGGTTTCAGGCTCCACAGACTGAAGAGGGGCTGAATATCACTATCTGCAGGTAGTCGCGGTCGCGGAGGAAACGACGAAAGAGCGCTTGAATCAGTTCCTAAGCCCGGACACGGGATATCCCTGCCACACATACTCCAGAGCCTCGGGTAAAGTCTCCTGCTTTACACCCCTGTCTACGTGTCCCGCGTTGCGTGCGAACACAAATTGATAGTGATAGCCCCTGGCGGCTAATACCCGGGCCATGTCCTCGTTGGCGAGAACCCAATCGTGCATGTTGTCATGCATGACATTGGGGTTCAGCAGGTCCCGGTCTCCCACTTCCATCCACAGGCGCAGCGGT
This sequence comes from uncultured Acidobacteriaceae bacterium, assembly GCA_964250885.1. Taxonomy (GTDB): domain Bacteria; phylum Acidobacteriota; class Terriglobia; order Terriglobales; family Acidobacteriaceae; genus Granulicella. The sequence goes on along the minus strand of CAXUIM010000175.1, from coordinate 7,511 downwards.
TTGACCGGGGAGTTCGCAATGAGGCTGTCGTGGAATCCCCAAGCTCCGTTCGGTGTCTGGGAATTCCAGGGCCACTGCTGATTCACGTAGGTGCCCGAGTAGGTCAGCACCCGGTGGTACCACTCGGGGTGGTACCAGGCCATGATCAACGCGCAGGAGCCGCCGGAGCTCCCGCCCATCGTGGCGCGGCCATCGGGGTCCGTCGTGAGCCGCACATGGAAGCGAGCCTCGACCACGGGCAAAACCTCTTTCTCCACAAACTCCGCATACCGGCCGGACATGGTGTCATACTCCAGGCCGCGTTCACTGCCTTGGGCATCGCCCCCTCCATTGCTGATGGAGATAGCAATCATCGCCGGCAGCTTGTGCTGGGCGATCAGATTGTCCAGGGTCGTGAACAGCATCGGGTCCGGCCCATCGGCCCCCACGATGAAAGGCGCGCTGGCGCCGGGAACATAGTGCGCCGGGATGTAAACCGTCACGCGCCGTTGGTAGGGAGCGGGGTGGCTGGAAGAGACCTCCAGTTTGGCAGGATTGTCTGGATCCGGAGTTCCGAAGGTTCCCGGATCCCGCGCGATCCCGGGGTACAGCCGGCTGTTGGCCGAGTCCATGATGAACTCGGATACAGTTCCGCGGTCTACACCGGGGTGCGGAAGCACGTCGGGCGAGGGCTCATGAGTCGGACCCAGGATGAAGTTTCCGTCCTGCGTCGGCGAGGGATTCACGCCATCGGGCAGCTCCGCCGCCGTGACATAGCCTGGTGTGTGCGGATCGCGCGTGGGAGTCACGGGCCGGGCCGTGGTCGCGGGTGTTTGGGCGGGCGCCAACGCAGCGGGCCGCATGAGCGAAGTTAACCCAAACACCAGTACAACCGCGACACTCCGAGAACACGATGACGGCATGGCGAGACCCCCGAACAGTGTAGGCGCACTCCAGAGTTCGAGCAGAATCTAGACCGAACGTTCACTCTGTTCTGTATAGTGGTTGCATGGATGAAGATCTGGTACTGGTCACGGGTGGGTCGGGGTTCATCGGCGCTCACTGCATCGTGCAGCTTCTCAACGCCGGCTACGCTGTGCGCTCCACGGTCCGTTCGCTGACACGCGAAGCCGACGTGCGCGCCATGGTCGTGCAGGGCGGCGGCCCGTCCACGGGAGCGCTCTCCTTTGCCGTCACGGATCTGATGTCCGGCAACGGCTGGGCGGAAGCCGCGGCGGGATGCAGGTACGTCCTGCATGTGGCCTCGCCCTTTCCCGCGAAGATTCCAAAGCACGAGGATGAACTGATCGTGCCCGCCCGCGAAGGCACGCTCCGTGTCCTGCGGGCCGCGCGCGATGCCGGGGTGTCGCGAGTGGTGCTGACCTCTTCCTTCGCTGCCATCGGGTACGGTCACCCGCCGCGCCAGACGCCCTTCGACGAGACCAGTTGGACCGATGTCCACGGCGAGGGCGTGACCGCCTACGCGAAGTCCAAAACACTGGCCGAGCGGGCGGCCTGGGAGTTCATCGCGCAGGAAGGCAGAGGCCTTGAGCTCTCGGTGGTCAATCCCGTCGGTGTCTTCGGTCCCGCGCTCGGGCCGGACTATTCCACATCGGTTCTGATTGTGAAGCGGATGATGGACGGATTCCCGGCCTGCCCCCGAGTCTCTACCGGCCTGGTGGATGTACGGGATGTGGCGGCCCTGCATCTGGCGGCGATGACGCATCCCTCCGCCCGGGGGGAGCGCTTCCTCTCGATCGCCGGCGGCTTCATGCCCCTGCTGAGCGTCGCGGCAGTCGTGAGGGAGCGCCTGGGTCCCGCGGCGCGGCGCGTGCCCACGCGGGAGCTACCCGATTGGATTCTGCGCGTCGGCGCCCTCTTCGATCCCGGTATGCGGGCGATCCTGCCGGAGCTGGGGAAGAGCAAGAACGCCACAAGTGCGAAGGCCGTGCGCCTGCTGGGGTGGAGTCCGCGTTCCCGGGAGGAGGCCGTTGTCGCCACCGCGCAGAGCCTGGTGGAGTTGCGCCTGCTGAAGCACAGCTCAAAGTAAAATCCCAGCCAGAGAAACGGCGTGGATCATCGATGGCCACGAGATTGGCGCCATTGTCTTGCCACAACGCGGCCAGGACCAATGGAACGACTGGGGGTTCAGCAGCGGCCAGGCCGTGGACCTCGGTGAAGGAGAACACACCTTCGAGATTCGGTTTCTGACGTCTAACCTCAACATGAATGAAGAGATCAACAAGGTCATGATCTCTTCAATCTGGCCAGTGGGCGTTCCTGTACTACATCGTTGCTTTCTATGGCCGCTCGACGCTCTCAGGCAACTACCAGAGTTAGACGAAAACACGTTTCTTCGTATGTCATACGTCCGCGGCGATACGGCGGGAAGTGTGGCCTTTGCCTCGCACGTGCTCCTGGCCGCGGCGATTGCATTCGGCGGAGCCATCCAATTGATCCCTCGGGTACGGAAACGCGCAGTCTCGGTCCATCGGTGGATCGGTCGAGTCTTCTTTGTGACAGCATTGGGGTTCAGTGCTTCCGGTCTGTATATGGAATGGATACGCGGCGACCGCGAAAGCATGCTCAGCGGGTTTGCGATCAGCCTCAATGCGGTGTTCATCATTCTCTTCTGCGTTCTGGCATGGCCTTGCCTGGATGATGCTGAGTCGAGCCGTGATCCGCGGCGGCGCGGAGAAGCTCGCCGACACGTTCGCCGGCTTCTGGAGTTTCGGTTGTTAGCTGGCGCCGCTCGCCGTTCTGAGCTTTACTTGCGCGCAAAAGAGAGCCACCGTTCCGCAGGGCAATTCACCGTGGCAGGAGTTCTGTTTTTCATGACGCTGATTATGGCCGCGGGAATTGCCGGCGCCGCCGCTTCTTGTGGTGGCCCCTGCTTCGGGCGGCGAAATAACTCGCAGGGCAGAGCAGGACGAGGAGAGCGTCCAATATCAAACGCGGATGGAGTTTGCAACGCAAGTTTGCAGGCGAGCTTCAAGGACGATACGTACAACGGCATGGGGCTGGTTATGATTCGAGAGCGTGCGCTTAAGACTTTATTACTGTTTGTGGGTTTGTTTTTTGTAGCTGGCGCTTATCCGCTCATTACGTCTCTATGGCAGAGAAATCCGTCCGATTATCCCGATCAGATGATGCGCTGAGCCTCTACATCGTCCTCGGGATTTTCCTGCTGTTGGCGATCCGCAACCCTGCGTTGAATCGCGGCTTGATCGCCTTCACAGGATGGTCGAGCCTGGCACACGCCGCTGTGATGGCGGTCCAGTCAGCCCAGCTTGGAACAAAGCGCACCGCACTCCCGCCGCTGGGCGTCATCGGCCTCATCTGCGTGGTTCTAATACGGGTGACCCCGGCAAAAAAATCAGGTGAGCTGCCAGATCGTAGGTTGAGTTCCAGTCAAGGGTTGTAAAGGAGGCTGTGTGCGCTGCAGCCTCGTCAGGGAGACAACGGTGGCCGGTAAGATGCCTTTCATCAAGGCGCGATAAGATCGGGAGAATGAATGAAAGACGTTGGGTCTTGTTGATTGCGGGCGAGCTGGGCGGAACCGATTCCGTCTCCGATCGCGCGATGGAACGCCTGGTCAATGCAATTCGCGAAGAGGGCTATGAAGTGGTGCGCACGTCCACACCCGAGGACGGCCTTTCGCTGGTTATGTCGGATCCCTCACATAGTGCGATTCTTCTGGATTGGGACCTTGAGGGAGATAACCAATTCGATGAACGCGCCGCACTGCAGATCCTGCGCGCGGTGCGCCAACGCAATAAGAAGATTCCGGTTTTTCTCATCGCGGACCGCACTCTGGTCAGTGAGCTGCCGCTCGAAGTGGTGCGGCAGGTGCACGAATACATCCACCTGTTCGGCGACACGCCGGCGTTCATCGCCAATCGAGTGGATTTCGCCGTGGAACGGTACCACGAGCAGCTGCTGCCGCCCTACTTTCGCGAGTTGAAAAAGTATACCGACCAGGGCGCCTATTCGTGGGACGCCCCGGGACACATGGGCGGCGTCGCCTTCCTCAAGCACCCGGTGGGCATGGAGTTCCACCGCTTTTTCGGTGAGAACCTGCTGCGCGCCGATCTCGGCATATCGACCGCGCCACTGGGCTCGTGGCTGGACCATATCGGACCTCCCGGAGACTCGGAGCGCAATGCCGCACGCATCTTTGGGGCGGACTGGACCTTCTATGTTCTGGGAGGCTCGTCCACATCCAACCAGATCGTCGGTCAGGGTGTCATCGCGCAGGATGACATCGTCCTTGCCGACGCGAACTGCCACAAATCGATTGCACACGTACTCACGGTTACCGGGGCCCGCCCGGTCTACTTCAAGCCGACCCGCAATGGCTATGGCATGATTGGGCTGGTGCCGCTATGGCGCTTCAGTCCCGACTCGATCCGGGAGCTCATCGCCCGCAGTCCTTTCGCAGCCGGCGCCTCCACAAAGACGCCCACGTATGCGGTGGTGACCAACTCGACCTACGATGGCCTCTGCTACGACGTAAACAAGGTGGTCGAGCAGCTGGCGCAGAGCGTTCCGCGCATCCACTTCGATGAGGCGTGGTATGCCTACGCCAAGTTCCACGAGCTGTATAGCGGACGCTATGCGATGGGCGTGCCCGATGACATGCCGAACCGTCCCGCACTCTTCGCGGTGCAATCGACGCACAAGATGCTGGCCGCCTTCTCCATGGGTTCCATGGTGCACGTCAAGCTCAGCGATCGCGCTCCCCTGGACTTTGATCAGTTCAACGAATCCTTCATGATGCACGGCACCACATCGCCCTTCTATCCTTTGATTGCTTCGCTCGATGTAGCGGCGGCCATGATGGATGAACCGGCGGGTCATACGCTGATGTACGAGACGATTCAGGACGCCATCAGCTTTCGTAAAGCAATGTCGTCGGTTGCCCATCGCTTGCGAGCCGCGGAGTCCAACGGCGACGGCTGGTTCTTCCGGCTCTTTCAGCCAGAACAGGTCAGAGATCCGGAGACGGGCGAGACGCACCTGCTGGAACGCGCTCCGGATCGATTGCTCATTACGGAATCGAGCTGCTGGACACTGAAGACAGGGGAAAGCTGGCACGGCTATCAGGACGCGGATATCGCGGACGGATACTGCATGCTCGATCCGACCAAGGTCACGATCCTGATGCCTGGCGTGAACGCGCAAGGGGTCGTGGAGGATTGGGGCATCCCGGCGGCTATTCTTACCGAGTTCCTCGACGGCCGCCGTGTCGAGATCGCGCGCACCGGAGACTACACCGTTCTGGTGCTCTTCTCCGTGGGCACCAGCAAGGGCAAGTGGGGAGCCTTGCTCGAGAACCTTTTCGAGTTCAAGCGCCTGTATGACTCCGATGCCGACCTGAGCGAGGCGATGCCGGAACTGGTACTGAAGTATCCGGCGCGCTATCGCAATGTGACGTTGCGCGAGCTGAGCGACGAGATGCATGCCGCCATGGTGGAACTGAATCTTTCGGGCCTGGTCAACGCGGCTTGCGACGAGGATTTCGACCCCGTGCTCACGCCCTTCCAGACCTACCAGAAGCTGGTGCGTGGCGAAACCGAAAAGATACCGTTCAAAGAGATGGCAGGACGAGTCGCGGCCGTGATGCTCGTTCCCTATCCGCCCGGAATTCCCATGAGCATGCCCGGAGAGCGGTTGGGGGATGCCGGCAGTCCCGTGGTCAAACTCATTCTTGCAATGGAAGAGTTCGGCCACCGTTTTCCCGGGTTCGAGCGTGAGACGCATGGCATTGAGACCGACGCCGACGGCAAGTACTGGATGCGCGCCGTCGTGGAAAGCAATGGCCCGGGTAAGCGCAAGAGAAGACGCTCGATTAGCGAAGACCCCGACAAGCAGAAACTACGCTCGAAGCC
>CAXUIM010000175.1:0-1541 GCA_964250885.1 uncultured Acidobacteriaceae bacterium | reverse complement strand
AAGCCCGCATAGCCGAGGCAGACAGCGAGTATGGTTGCGGAGCCATCGAATCTGAGATGACGGTGCAGCCGTTCCAGTTCCGCCGCGCTCATCTGCGCGGGCCGGGGCCGGTCCGGGTATCGTGCACCCAGCAGGCCCGTGACCAGAAACTGCAAGGCGAATAGCGGCAGAAAGGCTTTCCAGAATCGAGCCCGGAGGGTAAGTCCCGACCACGCATAGCAGACGGCGAATAGCCCCGAAAGAACGACGTCCACCCCGAAACGGAGAGGCGGCTGGCGTCCCATATCCATGGCGTCAGTGGCGAACCCAAAGCTGGCGAACACAAAGAAGACAGCCAGCATGAAGATCACGACGGACCGTTGAGGGGCAGATCGCAATGCACCGGTGGCATCCGTGGAGTTCGCCTTAACCTTCATGTCAAGCTCACCTTTGCTCGACCAAGTTTACCGTGCCAACCGGGGTCGCTCGATTGCATCGAGTTCACGCGCGCGGGCGCCGAAGTTCTCTTTGAGCGGGCGCGCAACGGGAGGACGTGAGCTGTCCCGCGGCACTCTTTTCCGCGCTGTGGCTGGGCCACTTGGGCGCTTGCCCGCATGAACCGGGAGCACGCATCTAAACCGGGGTACAGTGCGACGCGGGTCGTCGCAGGAGACTCCATGAAACGTTCCGCAGTTATCGCCCATGTCGCCACACCGCTCATTGGAGTCAGCACAGGGCTCCGCTCGTTGACCTCTCTCGCGGCCGTCGCATGGTTCGCGCGCTCGGGCAAGCTTCCCGTGCGGCGCACGTGGGCCTCCTGGATCGCGCATCCCGCCGCCGTGGGCCTGCTGACCGCCGCCGCCGCAGGCGAGTACATCGGCGACAAACTCCCCAACACCCCGAACCGGACAGCTCCCGTGCCTCTGATTGGCCGCCTGGCGCTTGGTGGCCTGGCCGGCGCCGTTATCGCCACCGCGTTTCGCCGTCCGGTTGCGGGTGGCATAGCGATGGGCGCGGTTGGCGCCGCAGCCGGAAGCTACGGCGGCTTCTACGCACGGCGAGGCCTCACCAAGGGCGCCGGTCTGCCCGACCTGCCTGTCGCCATGGCGGGCGATGCCGCCGCCGCGGCGCTCACGTTCGAGTGCCTCCGGCGCCTCACCGCCTAGATTGTCCGATTGTCAGCTTTCCCTTTGGTCCAGCGCGGCGTGTCTGCGTTGATCACAACCTTGTTTGTTCCGGTTTTGAGGGGAACAGCGATCCAGGAACGACCCCTCTCATAGTGACCCAAGAGCGCCGGTGTAACCGGGCCCATCCAAGCGAGGCGCTCGAATTTGCGTGGCTTCAAACATGCGATGACCTCTGGGAGGCCGACACGGATCGTAAGCCCTATGCGCGCATCGTAAGATGCATGAGCGATCCGCAGCGCATGAGCGATCCGCAGAGCATGAGCGATCCGCAACGCGGCTACTTCACGCTTCGCCATAGCATCCTGATCCACGCTCCCATCGAGCGCTGCTTTCAGCTCTCTACCAGCCTGGAGATTGTACGCAAGGAGCTTGGCA
>CAXUIM010000174.1:0-8806 GCA_964250885.1 uncultured Acidobacteriaceae bacterium | reverse complement strand
CCGCCCGTGGCCGCCGTGATTCGTGGCAGCACGTCGTCCCGCATGGTCAACGGCAGATGAATGCGGTCCAGAAAGCCAACACCGGGGATGGACGAATCTCCGACCAGGGTTGCGTAAACCTCAACACCATTCGTTTGCAGATATTTAATCAGGTCTTTTTCGCTGATCTGGCTGCCGAAGTCCTTGCCGTCGGAAATCACGTAGACAATGCGGCGCCGGCCCTTGCCGGCTGAGGTGGTCTGCTTGGCCGCGGCGAAGATCGCGTCGAGCAAGGTATGAATCTCGCGCGGTGGGTTGATCTGCAGGCTGCCCTGCACCGAGCCTGTTGTTGGCACGCCATCGATGGGCGCATTGTTGATTACGGCGCCATGCGCCAGCGGCCCCGTCAGGCCCATAACCGGATCGGTGCCCTGGCCTTTGGATCGCTCCAGGATCACGCCCAGCCGGGCGCTCTGCGCCGCGGTAAAGCCCGTTTGTTCGGTCACGCCGTTGCCGTAGGTGAAGACCGCCACCTCGTCATAGGGGGTGAAGGCGCCCTGCAGCGCGCCCAGCGAATCGTTGATCTTCCGCATCGTGTCGAAGGTGACGCTCTGATCGATTACCAGCGCGACCGATAGAGGATAGGGATCGGTTTGAAACAGCGCGATACGCTGGCGCTGGCCGTTCTCAAAGATCCGCACATCGCGGTAGGTAATCCCGGCAACCAAACGCCCCTTCGAATCCTTCACCGTGAACGGAACCTGTACGAAATTGACCGGAATCACGATCTGCGAGGCATGAGCCGCGGGAGGCGGCCCCTGATCCTGGTCCTGTGCCGCGGCCGGGGCGGCCGGTGTTGTCGGGGACGACGGAAGCGTCGCTCCAGGAGCCACACCGCCCCCGCCATTATCCGTGTTGTCGCTCGAGGCCGAGGAGTTTGGCTGCGCGTTTACAGGCACGTTCGGGCCCACCGGGGTGATCGTGTTCAGCTGCGGCAGGGTCTGCGGAGTCGGCGCATTGGGAACGTTTTGCGGCGCCGCCGGCGTTTGCGTCCCTTGACCGCCTGCCGGCGCCGTCAGAAAGGAGCTTCCGGCCATAAGCCCCAACGCAATTCCACTTGTCCAGATACTCTGCCTGCCCAGCCTCATACATCTTCCTCTTCCATTTGCTGAAGTCGCGCTCTCACGGCACGAGCTCCTGTAATGCAATCTCATTGAGACTATCAGCCCGCACTACTTAGACCGCATCAGTCACATCTCCGGCGGCCTTCGGGCCGCTTCCCCGGCCGCCTCAGTGCCCCCATGCATCTGGTCAGACGCGCGTCCCGCTTGGCTCGTTGTGCCGCCGGGCTGCCGGGAATCACTGCTCTGCGTTGCCAGGGGAGGAATTCCCTCCGCGGGCCGGGCGCCAGAGCCGCCGCCAGTATGAATGGGCTCCGGCCGCAGGGTTCCTGTCGCCAAAACGCTCCCTGTAAGCGTCTAATGGATCATTATGCAGATGGTCCCGGTGCGTCGACTCGCTTCCCTCTCGCTGCTGCTCGTCCTGGCGCTGGCCGGCAGGCTATGGGCTCAGGATGCTCCCTCGCCCGACGCGCCCCCTCCTCCCAGCACGGCTCCCGCGGCCCAGGAACCTCTCGGCGACCCCAGCCAGACCCTCAAGGTCAACGTAAACCTGGTGGATGTCTACTTCTCCGCGCGCGATAAAAACGGCTACGTCGCCGGCCTCGGCAAGGATGACTGCCAGCTCTACGAGGACGGTAAGCTCCAGACCATCAAGAATTTGACCCGGGAGAAGAACCTTCCGCTCACCATCGGGATCCTGCTCGATACCAGCGGGAGCCAGCAGAACGTTCTTCCGCTGGAAAAGGAGTCAGGCGCCCGCTTTCTGAAGGACGTGATCACGCCCAAGGACGAGGCCTTCCTCATCTCCTTCGATGTGAATGTTGACCTGCTGGCGGACTTCACCAACAGTCCGCACGAGCTGGAGCGCGCCATGGACAAGGCGTCCATCAACACGGCCAGTTCCAGCGGAGGCGTTCCAGGTATCGGCGGGGGGCCGTTCCCCACGGGCAATCCGCGCGGCACCCTCTTGTACGACGCGGTCTATCTGGCCACCAACGACAAGCTGTCGACCCAGACCGGACGCAAGATCCTCGTCATGCTGACCGACGGGGGCGACCAGGGATCGCAGGAGAACCTCAAGACCGCCGCCGAAGCGGCCCAGAAGGCGAACACCATCATCTATGTGATCCTGATCGCCGACCGGTCTCACTTCGGGTACAGCTTCAACGCCGATGCCGCGATGGACCAACTCGCCCGTGACACCGGCGGCCGCGTGATCAACGTGGGTAACAACGGCAACAGGCTGGAAGACGCCTTCGACCAGATCCAGGACGAGCTGCGGACCCAGTACCTGGCCAGCTACACACCCCTGGACAAGAACGCGGATGGCAAATTCCGCAAGATCGAACTCGACTGCGGCAAGAGCGTGAAGGTCCAGGCGCGCCGGGGGTATTACGCTGTGGCCGGCGACGACACCGGTTCGGGTCAATAGCATCCGCGGCTGGGAAAGTACGCTTCTCCGCGGCCGCGGACGCTCAGCCGCCGCTCGGCAAAGTGCAGTGAGGCTGACGGGAACGCCAAACGCGTGACCTGCGGCATAAGCTGGAGAACACAGCAATCGTAGTACTGGTTGGCCTGAGAGATCCCCGCTTCACAGCTTCACTCGATTCGCAATGCCTGCATCGGATCGATCCGCGACGCCCTCCAGGCCGGAACCACGCAAGCGATCACCGACACCGCCAGCAGCGTTGCAGCTACAGCCGCAAAGATCGCCGGATCGAGCGCACGGGTTCCATAGAGCATCGACTGGATGAGTCGCACCGCTCCCGCGCTGACCGCAAGGCCAAGCACCAGCCCATGAAGCGCGGGTCGCATGCCGTCGCTCAGCATCTGGCGCAGAACCTGCTCGCGTTGTGCGCCAAGCGCCATGCGGATGCCGATCTCTCCCGTGCGCTGCATCGTCAGGTAAGAGAGGACTCCATACAAGCCCACGCAGGCCAGCATCAGCGACAGCACTGCGAAAGCCAGCACCAGACTGGCGATCAGGCTGGCGTTGCCGAGCGACTGATCGATGATCTGCCGCATCGACAGCACATCCGAAACCGGCAGCTCCGGATCCAGCTGGGCAATCTGTTTCTGGACCGGGACCGAGAAGGACAGGGGATCGGACGCCGTCCGCAATACCAGAGTCATCGCATTAGTGCTCTGCCCCTCGAGAACGGGAAAATACATGGTTGGCCTGGCTGGCTGACCTACCTGGTGCAGTGTGTTCGCGACAACCCCGACCACCTCGTAATCGCCGTTTTCCTCGGCGGCCACGTGCAGATGCTTTCCTAACGGATCTCCATCGGGGATGTATTGCTTCGCCAGTTGATCGCTGATAATGACCGTCTTGGGCCTGCCGGCGCGGTCGTCGCTGGTGAAGAAGCGCCCCTTCAGCAGCGGTATCCGCAATGCGCTGAAGTATCCGGGATCGACCCACCGGATGAGCGCGGCGGGCATCGCCGCGCCGGCCGCGACTGGCGGACGCTCGAGAATCGTGAACGAATCGTCTCCGCCGGCTCCGGCTCCGGGCATGATCGAACCCAGAGCCGCGGCCCGCACACCTGGCATGGCGCGCACTCGCTCCAACAGCGGTTCGTTGAATGCGTTCACGTGTTCGGGAGTATCGTATTTCTTGGCGGGAAGGCTGTAGCTCATCGTCAACACGTTGCCGGTCGCGCAGCCCACATCGGTCGTCCGCAGACGCCAGAAGCTCTTGAGCAAGAGGCCGGCGGCGATCAGCAGGACTACAGTCGTCCCAATCTCCACCGTGAGCAGCGTCTTACGCATCGCCGTGCGTGAGCGGCTGCCTGTCCCGCTCCGCGACGAAGCCTGCAGCGCCGCCATCGCTCCCTTGCCTGTCGATGAGATCGCCGGGAGCAGCCCTGCCAGCAGCGCCGTTGCAAAAACCAGCGCGCAGGCAAACCCCAGCACCACGCCATCGGCGTGGATACTCTGCGCGCTGGGAAGATCCTTCCACCTGCCGGCCAGCCACTTCGTTGCCGCCAACGATAACAGCACTCCGGTGAGGCCGCCGGCGATCGAGACCAGCAGGCTTTCAACCAGCTGTTCACGAATCAGCGTCATTCTCCCCGCCCCCAGCGCGCTCCGGACCGCGATCTCCTTCTGCCGCGCCGCAGAGCGCGCCACTAGCAGGTTGGCCACGTTGAGGCAGCCAATCAGCAGCATGCAAGCTACAGCGCATAGCAGCACGATCAGTGGCTTCTTCACATCTCGCGCGAGATCCTGGACGAGGGTCTTTGCCGCCACATCCTCAGCCACCGGCGCACTCAGGTTTTGCGAATGCAGCCGATACTGCACCGCCCCAACCTGGCTCAGAGCATTTGCCAGGTTGACGTTAGGTCTCAAGCGGGCTATCACACGGCTGAAGTGAAAATCATGATGCTGCAGGATAACCGGTGGTAGCCCGGACGCATACGGCGTCCACATCTGCATCTTCGCATCGGGATACGTGAACCACTTCGGAAGCACGCCCACCACCGTGTAGGGCTTCCCGTCGAGATGGATCTGCCGGCCGACGATCGACGGATCCCCGCTGAACCGCCGCTTGAAGAGATTCCACGTAAGCATGACCGCGCTTCCGTCCGGACGATCTTCGCTTTGCAGAAACGTTCGTCCGACGACCGCAGGCACTCCCAGCAGGGGAAACAGATTCCAGCTAGCGCCGCCCGCGCTCACCAGTTCCGGCAGTTCTCCGTGCTCCCCGGTCAGGTTGAACTGCCCATAGCGCCATGCGGCCATGTCCTCGAAGCCATGTGTTTGGGCGCGCCAGTCGTAGTAATCGGCGGGAGCAACGGCGTTGTAGTTGAACTGCTGCACGTTCATGCTGGGGTCGCGGAAATGCTCATAGATCATGACCAGCCGCCCCGGATCGCGGAATGGCAGCGGCTTGAGCAGAACCGAACGCGCCACCGTGAACAGCGATGTCGCCGCGCCGATGCACAATGCCATTATCAGGACGGCAATCAGTGAGAAGCCCGGAGACCGGGACAGAGTGCGAATGCTGATCCTTAGATCTCGAAGAAGATCCTCCACCCAACTCCAACTCCACACAGCGCGAGTGTGCTCGCGAATCAGAGTGGGATTGCCGAAAGCACGCAGAGCGGCACGGTGAGCCTCTTCAGGGGACAGGCCGCGTTCCCTCTGCTCTTCTTCTTCCAGGTCGAGATCAGATCTAAGTTCGCGCTCCAGGTCGGCATTCCGTCTCTTTCGGATCATCTCAGCGCTCCTCGGCGGCGGGCCACATTACGCGCGCCACAGCCTCCGCCATCTGCTTCCATTGCGATTCTTCAACCGCCAGTTGCTTCCTGCCCTTGTCTGTAAGGCGGTAGTATTTGAACTCCCGATTGCGATCTGGGGCTGTCTCCCATTTGGAGACAACCCATTCTTTTCGCTCCAGACGGTGCAGCGCGGGATAAAGAGAGCCATGCTGCATCTGAAGAAAATCATGTGTTGTCCGCTGAATATGTTTTCCAATCTCATGACCATGTGCTGGCCCATAAAGAAGTGTTCGCAGGATCAACATGTCCAGGGTTCCCTGGAGCACATTCGCGCGTTGCGCGGCCTTTTTGGTCATGGTAGAGATTCGACCTCCGGTTAGAAAAGATAATGGTAGACATCCGACTCTCGATTAGTCAAGGGCTGAAAGCATCTCTCCCGCAGGAATCTGCGATTCACACACCCCGATTCACCTCGCGGCGCGTCTACTCTGATGGTGGTGCCTCGGTGAAGACAAGGCACAGCATCGAAAACTGCAATTCATGGAGCACTCGGAGAAGCGATTAAGGATGTTGGAGTTCATGACAGGAAGCACAGAGACAACCCAGAGACCCAGAGTTGCGGGGACGAGCTGGCAATCGCCGATATGGCTGGCCCATTTGAAGCATTTCTTCTGCGGGTGTAAAGGGGAGCTTCGGTTTCCGTGGCCGTTTCGCCCTCAAGAAAACGTCAGTCGCATGATGAATCCGCTATACAGCAGCAGGAGAGACGTTCCAGGCGGGTGGGCTTGGAACCGGTTCTGCTTGCTTGTGATTCTCATCATGATCTTCGTTCCCTGTGGCCAAACATTGAGGGCACAGATAACGAACGGTGTGGGCCTCAAAGTTCTGGGGGCTCGCCCTCCGGACGTTCCGCCGGTTCCAGGTCAGCCGCTCGAAACGCGTCCCCCGATAGGGGTGGGGCAGCATCCCGCCTTCTCCGGGCAGACGCGTGCGGTGGCCGTGATCACCAGGACGGCCTACAAGGAAACGGTGATCGCAAGTCACATCTTCCATCCTTGGGGACTGGCATTTCTTCCGGATGGCAAGATCATCGTCAATGAGAAGTCCGGAGCCATGCGCTTGATCGACCGCAAAACCGGAAGGTTTGGGCCCGACATCCTTGGCGTACCTCCAGTCCTGTTCCTGGGTGACGCCGGTCTGCTTGATATCGTTATCGATCCGAACTTCGCCTCCAATCGATTGCTCTATTTCACCTACGTGCAGGCGCGCGGGCGTGTCTATACAGATCGCAAGGTGCCATACCCGCAGCAAGACAGCGGAGTCGTTGTGGCGCGGGCCAGACTGACGCCCAACGACGCCCGCTTACAGAATGTGACAACGTTGCTGCGCATTGGGCCGTCCGTGCCGCAAACGGCGCATTACGGTTCGCGGCTCCTCTTTGGCAAGGATGGCTACCTGTACGTCTCGCTGGGAGAGCGTTTCTTCTATCCCACACGCGGCGAGGCGCAATCCCTGTTCTCTTACATGGGCAAGATCCTACGGATCACCACGGATGGTAAACCCGCGCCCGGGAATCCGTTTGCGTTCAATCAGGATCAGGAGGACAGCACCTACGCTGAGATCTGGAGCTACGGACACCGCAATCCGGAGGGTCTGGCGCTCAACCCCGTCACGGGTGATATCTGGGATTCCGAACACGGGCCACAAGGTGGCGACGAGGTCAACCGAATCCAGCGTGGCGTCAACTATGGATGGCCTCTGATTTCCTACGGGAGAAACTACGACGGAACGAAGATCGACGGAACTCTCGAGACCGAGGATGGCTTGCACGAAACCCTGAACAAGGGGCAGAAGCCGAGTGTCGGCGGTGTCACCGCCATGCCCGGTATGGAGCAGCCTGTCTACTATTGGGATCCGGTGATCGCACCGAGCGGGATGACCTTCTATGACGGGAAACTCATTCCGGAGTGGAACAGCAATCTCTTTGTAGCCGGCCTTGCGGGTCAACATGTTGCACGTCTCATCATGGCAGGCAACAGGGTCGTCGGCGAAGAACGCCTGCTGCTGGACCAGCATCAACGAATGCGCGATGTGAAGGAAGGGCCGGATGGCGCCTTGTGGGTCATCACCGACGACGACGATGGCCGCCTCATTCGCATTGCACCGCGGTGAGGCGTGCTCTCGTTAGACTAGCGAAGTATCTCCTGACGTTCCTTCTGTACCAGAGCACTGATTGGTATCTTGCATGAGACCTCAACGAGCCTCCACTGAGACGCTCTGTCCCGTGTAGTTGACCTCATGATCGAAGTCCTTGGTTTCGAGCGGTCCGGCACCGTGGCCGGAGGTCACAAAGACCACCCGGAACTTGCGGCTCTCCACCATGCCGGGGAAGCTTCCGTCGCGAGCTCCAATGGTCAACTGATGGGCCTTATCGTCCCAGTGCATCGGAATGATCGCGTGTTGACCCTTCTCGTAGTTGTAGGTGTCGCCGCTGTCTTCATAGAGCTGAAAGTCTCCGTCGGCTCCGCGGTACACACGGATTTCTATCGGTGCGTCGGGCTTCTCCCCCGTATATTCGATCTCCGGGCCGAGAGGGAGGATCGAGCCGGCGCGGACGTAGAGAGGAAGCGTGTCCAGCGGCGCCGCGACATCGAGATAACGGCTGCCCTGGGTTGTGCTCCCGGTCCAGAAGTCGTACCAGACAGGAGAATCTGGAAGGTATAAGCTGCGCTTCACAGCATCCTGCTCGAGAACGGGGCTCACCAGCAGCGCTGGGCCGAACATGAACTGATCGCCGATGTCGCGCACCTTGGGATCCGTGCGCCAGTCCATTACCAGCGGCCGCTGGATCGTGTAATCATCGTGGGTCACCCGCCAGGCCAGCGAATAGATGTAAGGCATGAGCCTGTAGCGTAGCTTGTCATACTTCAGAAGAGTGGGTTCGACCCGGTCGTAGGTCCAGAGCTCGTTGTGATCGCGGTGACCGTGGGTGCGAAACACCGGGCAGAATGTACCGAACTCAAACCATCGCGCATACAAGTCCTGATACCCGGGCTCAAACTGAGTCTTGCCCGGATCGGGCTGATGATAGCCGCCGATGTCCGTTGTCCAATAAGGCATACCCGAGAGGGCGAAGTTCAAACCGGCGGGCACCTGATGCTGCAAGGCCCAATAGCTGCTATACACATCGCCCGACCATGTGGTGGCGCCCACCCGTTGCTGCCCAAGGAAGGCGGACCTCGTCAGCAGATACACGCGCTTTTGCTGTGTATCTTTTTCCCAATGATCCTGCACTCCAAGGGTATGCACGAAAGGAAAGATATTTGTGTAAGCCATGCCATTACCGATGGCGATCTGTTTATCCCTCAGGATGGCATCTCCGAAATGCGGCCAATACTCTTCCGGTTCCGCGCTATCAAGCCAGAACGCATCCCATCCTTGCGCCAGGAGCTTGCCTGCAAGATTGTTCCAATAGAAGTCGCG
>CAXUIM010000173.1:7132-8830 GCA_964250885.1 uncultured Acidobacteriaceae bacterium | reverse complement strand
TTGGCGTCCCCGACGGGATTCGAACCCGTGTTACCGCCGTGAAAGGGCGATGTCCTGGGCCTCTGGACGACGGGGACGCTGGCTTGCAGAGCAGCCTTAACGCTAACAACACCACGCACCCATGTCAAAGACCGCGGGCGGTCAAGCTTCGCACCCGAACGGCGCTACAGACGCAGGGTGGTGGTCTTGCCGGAGCGCACCCGGCGGCGCACTTCGGCATATTGCAACAGAATGAAATTGTCGGTCATGCCCGCGATGTAATCGGCGACTACCCGGGCCAGCCCCTCGGTTTCAATTTCTGCGAAGTACGTCTCCGGCAGTTCTTCCGGCTCGTTAACCCAGAACTCAAAGAGTTCCGTCACTACTTCCTCGGCCTTCGAGTGCTCCAGCTCCAGAGCAGGGCAGGTGTAGAGCGTCTCATAAAGATAGCGCTTCTCTTCCTTCCGCTCCGACTCCGCCCGCACTGAAAAGATCGCTACCCGCTGGCCCAGGGAGCGTATGTCCGCCAGCGACTGCGCACCGGCCCGGGCAGCGTTTTCCGCCGTGGTTTGAATCAGATCAAGGACCAGCGTCTTCTGCATCGCCTGCAGGGCATCATGGAAGACATACTTCTCTTCAGCCGCAGGATGCGCCCGCTGTACGGCATAATAGCTGCGCCGGAGTATGGCGACGTGATCGCGAATGTGGCGGATCTCCAGGAGACCCGATTCGACCCCGTCATCCAGATCCGCGGTGAGATAGGCAATCTCATCGGCGAGGTCGATTATCTGCGCCTCGAGCGGGGGGCGGCGATCGAGAAAGTATTCTGCAAGGCCGGGATGGGTGACCGCGCTGTAGTCACGGGAGTGCTTGATGATGCCTTCGCGCGTTGCCAAAGTGAGGTTCAATCCACGATGCCCGGCGTAACGCTGTTCGAACCGATTCACGATTCTCAGGGCGTGCAGGTTGTGGTCGAAGCTCAGTCCATGATTGCGCAGACATCGATCCAAGGCACGCTCTCCGGCATGCCCGAAGGGTGGGTGGCCGATATCGTGGACCAGGGCCAGCGTCTCCGCCAGGTCGACGTTGAGACCCAGTGCCGAGGCTACATGCCGCGCCACCTGCGCCACCTCGATGGTGTGCGTCAGGCGGCTGCGAAAGTGGTCCGAAGCGCGGCTGGTGAAGACCTGCGTCTTGCCCGCGAGTCGGCGAAAGGAGCGGGATTGCACCACGCGATCACGGTCGCGTTCGAAAGGCGTGCGATCGTCGCTTGCAGGCGCGGGGAACGCGCGAACGGACAACTGGCGCTCCTCTTCCCGAAACACCCCGAGTGCCTGCAGATTTCTGAGCATTTGCCTGAGTGTAGCGTGAGACCTTCCGCCGACCAAGCACTCACCGCCAGGGGCAATGCCATTTATTGGAGCATTGCTCCTGTACTTGTCGAGTCAACGCGAGTTGTCGATGCCGTTTCGTCGGAGCAAACGGCACAGACGCTGAGGCTTTGCTGTATACCTGCAGGAAAAATGGCTCTGCCAGGAGGCATCGCAACCGGGAACGCCGGCCCAGCCGTGATCGGCCGTGATCGGCCGGATTACTTCGTCGGGCCGGCGCCGGCATGCGCCAGCTTTATGCGCGCGCCCTCCAGATTGTGCTGGACCTTGGCGACATCGGCGGGGTCGGCGTCGGGAGCCAGGGAGGTGGCATACTCCTGCAGGGACT
>CAXUIM010000173.1:0-7032 GCA_964250885.1 uncultured Acidobacteriaceae bacterium | reverse complement strand
ACATCGGCGGGGTCGGCGTCGGGAGCCAGGGAGGTGGCATACTCCTGCAGGGACTTCTGCCACTCGCCTATGGCCTGCGGCAGCTTGCCGTCCTTCGCGTCGATGTCGCCCAGATGTGCACGAACCGCCGGATCGTCAGGCATTCTCATGACCGCTCGTCGCGAGTAATCCTCGGCCAGCGCATATTGATCCTGCTTGTAGTAGGCCCAGGCCAAGGAATCGAGATAGGCGCCGTTCTGCGGATCGTAGGCCACAGCCTTCTTTAGTAAGACGACAGCTTCGTCCAGCTTCACGCCACGCTCCGCCAACATGTAGCCGAGATAGTTCTCAATTGCGGCGTTGTCCGGATCAATTGCAAGGCCTTTGCGGAACTCCGCTTCGGCCTGATCGTAGAGCTTCTGACGCTCAGAGACGGTGCCCCGGTAGTAGTAGAGGAATGCCTTGTCTTCCGGCTTGACCGACAGAGCCTCCACTTTATCGAGCGCCTGCGTCGCATCCTGCCAGCGTTTGGCGCGAACGTCGATATCCGCCAGAGTAAACAGAACGTCGCGGTCGTCAGGGGTTCCATTCAACTGCGCCTGGGCCAGCTTGACCGCCGGGTCCACTTTGCCGGAATCGGCCAACTCCCGGGAGTAGGTGAGCTGCGCATCGTGGTTGGTGGGCATGGCCTTAGCCGCGTCGGCCGAGACCTGCAGCGCCTGAGCCCACTCATGGGCATCGCGGTAGGTATCGACCTCTCCGTCTGTCCCGCGCACCTGAAATTCGCCACCGAGAGCCGCCATCTCCTTGTAGGCCGCGATCGCGTCATCGGTCTGGCCAGCCTCACGGTCCACAATTCCCAGACGGTCGAGGAAGAGCGCGCGATTGCTGCGGTCCGCATCCGCGTACTTGCCGTCGGGCACGGCGGAAGAGGCCAGCATCGCCTTCAGCACCTTGATGGCGTCATCGAAGCGGCCCAGTGCATCGTCGTCCAGCGCGATGTTGTAGCTCAGCTCCAGGTTGTTATCGGAAATCAGGGATTGGGCTTTCTTCAACGTCGTCAGCGACTGCTCGTAATTTCCTTGCTGCCGTTGGATCTCAGCCTCATGGATCAGCGCCTGCGGATCCTGCGGATCGGCGGTAAGAATCTGCGCGTAAATCTTGGCGGCGGCATCCATGTCTCCCGCGGCGGTCAAGGCTGCGGCGAGGCCGCGTTTCGCATCGGTATTGTCCGGATCGATATTGAGTGTTGCCTGATACGCCGCGGCCGCCTGCTTCGGTTGTTTGAGCTGGTCGTAAATGCCTGCGAGCGCGAAGTCCATGCGGCTGCTGCGCTCATCCGGCGGCACATTGGCGATCACCTTGGCGGCTTTGTCGAGCTCACCCTGCTCGGTATACTGGCGCGCCATACTCAGCACTACTTCTTCATTGTTGCCGTCGATCTTCTGTGCCGCCTGAAACTGCTCCTCGGCCTTGGCCGAGTTATGGTTCAGACCATAGAGCTGGCCCAGAAGCAGCCTGTTCTCCAGGTCATTCGGCTTCAGTTTGACGATGGTTTCGTACTCTTTGATCGCGGCCTGCAAAATGTCATTGGTCTGGGGTCCCTGGCCGTCGCCCAGCGAGCGCAGGTAGACCCGGCCCAGAAGCATGTGCGCGTCGAGATCGTCGGGGTGCTTGTCGATCTGATCCTGCGCCGCGGAGACCGCTTCGCGGATGCGGCCCAAACGGAAGTAGAGATTGGCGATGCCGTCCTGCAGGACAGGCGAAGTGGGATCGGCGTCCATCGCCAGCTTGTACTGCTCGATCGCCTGAGTGGCTAGGTCCTGCCGCCCATTGGCCACGGCCTGATCCTCGTACATCTTCGCCAGACCATAGTGGTAGTAGGAGTCCGCGTGGTTCACAGGCTGACCGGCTGTGGCAGAGCTTGGGGGCGCCGGAGACTGAGACTTGCCGGGAATCTGTGCTGGCGCCGCGGTTTGCGCCACAGCAGGCAACACGCCAAGTATAGGAACGAAAAGACCGGCCACAGCAAAGGGCAGCAGTGCTGCGCGGAAGGTTCGGCTCGAACTCATGGCTGCGTCCTGTGAGTTGAATAAGTCTCGGGAATTGGATGGGACCGGTAAGGCAGCGGAAGCGATGGGACGAAATATGTTCTGAAAAGGCGCTCTGGCCATCGTTCTTCCTACCTCGTTAGACGTACTTTACAGCTTATTGGATGCGACTGGCCCGTTTCGGCCAAATTCCGGACAATGGGACCGCTCGTGCCGGGCCGAATCGGTCCCAATCGTAACTGCCAGAAATAACAGCGGCATTGAGTCCCGAAGAAAGAAACGTCAGCCGTGGCGGAAATGCCGCACCCCGGTGAAGACCATCGCCACGCCCAGCCGGTCCGCCGCCGCGATAACTTCCGAGTCTCGCACCGAGCCGCCCGGCTGAATGACCGCTGTAGCTCCCGCGTTGGCGACCACTTCCAGACCGTCAGCGAAAGGAAAGAAGGCATCCGAAGCCGCAACTGTGGACGCCAGGGGCAACGCGGCCTTCATGGCGCCGAACCGGGCGGCGTCGACACGGCTCATCTGGCCGGCGCCAATGCCGACCGTCTGGCCGAAGCCCTCCTGCAGCCGCGCATACACGATGGCGTTGGACTTCACATGCTTGCAGACCTTCCAGGCAAAGAGTAGTGCGTCCCTCTCGGAGGAGCTGGGCGGCCGGGCGGTGACGCCGGTCAGCGACGCCGCCGTAGCCGTCGCTCGATCTTCGTCCTGCAGCAGAAAGCCGCCGGAGATCTGCTTGAGCACCCGTTCTGGCGTCGCCGGTCGAATGCGCAGCACACGCAGGTTTTGCTTGCTGGAGAAGGCCCGCAGGGCCTCCGGCGTGAACTCCGGCGCCACGATCGCCTCCAGGAAGAGCTTGGCCATCTGCTCGGCGGCCGGCCCGTCCACCGTACGGCTGACCCCTATCACTCCTCCAAAGGCGGAGACAGGATCGGCCTCGAGCGCGCGGCGATAGGCCTCCTCCACCGTGACGCCCAGCGCCACGCCGCAGGGATTGGTGTGCTTGATGATGGCGACCGCGGGCACATCGGCGCTGCTGAACTCGCTGGCCAGCGCCCAGCAGGCGTCCAGATCGACCAGGTTGTTATAGCTCAACTCCTTGCCCTGCATCTGCTCGGCGTTGGCGATTCCCAGGCCCGAGCCGTCGGTGTAGAGCGCGGCCGCCTGGTGAGGATTCTCGCCGTAGCGAAGTCCACTCTTGAGCGAAGCCGATATACGCAGGTTGGGCGGCATGGGCGCGGCCGCCTCGCCTTCGGTCGTTGTCCTGGCCTGCTCGCGGTTTGCGGCCTGAACTGCCGGGTCAGCCGGCAGCGCCTCCAGCGTGCTGGCAATCGCCGAATCGTAGGCGGCGGTCGTGGCGAAGGCGGCGCGCGCCAGCTGCCAGCGCGTCTCCCGGCTGAGCTGACCCTGGCTGGCCTGGAGCTCCTCGGAAAGTGCCGGGTAGTCGGCGACCCGCGACACGACGGCCACATCTTCGAAGTTTTTCGCCGCGGAGCGCAGCATCGAGGGTCCGCCGATGTCGATGTTTTCGATCAGCTCCTCCAGGCGAACGCCGGGGCGCGCCGCCGTCTTCTCGAAGGCGTACAGGTTCACCACGACCATGTCGATCGGTGCGATCCCGTGCTCGGTCACCGCAGCCACGTGGGCCGGATCGTCGCGGCGGTGCAGCAGACCGCCGTGCACCATGGGATGCAGCGTCTTCACACGCCCATCCAGCATCTCGGGAAAGCCGGTAAGTTCCGCCACATCCCGCACCGCCAGGCCCGCCTCGCGCAGCGCCTTGGCCGTCCCCCCGGTCGAAACCAGTTCCACATTCCACTGGGCCAGCAAACCCGCAAACTCAACCAGCCCCGTCTTATCGGTAACCGACAACAGGGCACGCCGCACACGCTTCAGTCCACTCATTGTGCCTAGCTTACATCGTGCCGAATGCCTGCGGCCCGACGCTGCCGGAGATCTCGGGCCGGCGGAATGCGCTGGCACGGGACGCTACAAAGCGCCACAGTGGCTCTCCCTGGAAGCGGCGCCGATGTCGCTCATCCCGCTGCACGGTACCTGAGGTGTTGCACGAGGATGTCCTGAAATGTTGCACTAGGACGTCCTGAAAGCTTGCACTAGGATGTTCTGAATGTTGCACTAGAATGTCTCGATATGCTCGATCTGGTATTTGTGCGCGCCAACCTGACCCTGGTGGATGAGAAGCTGCGGCTGCGTGGGGCGGATCCTTCCCAGCTCTCCGGCTTCCGCGCCCTGGATGCAGACCGCCGCACAGCGATCACCGAGGTCGAAACTTTAAAGGCTCAGCGCAATGCGCTGTCCGCGGAGTTCGGCCGGTTGAAGCGGGAACGGGCAGACGTGACCCAGGTCAGCGCGCAGAGCACCGCGCTGAAGCAGAAGATTGAGCAGCTGGAGACCCATGCCGCTGCCGCCGATCTCAAGCTGCGTGAACTGCTGGAGGCCATTCCCAACCTTCCTCACGACTCCGTGCCCGCGGGTTCCTCCGAGCATGACAACGTCTGCGTCAAGATCTCGGGCGAGCCGGCCCGCTTCGACTTCCCAGCGCGGCCGCACTGGGAGATCGGCGAGGCGCTCGGAATTCTCGACTTCGAACGTGCGGCCAAGATGTCGGGAGCGCGGTTCGCCCTGCATTTCGGCGCCGGAGCGCGGCTGGAACGGGCGCTGGCCAACTTCATGCTGGACCTGCACACGCGCGAGCACGGCTACGTTGAGGTGCTGCCACCCTACATGGTGAACTCCCGCTCCCTGTTCGGCACCGGGCAGCTTCCCAAATTCGCCGAGGACTCCTTCCATTGCGACGATAAAGGGCCCTACGTGGCGGGCCAGCTTCAGGAGAGCGATCACTGGCTGATCCCCACCGCTGAGGTGCCGGTCACCAACATCTTCCGCGACGAAACCATCGACCTCTCCGCCGGGCCCATCTCCTTTACGGCGTATACGCCCTGCTTCCGGTCCGAAGCCGGATCCCATGGGAAGGACACACGAGGGATGATCCGCCAGCACCAGTTCCAGAAGGTCGAGCTGGTGAAGTTCGTGCGGCCGGAGCACTCTTATGAGCAACACGAGCTGCTGACCCGCAATGCCGAAACAGTGCTGGAGCGTCTGCGGCTGCCCTATCGCCGCATGCTGCTCTGCACCGGGGATATGGGATTCGCGTCGGCCAAGACCTACGACCTGGAAGTCTGGCTGCCGGGCCAAAACACCTACCGCGAGATCTCATCCTGCTCGAACTTCGAGAGCTTCCAGGCGCGGCGCTCCAATATCCGCTACAAGCCGGAAGGCGCGGCCAGGACCGAGTTCGTCCACACGTTGAACGGCAGCGCTCTCGCGGTCGGGCGCACGTACTTGGCGGTGCTGGAAAATTACCAGCAGGCGGACGGCTCGGTACGCATTCCCGAGGCGCTGCAGCCGTACATGGGCGGCGAAACGGTGATCAACCGGCAGCCGCTGGGCCGCGAAGCTCCGGGCGCGCACCCACGAGAGCTGGAGCGTGCCTTGTGACCCGGCTGTTGCGCAGCTATATCTTCTGGACGTATGAACGCGGCAGCTTTCACTACGATGTGATGGTTACGCTGATCCTGCTCTTCCTGTTCGTGTCGCCACATTGGATCAACTTCAAGGACCGGCCCGTGACCACGGTTCCCCTGCACGCCAGCGAGGTTCTTGTCCGGGAACGGCGGGCCCCCGCCGGCAGCGGAGCGAACGCAGTCGATGGGTCCTTCGTCTTCGAGATCCGAGCCGAGGATTTGCATGGCGCCCGATCGGACGCCGAGCTGCGCGACGCCATTCTGAACATCGTTGAGCCGATCGCGGGAGACGTCCAGCTGGAGAAGTACGTCCCGGTGCTCGATGCCCGGGGTCAGGTGGTCGCCTACGATGCCACGGTGACGCGTTGAGACCTCCTCCCAGCCTGCGGCGAGTGATTTCAACGCGACATTTCGACCCCACCATCATCTAAACAAAAGCACTTTGATGGGCGTCCGGTCTAAGCGGCCCGAACCTACGCAGGAGTTCCTCTTGAAGAAGCACCCTCGCCAATGCGTTGGATTCCTGAGTTCCGTTGCACTGAATTCGCTTCGCTCCGTTGCACTCGGATCGCTTCGCTCCGGGGCTCTTGTCGCTCTGTTTCTCGCCGCCCCGGCTCCGCGCTTGCAAGCGCAGACCAATCCAGCCTCGTTGAACTCCGTCCTCTCACAGATGGACACGGCCAGCCAGAGATTCAAGAACGCCCGCGCCGACTTCCGGCAGGAGCTCTACGAACGCGTCGTTCAGGCGACCACCATCCAGACCGGCTCTATATACTTCCAGCGCGCCGGAAAATCTACCGAGATGGGGGCCGTGATCCAGGAGGAAGGCGTCCCACAGCCGCGTGTGATTTCGTATAAAGACGGCCAGCTACGGATGTTCGATCCCGGGGTCAACCAGATCACGGTTCTCCACGCGGGAGAAAATCAGGCCCAGTATGAGAGTTTCCTGACCCTAGGCTTCGGCGGCAGCGGACATGACCTCGCCCAGGTCTGGAATGTCAGCGATCAAGGGTCCGAGACCATGCAGGAGGGCGGCCGCGCTGTCCCGGTGGAGAAGCTGGATCTGGTGGCGAAAGAGGCCTCGGTGCGGAGTACCTTTTCGCATATCACCATCTGGGTGGATCCCGTGCGGGACGTTTCGCTGAAGCAGATTTTTTATGCCCCGAACGGCGACACGCGCACGGCCATGTACTCCAACGTCAAGGTGAACGGCTCGATCGACAGGAAGACCTTCGACATGCGCACCAACTCGTCCACCACCACGGTCAATCGCTAGGAGCTTGTTGAAAAAGCACCTCGGCTGTCCGCGAGGCAAATACGAAACCCGCAATCAAAGCGGGTTTCGCGAATCTAGCGAAGCCACAAAAGCCAATTTTAAACAAGCTCCTAGAGCAGTATTGCCAGGGCAATCGCATTTCAAAATAGAGCCAAGAGGCGATAGAGGAACTGGTCAT
>CAXUIM010000172.1:0-8894 GCA_964250885.1 uncultured Acidobacteriaceae bacterium | reverse complement strand
TCGCTCGGTCTCTATCTGCTTGCCGTCCCGCTGGCGTACCTGTATCCGCTGCTGTGGCTGCTGCTGATCGGCGCCATAGATGCGGTCTGGATACTGCCCACCTGGGGTGGAACGCCGCGACGATCCGGACCCGGAGGCGCCGCACACGCACGCGCCCGGCCCCTCCTAGGGCCCGCATGCGAAGCATCCGCTTCGGTTTGGGGCAGCCTGAAGGCATTCCGAACGAGCTGTTTGTGATGTCCTGAATGGGAGCGACCGGGCGGAACTATACAGCGATGGGACAAGAGCTTTAAACTCGAGTCGGCATGAACCTGCAAGGCTGCGGCACCGCCCTGATCACCCCTTTCCGCCCCAATGGCCGTACAGCCGGTAGCGTCGACGAACTCGCGCTGATCTCCCATGTTCAGTGGCAGATCGCCAGCGGGATCTCCCTGCTGGTGCCCTGCGGTACCACAGGGGAGGCGGCAACCCTCAGCGACCCGGAGTGGCTGCGAGTCATTCAGATCACCGTGGAGGCCGCCGCCGGACGTGTTCCCGTCTTCGCCGGATGCACCCACAATTCCACCCGGCAGGCGGTCCTCAATGCCGGCAAACTCGAACGGATCGAAGGTCTCACCGGGATTCTCACGGCCAACCCGTACTACAACAAACCGAGCCAGGAAGGGCAGTACCGTCACTTCCGCGCGATTGCCGAATCCACCAGCCTCCCCGTCCTGCTCTACAACATCCCAGGACGCACGGGTGTGAACCTCGAGCCGGAGACCGTCCTCCGCCTTGCCGAGATCTCCAACATCGCCGGCATCAAGGAGTCCAGCGGAAATGTCGTTCAGATCGCGGATCTGATCACGCAGGCTCCGCGCGCGTTCGCGGTCTTTGCCGGCGACGATGCATTGGCTCTGCCCATACTGGCCCTGGGCGGTGTCGGCTTGATCTCGGTCGCGTCCAACGCCATCCCCCAGCAGATGGCGCAGATGGTCGACCTGGCGCTGAGCGAAGACTGGAGCGCCGCGCGCCGCATCAATCATCACTACTTCAGCCTGATGCGTTCGCTGTTCTCCGAGCCCAGCCCGGCTCCCATCAAGGCTGTGCTGAGCCTGCTGGGGCGCGGCTCCGAGCAGATGCGCCTGCCCATGCTGCCGGTCGCGCCGGCCACCCGCCGCAAGCTGGAGCGTACCCTCGGCGAGCTCGGCCTGCTGCGCGACGATCCCCGCGAGAATCTCCGGCTTTTCTAGAGTATTTTTGCTTTAGGTGTAGACCGAAGCCGCCGACCTCAACGTCGTTTTTCCCCGAACAAAACGACACTGCACGCCTGATTCCAGTTCACGGTAAAAGCAAAAATGCTCTAACTATAGCTAGAGTCTCCCCTCAGGCTCTTTCTACAAGCCTGCTTTCCGTTGCTTCTACAATCGTTTTATCGATGACCCCCGCAGATTCTGTAACCCAGGACCTTGAATCCTCCATAGAACAATGGTTCGCCCACGGAGACGCCGCGCTCGGCAATCCCGAGGCTCTGCATGCGTTTGAGCGGCTGCGCACGGCGCTCGAAAAGGGTGAGGTGCGCGCCGCCGAACCGGAGACCACGCCCTCGTTCCAAACCACGGGAGACGACCACCCCAGAGCTCCCGCCTGGCGGGTGAACGCCTGGGTCAAGCGCGGCCTCCTGCTGGGCTTCCGCCTGGGTGCGCTCACCGAGATGAGCGGCGTGCATCCGGACGGCCGGTCCGTCCTGAGCTTCGTCGACAAGGCCACCTATCCGGCACGGCGATTCACCACCGGGGACGGCGTGCGGATCGTGCCGGGTGGCTCCAGCGTGCGCTCCGGAGCGTACCTCGCCCGCGGTGTGGTCATGATGCCCCCGGCCTACGTGAATGCCGGGGCGTTCGTGGACGAAGGCACGATGATCGACTCCCACGCCCTGGTCGGCTCCTGCGCACAGATCGGCAAGCGCGTGCACCTCTCCGCCGCCGCTCAGATAGGCGGTGTCCTGGAGCCGGTCAATGCCTCCCCGGTCATTATCGAGGACGATGCTTTGATCGGCGGCAACACAGGAGTCTATGAAGGCACCATCGTCGGCGCCCGGGCCGTGCTGGCCGCCGGTGTGATCCTCACTCGCGGCACCCCGGTCTATGACCTGCCGAACGGCACGGTGCTCAAAGCCACACGCAAAGCTCCCCTGACGATCCCCAGCGGAGCGGTCGTCGTGGCCGGCTCGCGCGCCATCCAGCGCGGCCCCGGCAAGGATCTCGGGCTTTCGGTCTACACGCCCATAATCGTCAAGTACCGCGACGAAAAGACCGAGCTCTCCACCACCCTGGAAGAGTTGCTACGGTAGCAAACGGGGCCGTCGTAAGCTCGGAATCAGGAACGCAGAATCGGTGCCGTTCTACGTGGCAGAATGGAACTGGATCGAGACTGGACCCGGCGACGGAACCGGGAGCGCCCCGCCTGCGTACGTTTTAGAGAAAGGAAGCACGCATTTCCATGAAGCTGATCCTCTTCTGCCTTCTGCTGATTGTTTGCTGGCCGGCGGCTCTGCTGGCCGTGATCTTGTATCCATTTGTCTGGCTGCTGCTGCTGCCGTTCCGGATTGTGGGTGTCGCCGTGGGCGGCGTACTGGATCTGGTTGGGGCGCTCTTCCGGCTGCCCGCGCGTCTGGTTCGCGCCATCTGAAGCATCTCCCCTGCAGGCGTAGCGGAGAAGTGCTTTCGAGTTGCATCGCCGTTTTGCCTTGCAGGAACGGCACTCGCGCGACGTATTCGCGGCGCCGCGACGGCAGAACGTTTTAGCAAAACGGGAAAGCAGCGCCGGTCAATCCTCGCCACCACGGCAAAACCCTGCCAGCGCTGGGATAGACTTAAAGTCCATGGCTTCAGACAAATTGCAACTGGTTCCTCTTGGCGGACTTGGCGAGTTTGGTATGAATTGTCTCGCGCTTCGCTTCAACGACGACATTCTTGTTATCGACGCCGGTCTCATGTTCCCGGAAGAAGAACTGCTCGGCGTCGACATCGTCGTTCCGGATATCAGTTACCTGATCGAAAACCGCTCCAAGGTTCGGGGCATCGTGCTCACCCATGGGCACGAGGACCACATCGGCGGTCTGCCGTGGATCCTGTCCGAGCTCAATGTTCCGGTCTATGGCACCGAGTTTACCCTCGCCTTTGTAGAGGGCAAGCTCGAAGAGCATCACCTGCTCGAAGAAGCCGAACTGATCGAGATACTTCCCGGCCGCCGCTTCACCCTGGGAGCGTTCAACATCCTGCCCATCCGGGTGACCCATTCGCTGGTGGATTGCGTTTCGCTGGCGGTGCACACCCCGGTGGGGATCGTGCTTCATACCGGCGACTTCAAGATCGACCTGGCCTCCCCTGACGGCCATCCGTTCGATCTGCAGGCCTTTGCGGATCTCGGCAAGCAGGGCGTACTGGTGCTGCTGCAGGATTCCACGAACGTCGATCGCCCGGGGTTCACACCCGGCGAGAAGGCCGTGATTCCGCGCCTGGATGACATCTTCGCCGCTACCCGCAAGAAGATCTTCTTTTCCTGCTTCTCGTCCTCCATTCACCGCATCCGCATCGCCATGGATCTGGCCCACAAGTATGGGCGCAAGGTCGCGCTGGTGGGGCGCTCGATCGACAACAGCACGGAGATCGCCCAGGACCTGGGCTACATCGACCCGCCGCAGGGTCTGCTGATCAATCCGGGCCAGATGCGCGACTTTCCCGCGGACAAGCTCTGCATCCTGATCTCCGGAACCCAGGGCGAGCCCATGTCGGCGCTCTCCCGCGCCGCCGTGGACAACCACAAGTTCGCCAAGATCGACCCGGGCGATACCGTTCTGCTCAGTTCGCGAATCATTCCGGGCAACGAGAAGGCGATCTATCGGGTGATCGATCACCTCGAGCGACGCGATGCGAAAGTCATTCACGATGACGGTTCGAGCGGTCTGATTCACGTCTCCGGCCACGGCTCCCAGGAGGAGCTCCGCCTGATGATCTCGCTGGTTCGGCCCAAGTTCTTCATCCCGATTCACGGCGATTTCCGCCACCTCAAGCGCCACGCCGAGCTGGCTGCCGCCACCGGCATTCCCGACAAGGTTCTCCTGCTCGAAGACGGCGACATTCTCACGGTGGACGCGAGCTCCGCGCACAAGACCGGCAAGGCCACCACGGGCCGCGTGTGTATCGACAACAACTCCACCGCTGATGTCGTCGAGGACACCATCATCCGGGACCGCAAGCATCTTGGCGAAGACGGGGTCTTTCTGCCCATTATTGCCATCAACAGGCGGACCGGGCAGGTGGAAGGCCAGCCGGAGATCTCGACGCGAGGTTTCGCCGCCGATGAGCCCGACCTGCTTCGCAACGCCCGCGATGTAGTCGCCCGCACCCTGGAGCTTTCCAGCGCGGAGGAACGCCGCGACTACGGTGTGATGAAGGACAAGATCCGCAGCGACCTGAAACGCTTCCTCCAGAAGAACGCCAATCGCCGGCCGCTGATCATGCCCATCATCCTGGAACTCTAGGAGCTTGTTGAAAAAGCACCTCGGATGTCCGCGAGGCAAGTACGAAACCCGCAATCAAAGCGGGTTTCGCGAAGCTAGCGAAGCCACAAGAGCCGAGTTTCAACAAGCTCCTAGCCACCCCACAGCTGCAGACAAGAGGCGCTGAGACTTCCGGCTATCACCGGAATTCAGGCCGTGCAGCCGCCCGTCGCCACCGCGCATCCAATACCGGGAAATGTCTCGCGTTATCGGCCCCAGCATGCGTGCTTTGGCGCTTTGCGTCCTATGGAGCGTGTGCGCCGCAGCGCACGCGCGCATCGGTCTGGTCATCGGTGAGCCCTTCGGTTCGTTCGGCACCATGCTGCCGGTCGGTCACGCCGGAATTTACCTGGATCACATCTGTGCCGATGGTCCCATCCATCTGCGCTTCTGCCGGCCTGGAGAGACGGGCGTCGTCCTGTCCCGCTATCACGACCTCCGCTCTCCCGATCTCGACTGGATGGCGGTCCCGGCGTTCACCTTCTTCTATGGGGTCGATTCCGCTTCCCAGGTCCCGGCGTTTGTCACGCCGAAGCTGGAGGCCGATCTACGCGAAGATTATCGCCAGGCACGGCTCCTCGCCGTTGCTCCCGATCGCCTGGATCGCCACGGCCGGCTAGTTGCTCCGGGCTATGGCGACTGGCAGGAGGGGATCGGCGCCGCCTTCGATCGCAACCTGCTCATCTACAGCATCGAAACCACACCCGAGCAGGAGGCCGCCATCCTCACGCTGCTCAACGAGCAGCCGAATGTGCGCCGCTACACGCTGGGGCGCGCCAACTGCGCGGACTTCGCCAAAG
This sequence comes from uncultured Acidobacteriaceae bacterium, assembly GCA_964250885.1. GTDB lineage: Bacteria > Acidobacteriota > Terriglobia > Terriglobales > Acidobacteriaceae > Granulicella. The sequence goes on along the minus strand of CAXUIM010000172.1, from coordinate 3,551 downwards.
ACCTGCTCTCGGTCGTTCTGCCGAACGTATTGCATCGCAATGTGCTGGCCGACTTCGACATGACCACACCGAAGAATCTGGCGCGGCAGCTCAATGCCTACGGCGAGACGCATCCCGAGGCCGGCCTCCGCGTCTATGCCGTTCCGCAGCTGCCGGGCACGCTGCGCCGCAGCCGCCCCTTACGCGGCGCCGCGGAAACCTTCGTGAAGACCAAGCGCTACCTGGTTACGCTCATCGTGATCCAGCCCGAAGCGATCCTCGCCGACTGGATTGTCTACGAGGCAAAAGGAAAGTGGCCTCCCGGGCGCAATGCCGAGCCGCTCAGCCCCGGGCTCTGGTCGGCCGCCCTGACCCCGGTGCGCCCCGATCCCTACTCGCCTCTCTCCACCGCCTCCAGCACCTTTTCCGAAGGCATCGGCTTGCGCGCGAAGTAATAGAGGCTGAAGGCCAGCAGAGCGAACATCACCACGCTCACCCAATCCTTATGGAGTGGATTGTCCGGGGAGAAACTGGGAACGGTGTTATCCGTCGCCGCCTCATACAACTTCGCGCAGACACCCACCAGGCCCATGATGCCGCCAGCCGCGATCAGGCCGGACGCGTACAGGCTTCCAGACGAGATCTCGCTCTCCGCCTCGGTGGCTGGAGCATCGCCGGAGCGAGCCAGGGCGCGGTCCACCAGCCAGCGCGTCACCCCTCCGGCGAAGATGGCCAGCGTGGTTCCAATCGAAAGGTACGCCCCCACGGCAAAGGTCAGGGAGCGGATGCCGAGCAGCTCGATGCCAAGAACCAGCGCCACGCCCAACAGCACCAGGCTCCAGGCCAGCCGGCGGCTCAGGATACCGTTGATCACCGTCGCCATCAGCCGGCCCTGCGGCGCCGCCGCCTTTTCGCTGCCGATGCCCTGCACCCACTGGATCTCGATCTTGCCGGTAGCCGGATCGTATAGATATTTGCCGTCCTGCAGGGTCGCCGAGCCAATGGAGTTCAGCACCACAAACCGGCGCGCGTCGTTGATCGCCTCATGCGGCTGGCTCTGGGCCCGGTTCAGGGAGTGCGGCGTCAGGCTGAGGTGATCGCGCGAAAAGGTCCCCTGGTTGGTCATCCCTTCCGGCAGAGCGGCCAGGGAGATGGCCCTCGGCTGCTGCATACGCTCGAAGCTCTCCAGCCCCTTGTTCATCGCATTCAGGGTGGCTCCGATCGAGAACACGGAGATGATAACGCCAACCATCACGGCCACCTGCTGCTTCCACGGGGTGGCTCCGATCAGGTAGCCGGTCTTCAGGTCCTGCGAGGTATCGCCGGCGTTGGAGGCGGCGATGCAGACCATACCGCCGATGGTGATGGCCAGCGCGCCGAATGCGGGCGCGGTCCAGCCCTTCACCAGAAAGATGGCCGCCGTGGCCATGAGCGTGGCGATCGTCATACCGCTCACCGGCGACGCCGACGAGCCCACAATTCCGACAATCCTGGCTGACACGGTTACGAACAGAAAGCCGAACACCACTACCAGCAGGGCCGCCGCCAGGTTCGCGAGCCAGCCTACCTGCGCTCCCGGGACGGGCTTGAACTGCAGGAACAGGAACATCAGCAGCACCAGGAGGACGCTGCCGGCCACCACCACACTCATCGGAATGTCGTGCTCGGTACGCGAGGGCCGGGCGCCGGTCGCTCCCTTGCGGGCGCCCAGCTTGCCGAACCCGGCGCTCAAGGCGCTGACCATGGTGGGCGCCGTCCGCAGCAGGGTGATCAGGCCGCTGGCCGCCACCGCTCCCGCTCCCATCGGGCGCACATAGGTGCTCCACAGATCGCTGGGGCTCATCTGACTGATGGGCACAACTCCGGGATACAGCGGACCGGGCAGGTGTTTACCGAAGAAGACGATGGCCGGCATCAATACCAGCCAGCTGAACACGCCGCCCGCGAGCAGGATGCCGGCCACGCGAATCCCGATGATGTATCCGACGCCCAGATACTCCGGGGTCACATCCGCGCGGATCGCGGCGCCTTTCAGGATCTGCTGTCCGGTGGGATCGAAGTTGGGCTGCCAGTTGGGCGTGGCGGGAAACAGGCGCAGCAGATTCTCGTTCTGCAGCAGGGTATACACGCCGCCCAAACCCAGCCCAAGGAACACCCGGCTGGCAAAGGATCCGCCACGCTCGCCGGCCTGCAACACGTCGGCGCAGGCGGTGCCCTCGGGATAGGTCAGGGTACCGTGCTCTTCGACGATCAGCTGCCGCCGCAGCGGGATCATGAACAGCACTCCCAACCAGCCGCCAAAGAGCGCCAGCGCGAAGATCCGGAAGCTCTGCAGATCGAAGCCCAGAAAGATGAGCGCCGGCAACGTGAAGATCACTCCGGAGGCGATGGACTGCCCGGCGTTGCCGGTCGTCTGCACGATGTTGTTTTCGAGGATCGAGGCTCGCCCAAACGCCCGCAGGATGGAGATGGAAAGCACCGAGATGGGGATGCTGGCCGCCACGGTCAGCCCGGCGCGCAGGCCCACATAAACCGTCACCGCCCCGAAGATGACGCCAAACACGGCGCCCAGTAGCAGCGCGCGTACGGAAAGTTCTTTGCGGCTCTCATGGGCCGGAACAACGGGGCGAAAAGTCGTGTGTGCAGCCATCCGGATAGGAATCTCCCAGGCAATCGAAGTTCTTGAGCAGCGATGGATGGAAGTCTAACAGCGCGATCTGGAAGGGAGCGATCCGCGCACAATTCCGGTGACGGGAGGCTTAGTCAGGACTTCCTGGATGCAACGGCTTACTCCTGGCGGGAAGAAGGCTCATCCGGGTCCGGGCGCAACCGGGTTGATGAACCAGCCGCGCTTTTCGATATCACGCAGCATGGCTGCACCTTCGTCAACGATGATTACGACGTCCAAGCCCATCGCCTTGCAGGCTTGTAGGACATGATCTGAATCAGTCGGATCGAGATTTTCGAGCATGTCATAGCGCTTCCCTTCTACCTGGAAGGTCAGCACGGTGAAGCCGCGGCTTCTGCCCGTGCCGCGGAAGGCTCGCTGCAGTCCTTGGACCTGGGCAGACTGGAAGCGAAAACGATGCCACCGCCCCCAGATTCGCCTTCGCGCGAATCGCAGTTCCCGAACATCGCAATGCATGACTTCACCCGAAGCAAAGAAGAGCCATGTCGCTCCACTAAGAAACGGGATAAGCAAGATCAATAAAACAAAGCACCCGATAACTGGGTCCGGATGCTGCACGAGGTCAACAAGAGACTTCCTGACACCGGGAAGCAAGCAGTAACAGAGATACGCGATCACCAGCCCTACGAGGGTGCGCGGGCGAAAGGAAGCTCGGTGCTCAACAGAGACTCGCCCTTCGGCCACTCGAATCGCGTAACCGCGCTGTCTCATTCAGAAGTCTCACGCAGGCGAAGATACCAGCTCTTCTTCGGCATCGCCTTGGTAAGCAACGAGAAGAGAAACAGCCTAGGCAAGGAGGCCAGCCACTCCGGGAAAAGGCTCTACACGGCCAGGTTCATCGTTCGCCCGTGCCGGCTGACGATCGCCAGCCGCTCGGAGCCGA
>CAXUIM010000171.1:0-8926 GCA_964250885.1 uncultured Acidobacteriaceae bacterium | reverse complement strand
GTTTCGTACTTGCCTCGCGGACATCCGAGGTGCTTTTTCAACAAGCTCCTAGCGGTCCCCGGCCAGGTGCAGCCGCATGAAGTTGGTGGCCCCGGACTTGGTCGCCGTTCCGGCCACGATACCAACGACCTCCCGGTCCTTCAGGTACCCGCGCGCGAGCAGCATCTCTTCCGCCATCGTTACCAATGTGTCCGTACCCTCGAAGCGCGCGCACTGTATGGGGAGCGTTCCCCACAAGAGCATGGCGCGACGCACTACCGCCTCAAACGGACTCAGCGCATAGATGGGCGCCTCCGGCCGGTACTTGGAAAGCAGCCGCGCCGTGTTGCCGCTTTCCGTGAAGATGGCGATCGCCGCGAGGTCGAGGTCCTGCGCCGAGTGCGCCATGCACTCGCATATCGTCTCCGGCACGGTCAAAGCCCGGCGCTTGCCCAGGACCAGCGGACGCGTCTCCGGCTTATGCGTCAGGTTCTCCATTTGCATTTCGGTTTCCATGACAATCTTGCTCATCATGGCCACCGACTCCACCGGATACTTGCCCGCGGCGCTCTCGGCCGACAGCATGACCGCATCGCTTCCGTCATAGATCGCGTTGGCCACGTCGGAGGCCTCGGCCCGCGTCGGCCTTGGATTCTCGATCATCGATTCCAGCATCTGGGTCGCCGTGATCACCGGTTTGCGATACTCCGACGCGCGGCGAATGACGTGCTTCTGGATGGCTGGAACCTTCTCCGGCGGGACCTCCACGCCCAGGTCGCCGCGCGCCACCATGATCGCATCCGCGGCTTCCAGGATGCTGTCCAGATGATCGATCGCCTGCGGCTTTTCCAGCTTCGCAATCACCCAGGCGTCAGAGCCGAGTTCGGCTATCCGCCGCTTCACATAGCGGACATCATCGGCCGTCTGGACAAAGGACACCGCCACTGTGTCCGCGCCGGCCTGCAGGCAGAACTCCAGGTCCTCTTCATCCTTCTCGGTCAACGAAGGCACCTTGATGGACACACCGGGCAGGTTGATGCCCTTCTTCTCCCCCAGCAGGCCCCCGTTGATGATCTCCGTCACAACGTCGGCGCCCTGCAAGGCCAGCACACGCAGCTCGATCAGCCCGTCGGAAAGCAGAATCTGGTCCCCGGGCTTCAGATTCTCCGCGAGCGTGGTGAAGACGGTGCTGACGCGCTGCGCCGTACCCTCGATTGGCTCCGGTGTAATCACCAGCCGCTGCCCGGCGACCAGCAGAACGGGAACGTGTCCCACCAGAGATCCAGTGCGGATCTTCGGTCCCTGCAGATCGGCCAGAATGCAGATGGGCTTGTTCTCTTCCTGGGAGACCTTGCGAACCATGGCAATCAATGCCGCTTTTTGCTCGTGCGATCCGTGGGAGAAGTTCAGCCGAGCCACATCCAGGCCGGCGCGGACCAGTTGCCGGAACGTCTCCTCAGTGCTCGATGACGGCCCCAGCGTCGCCACGATCTTTGCCCGCCTAACCCTCTGCGTGCCGTCCACTATGCCTCTGCCGTCCATGCTTTTCCTTCCAGGTTTTGGGCGTCAGGAGCCCCTGTTACGAAATGGTTTTCTTGCGCCTACAGTGGATCATTCTATCCGTCTGGCGGTCTTCAAGTCCGGAACAGGGTTCAAACCTTCGTTATCGGCGCAATTTCGGACCGCGGCTCGGCGCTGCGCGTTGAATTCCGCTCCAATCAGCACGCTCAGGGCGATGATATAGAGCCAGAACATCAGCGCAATGGCCGCTCCCAGCGAACCGTACACCAGCGAGTAATTGGCAAACCGGGTGACATAGAATCCGAAGCCAAGCGTGGTCACGAACCAGAGCAGCGTTGCCAGGGCCGCGCCGGGCAGGCTGGCATACCAGCTCCAGTCCCGGCGCAGGACGTTGCCAGGGGTGCGCCGCAGCGGCGCCAGGTCGTCGCTCATGTTCCGGCTTACATCGGTGCCCAGGTGATAGATCACCGCAATGATGCCAATACTCCCGGCCAGCGCCAGAATCCACCGCACCAGAAAAGCCAGCACGTACACCGGCGCGCGCAGAGCCGGAGCGACCTCTCCCACCAGCCAGTGGGTGATCAGGTTCCCGAAGACGACCACGACGCTGGCCGCGGTCATTGGCAGCAGCGACAGCGGCACCAGAGCCAGGGCGCGCAGGCGGCGCGGCCAGAAGCTTCCCCGCGTTAAAGGCAAGTCGTGCGCCCGGCGAAACCCTTCCATCAATGTCGCCATCACGCTGGAGGCTCCCGTGATACTTACCACGACCGAGCCCAGCAGCACCCGGGCGGTATGTGGGTTCGCCTCCCCTGTCGCATGAGTCGTCGCGAAGTAGGCATCCAGCAGCGGAGTCACGTTAGAGGGAAGAACGCGGTCGAAGAAGAGCGACATCTGCAGCCGGAAGGGCAGGGTTTCCGGCAGCAAAGTGACCACCGCGGCCGCGACAATCAGCGCCGGAAACAAGGCAACGATAGCCGAGTAGGCTGTGGCCTGCCCCAGCGTCAAGGCATCATGTTGAAACGCCGCCAGAACGGCGCGCTGGAGAGTCGTCACGGGCGTCAACAGCCTCTGCGAACGAAGTCTCCAGCCGCCGTCCTTGCTGAGCTTACTCAACACGCTCGATGCCAGCGCCATACGTGCCTCGCGCTCCGGCCAGCCGTCTCCGGCTGGAGCCTTGCTCCTGCGGTCACAAGGCAAACCTGCAGGAGAAAATCTCCGGGCCGTATCACAGATCGTTCGGCGGCTGCTTTGTGTTTGTGGCAATGCTGTTCAATGTGATTGTCGTGATTGTCACGGGAGGAAACCACACAGGGCGCATGCGCTCCATCTTATCTTCCCTGTGACACCACTCCAGCCGCTGCCCCGGTTCGGTAGAAATGCTCTATGGCTTCCATTTAATGCTCTATGGCTTCCACTTGTTGAGAAACTCCGTTACGGAACTCGGTTCCATATAGCGCATATCCGAGAACTGCTGGTCCTGGGCAAAGAGCACATGACCGCGGCTGTCCAGAACTGCCAGAGCCGGAACCCCATGCACTGGCACATCATACTTGTGCGCCAGCTCGATGTTCGCGTCCTCCTGACCGATATTAACATTCACCTTGATGAAGTAGCGGGCCAGCAACTCCGCGTTGGGACTTTGGTGAAAGTAGATATCCAGCACCTGGCAATCTCCGCACCAGTCTCCACCAAAATCCAGAAGGATCCGCTTATGCTCCTGGCGCGCTTTGAGCAGAGCGGCGTGCACGTCCGGGGCGGCCTCCTCGACCGGGGGATACAGGTGTTTGTTGGGAGTGTAGGGCGTGACCGGCTTGTGCGCGGCCTTGGCGGCCATGTCCACGCCAGGCTGCGCGGGCTGCTGCGCCCGTGCGGGCCCCGCCGCCCCCATTAGCGCGAGCGCCAGTGCGGCGGTTCCTGCTATATAGCTCAAGGTTCGTCTCATATACGGTGGTCCCTCCCATTGCGCGGCTTCAGGAGCCCGGGTTGCTCTCTCATCATCCGATACATTGGATGACCGTGCAGCGGCCGACAGTATTTCTCCTGTTGCTGACAGCATTTCTCCTGTTGCTGCGGCGCGGATCGATCATGCGAGTGCCGGCGTCGAGGGAGACGGCCCATGAGACCCGAAGCTCCCCCTCTACCTGCAGGAGAACTGGTTTGGGCGCAAAGCTACCTCCTGCAGCGGAGTCCGACCGGCTCAGGCCATTGTCTCCGCGGCGAGGGTTCCCAGTTGGCGGCCTTTGCCCGGTTCGCGGCGGGCGGTGCGGCGCCAATTGTCCGTTCCCTTCTCGACAACAGCGCCCCGCCCCGCTGCATCATAGCCCTTTATGAACGTTGAGCAGCTTCCCCCCAACAGACCCAACTTCCTGCTGATCCTCGTTCTCTTTGCCGTTTCGATTATTGTGGTCTTCGTTCTCGTCTGGTTCTTCGTTCGGAGCGACGCCGATCATCTCGGATTCCGCCACCACTCGGCTCACCCGACGTCACAGCTGATGCTACCGGAATCTCAGGGCCCACAGGCCACCTGAGATAATGAGCAGGCTCCTGCTGTCCGCGGGAGTTCCGGGTCAGCGGATCAGTCGAACTAAACATTCGCAACTAATTCCCGGCAACCGGCGTGCACCGGGCTTCTGGAAAGCCGACGGCCAGAGCAATCTTCTGTTGCCATAGAGTCAACGAGAAGCTCCGAGTGCCGGTCCGTTCTAAAGTCGCGCCTGCGTGACCTGTCCGCGTGACAGGAACAGGAGAAATGCTCTCTTCCAAGAGGGCTCGCTCCCGGTCAGTCGGTCCCCATGTAATACCCGTCGCGCGTCTGGATGTCGGTCTTCTTCTTGGCCAATGCGCCCACCATCTTGAGATCGATCTGGTGATAACCATCCTTGGCCGCGGCATCATCCGGCGTGAAGCCAAGCCGATACTGTGAGCGCAGATCCGCGCCGATCTGCCCGTAGATGTCCTCGATCGTCTGTTTCTTGGAGACTTCGAAGACCCGGCCCCCGGTCTCGCCGCAGATCCGCTCCATGACCTGTTTCCCGTCCACCGAAGGCTTGCGCGACCCGCCGCCGGGTTGGCGGTTCCCCCCACCGTTTCCGCCGCCGCTCGGATATCCACCGCCCGGATAGCCTCCGCCGCCACCCGGATAGCCCCCACCTGGATAACCACCGCCGGGATAGCCACCGCCCGGATACCCTCCGCCCGGGTATCCTCCACCCGGATAGCCCGAACGCCGCTGCCCCGGGTACCCGTTGTTATTGTCAAAGTGCTGCTGCCCCTTGAAGTACACGGCATAGACGATGGTGTCGGCGCGCTGCGCCGCCTCGATCGCATCGGTCAGCGATTCCTTGCTTCCTACGTCGACCCCATCGGTGAGCACGACCAGAGCCTTCCGCCCCGTCTGCTTCGCCATGAGCTCACTGCCGGACAGGTAGATCGCGTCATAGAGAGCTGTGCCGCCGCGGCGGACGGTGCGGCCTTCGCTGTCGGTGGTGTCGCCGGTATCAGTGGTCTGGAACGACGGGCTTTGTGTGCCGATCTCGCGCAGCGCTGACTCCATCTTCTGCCGGTCGTCCGTTACGTCCTGCAGCAATTCGATCTGCTTTGCGAACTGCACAATGAAGGCCTTATCCGCCGGCCGGGCGGGCTTGCCCGCGGCCGCCGGAGCGGCCGGCGCCAGCATGGTCTCCAGAAACGAGCGGCTCTCCTTGCGCTCGTCCTCCTGGTACTCCTGCATGCTGCGGCTGGCGTCTACCAGCAGCCCGAGCGTCAACGGGATGTCCGTATCGTGGTCGAAATAACGGATCGTCTGGGGCTTCCCCCCCACCTGCAGCAAAAAGTCATCCTTGGTCAGGTTGTTGATCAGGTCACCCTTGTTGTCCCGCACAGACGCGGTCAATACCACCAGGTTCGCCTTCACCGAAATCGAACTGGCGTGCGGCGGTTCCGGCCGTGTCTGCAGCACAGGCTTGTCGTCCTGCGCCGGGCTGGTTGAGGCCGGATTACCCGCTGGCTGTTGCGCCGGCAGTGTCACGGCACAGGCCACGGTCAGCATGACAGATCGAATGGAGCCCAATCTTAGACTTCGCATATTCGGTTGCATACCTGCTGTAGACGAGGGAAGGCAGGTCAAGTTTCGCTTTCCCGGTCTCCGCAAGCGAGGCTTCCTGCCCAGTTAGCGGTCGCGGATGGCCCCGCTCGGACGACGCCGTTCCCGATCGCCAGCCTACTCGTCCTGCTCGCGCAGCTTGGCCAGAACGCCAAAGTCTTCGAGGGTGGAGGTATCGCCCTTTACTTCGCCGGTAGCCGCGAGCTCCCGCAGCAGACGCCGCATGATCTTTCCGGAGCGCGTCTTCGGCAGCATGGGCGTAAATCGCAGGTCGTCCGGTCGGGCCAGCGCTCCAATCTCCCGGGCCACCCACTGGCGCAGTTCCTGCTTTAAAGCCTCACTCGGCTCATGGCCCTCCTCAAGCGAGACGAAGGCTGAGATCGCCTGGCCTTTCATCTCGTCGGGCCGGCCGACGACGGCTGCCTCGGCGACCTTGGAGTGGGCCACCAGCGCGGATTCGATTTCGGCGGTTCCCAGGCGATGGCCGCTGACGTTGATCACATCGTCCACGCGTCCCATCAACCAGAAGTAACCGTCCGCATCCCGCCGTGCTCCATCACCAGTGAAATAACTTCCCGGGACCTGCGAGAAATAGGTTTCGACGAAACGCGCATGGTCGCCCCAGATGGTCCTTGCCATTGCCGGCCAAGGCTTGCGAATGACCAGCAGCCCGCCCTGGCCGGCCTCAACCGGCTCACCCGTGCCGGACACGATCTCCGGGACAATGCCGAAGAAGGGCCGCGTCGCCGATCCCGGCTTGGTCGCGACCGCGCCCGGAACCGGAGCGATCATGTGCGCGCCCGTCTCGGTCTGCCACCAGGTGTCTACGATGGGGCAGCGCTCATGGCCAATCTCGCGGTAGTACCACATCCAGGCCTCGGGATTGATCGGTTCCCCCACGGTTCCCAACAACCGCAGGCTGCTCAGGTCGTGCTGCCGTACGCAGGAGACGCCCCACTTGATGAAGGCCCGGATCGCGGTGGGCGCGGTATAGAAGATGGTGGCCTTATGCGTCTCCACCAGGGTCCAGAAGCGATCGCCGCCGGGCCAGTTCGGCGCGCCTTCGTAGAGCAGGACCGTCGCTCCATTCGCCAGTGGGCCGTACACAACGTAGCTGTGTCCCGTGATCCAGCCGATGTCGGCCGTGCAGAAGAAGAGATCGTCCTCTCGCAGGTCGAAGTTGTAGCGGGTGGTGAGGTAGGTCTGCACCGCATACCCTCCGGTGGTGTGCACCAGACCCTTCGGCTTGCCCGTGGTTCCGCTGGTGTAGAGGATGAACAGCGGATCTTCCGCGTCCATCCACTCGCAGGGGCACTCCGCGCTCGACGCGGCCATGGCCTCATGCCACCACAGGTCGCGTCCCGGCGTCATCCGCACCGAGGCCGCCGGATCGCGCTGAAACACCATCACGTGCCGCACCCCGGGACAGGACTCCATGGCCGTGTCGACCGTCTGCTTGAGCGTCACCGGAGCGCCGCGGCGGTAGCTAACGTCCTGCGTAACAACGACCCGGCAATCGGAATCATTGACCCGGTCAGCGATGGCTTGCGCGGCAAACCCGCCGAAAATCACCGAGTGCACCGCACCGATCCGGGCGCAGGCCAGCACCGCAATGGCCAGTTCCGGGCTCATGCCCATGTATAGGGCCACCCGTTCGCCCTTGGTCACACCGAGGGATTTCAAGACATTGGCGAACCGCTGCACCTGGTCCAGGAGCTCGCCAAAGGTGATCCGGCGTATTTCCTTCGCTGTACCGTCCTCGGCGCACGGCTCACCCTCCCAGAGCAGGGCAATCTTGTCCCGCCGCGAGCCCAGTGCGTGCCGGTCGACGCAGTTGTGCGCCAGGTTCAGCTTGCCGCCGGTAAACCACTTTGCGTCCGGGCCGTCGCCCTCCAGCACGGAAGTCCACGGGGCAAACCAATCCAGACCGCGGGCCGCCTCGGCCCAGAATTCACCGGGCTCTTGCACACTGCGCTGATATAGGGCGTCGTACTCGGCCTGGCTGCCGATCCGGGCATTCGCCGCAAACTCGGGCGGCGGCGGAAAGACGCGGTCCTCGCGCATCAGGGAATGGAAGACAGCGGCGCTGGGGGAATCCACGCTAGGGGAATCCACGCTAGGGGAATCCACGCTAGGGGAATCCACGACAGCTGCGCTGGGGTAATCCACGACAGCTCCGCTGGCGGACGGCGCATCTGGCTGCGGGCCTGGCGTTTCGCGGAGATCGTTCTGATCGACCTTGGCTTGAGGTTGCATTTTGACTCTCCGTCTCCTCCTGCAGGTGCGCTCTTTCCGCGTCCGCCGTTCGCGACGCCGCTCCTGGAAGCACGCAGGATGCACGCAGACTGGAGCGCATCGCGGAAGTCGGATGGGCAGCCAGTGAGACGGAACGGCTGCCTGGCGAACGCCGCTTCGTACCGAAACTCAAGGTACGTCATCATCGGAGACTCAGGCAAATTCGAGCTTGCCGGGCAGCCTCCGTGCGATCATAGAGGTGTGACTCCCTACTGGAGTTCGCTGTTCGGGTTCTTCCTTGGCTTTGCGTTCGGGATCGGCTGCGCGTTGGCTGTCATGTATTCCATCTACATGGGAGGGTACCGGGCCGCAGTCCGGGATTCGCTTCTGCCCTCTTCGCCAGAACGCCTGCTGCTGGCGCGATCCCGCGCCCTGGCACAGGAAATGAATATTGGGTCCAAGCCGAAACATTCCGAGAAGAAGTCCGTTTGAGGTATATAGAGCATTCCTTGGCAGAGCTTTAGACACTGTGGCGGTTCCCCGTGAAAACGGCGCTCGAACCATCTCGTGAACCGTACAATGAGGGAAAAGGCTCAACAGGGGCATCCAGCACACGCCACGCAGCGACGGCACTGCGAAGCTTGGATCAGTTCCACCCCTGGATCCTCGGAAGGTACTTCTGTTCCGTTTTGGGAACTAATGGGAAACTACTTTCCCTCTTAAGAATTCAGCCGGATGAACCAGAAGTGTAGTGCGCTATTCTTGCTGAAATTCCAGCCGGTACTGGCAGGTGAGGCACTCCGGTGACCTCGCCGCCCAGCTCACAAATGTAACGCGTCAGGGCTCTATCTGGCGTCTAAACAGCAAGGTGACTGCAAAAACTTAACGGCAGGTTTAGGGAGAGAAGCGGGATCTTGCACAGGGCACCGGGCAAATCTGCTATCTTCGTCTCAAAACTCTGTTCTCGATGGTCTTTACGGCAGTTACGCAAGAATCAATGAGAGTCGAGTCATCCATGTCTGAGCCGCTACCTCGTAACGATCCCAAGCCGACAAGTGTCCAGTTCGCCCATTTTGGAGTTCTGGACGA
>CAXUIM010000170.1:0-8962 GCA_964250885.1 uncultured Acidobacteriaceae bacterium | reverse complement strand
GCTCTCTTCTCAAGCGCAGGTCGCAATTCGGATCGGGCCACCGGCGCCCATTGTGGAACATTACGGCCCTCCTCCGCATCCCGGCTACATCTGGCAAGGCGGCTACCAACGATGGGATGGTCATCGCTACGTTTGGACTCGAGGACGTTGGGGGCGTCCACCACATCCAGGAGCGGTCTGGGTTCCAGGCAATTACGATCGCCGGGGGGATGGATATCGTTATCATCCGGGTTACTGGCGCTGATCAGCAGAGCAAACTGCCCGTGATGAAGCTCCAACAGGAAATGACCGCCAGCTGGATCGGCGGTCATTTTTGATTTGCTCCCACCGACAGTGCTTTGGAGCGAGCCACGTACCGTGGGCCGCGATGGCGGAACGTGGGCGCAGTCCATTCGAAGCAGCACCGAAGACCACGTGGGGCTTGTCGGAACCGAGCTCCAGGCTGGTAAGATGCCAGCCATGAATAAACTCGCGCCATTCCTCTGGTTTAGTGACAACGCCGAACAAGCCGCCGGGTTTTACCTGAGCGTCTTCCCGCACGCGCGCAAGCTCGATGAGCTGCGTTCTAAAGGCGTCGGTCCCTGGCCTGTGGGCGAGATCGCCACGATAACGATCGAGCTCGAGGGTCAGGAGATGGTCTTTCTCAACGGTGGCCCTGGGCAGCAGCTCAACCCCGCCTTCTCATTCTTCGTCCGCTGCGACTCCCAGGAGGAGATCGACAGCTACTGGGACAAGTTGATCGAAGGCGGCAAACCCATGGCCTGCGGCTGGCTCACAGACCGATTCGGCCTTTGCTGGCAGATTGTGCCGCGCAATATCGGCGAGTTGATCCGTCACCCCAAAGCGATGGAAGCCATGATGGGGATGATCAAGATGGACCTGCCCGCGCTGGAAGCCGCCGCGCGCGAGATCTAATCTTTCCCGCTCAGAACGTTCGCTGACTTGAAACGGGTGCGGGATGGGTCGCGATCTTCCGCTTCTCGACAGCCCAGACTGGCATCGGGAGATCCTCCTGGCGGCAGCACCTGCGATTCCGCGCGAGTTTCCGCAAGAGCGGGAAGTACCGTCTCGGCGGGTTCACGGGGAGTGGCGATATGGTTCTGCGGCGCGGCGGTGGTGCTGCTGATGTGGGTGCGTGCGCTGGCGGCAGGTGCAGCGACAACCATGGGGAGCGGTGCGGCGGTTGCGGGTCGCGAGTTTGCCCACATTAGCGATGTGAGCTTTTTACTTTGTGCGGCTGCTGAGCTGGTCCAGCGTCTGCTTGAGGGTGTCGAGCTTTTGGCCGGCTTCGGCCAACTTACCGGCGGCGGTGAGACGCTGGTAGTCGGCAAAGGCCTGACTCGCTTGCGCGATCAGGGCCCTGGTATCGGTGGCGGGCGTCGCGGAGCCGGCGGGGGCAGCCGCGGCTTGCGTTTCGGTGTTGGTGAGGGTGCTGGTCTCGTTGCCGAAGAGGCTGGTGAGAGCCGCCTGGAACGTAGGTCCGTAGGCGAGGCGATCCTGCAGGGCCAGAACCACGATTCGGAGCTCCGGCATGGGGGACTGCTGGGCCTGGAGATAGATGGGTTCGGCATACAGCAGGGCTCGGCCGGTGGGGATCACGAGCAGGTCCCCGCGCAGAACGTGCGAGCCCTGCTGGTTCCAGAGGGTGAGTTGGCCGGAGAGCTGGGCGTTCTGGTCGATGCGGGCTTCAATCTGCTGGGGGCCATCGACGAGGCGGGTCTTCGGGAAGTCGTAGACGACGGCTGTCCCATAGTTGGCTCCGTCGGAACGCCCGGCGATCCAGCCGATAAGGTTGTTGCGATTGGCGGGGGTGAAGGGAAGGATTTCGACGAATTCTTCGGCCGATCCACCAGGAAGCTTCATGAGGACGAAGTTAGGCTTCATGGCCTCGGCCGTCTGCTGCCCTTCTTCGTCGGACACAGACTGGGTGGCGACGGTCCAGAGGTCTTCGCGGTTGAAGAAGACCTCCGGGTTGGTCATGTGATAGAGACCGTAGATCTGGGATTGCGTTCTGAGTAAAGTCTCCGGGTAGCGGATGTGCTGGCGGAGGTCGGCGGGCATCTCCGACGACGGGCGGAACAGCGTGGGGAACATGCGCTGCCAGGCCTGCAGGACCGGGTCCGAAGGATCGAACGTGTAGAAAGTCGTCGTGCCGTTATACGCGTCGACCACCACTTTGACACTGTTGCGGATGTAGTTGATTTCCTCGTCCGCGAGTGGGGCGTGAGTGGATTCAGGGTAGGTGTCGGAACTCGTGAACCCGTCCATGATCCAGGAAAGACGGCCATCGGCGCCGACGACGATGTAGGGATCTGGATCGAAGGTGAGGAACGGCGCCAGCCGGGCGACGCGGTCGCGAATGTTGCGGCGCATGAGCAGGCGGGAGGTGGGGGAGATGTCGTCTGAGAAGGGAAGCTTGCCGAGATCGTCGCGATCGATGGCGATGACGATGCGCCGGAGAAAACCACCCAGTGTGATTCCACCGGTGCCCTGATAACTGGTGAGGTTGTTGGACTGGCCCTGGGGATAGTCGAACTCCTGCTGACGGGTCTTGACATAAACGCCGGTGTCGGTGAGCTCTCCGAAGTAGATCTCCGGGCGCGTGACCTGGATGCCGGGCACGCTGGATTGGACGGGCATATTGCTGAGGTAGAAGTCGGGGAGGCCTTCGGGGGTGAAGCCGTTCACGGGGTTCATGGTGATGCCATAGCCGTGCGTGTAGATCAGGCGCTCGTTGATCCAGTTGCGGCTGGAGATGGGGAGCTTGTCCACGTTGAGCTCACGGACGGCGAGCATCACCTCGCGAAGGGTTCCGTTGATGGCGTAGCGGTCGATGTCGACGTCTGGGAAGTCGTAGTACGTGCGGATCTCCTGGACCTGGCGAAGGGTGTCCTGAAGGGCCTGCCAGTCCCAGAGGCGGATGTTCTGAAGTGTGGGCTGGTTGGCGGCCGGGTCGGCGGCGGCGACGGAGGTGTCTGCGGGGAACTCCTGCTGGGTGAAGTGGTCCAGAGCGAAGGCCTGCCGTGTGAACGTAATGTTGTGAGTGATGAACGGCTGCTCGCGGACCAGCTCGTTGGGTTTGACGATAAAGGTGGCGGTGTACCACGAGACGAGAGCCAGAGCGGCCCAGGCGAGCACGGCGGGAGCCACAGCAAAGACGATGCGGCGGGCAGAGGTGTGGCGCCACGCGTTGACGGCAGCGATGATGGCGCCCAGGAGTAAGACGAGGCATACCAGGAGCAGACCGGGGATCTCGATGTGGGCGTCGGTGTAGGTGACGCCATCAAAGACGGTGTGGTGGTTGAGCAGCGTGGCGTAACGCCCGATGAAGACGTTAAGCGCCAGCACGGCGAGAAGGAAGGCCACGGCTGCGGAGAGGCCACGAAACGGAGAAGGAGCATACCGGACCGACCTCTGGTTGAGGGCGCGGGCGCCGGCGGTGAGAACAAGGAAGAGAATCGCTACGGCAACGCAGGCAAACGCGATGACCAGAAGCCAGTCCCCGATGATCTGCCAGGCCGGCAGGGTGAAGAGGAAAAAGTTGAGCGGCTTGCCGAAGATGGGATCGGTGATCGGACCGGAGCTGTGCGGCGCGTACCAGAAGAGGGCGAGCGTGGACCACTCGGGAAGCATGGTAACGCCGGTGACCAGGGCGATGCCGGCGGCAACCGCGATGGAGAGAATGCGAAGGATCGGGCCGGCGGCGATGTTGATGGACCGGTTGCCGAGAACGAGCGCGCGGCCGGCGGGCAGGTCGGCCTCGTTGGACTTCCGCACGAGTGTGAAGGCGCCCAGCAGGATGAAAAACGTGACCAGGGTGAAGACGGCCAGGGTGGTGCACTCAAGCGCCAAAGTGCGGATGAAGACAGCACCGAAGCCGAGGGATCGGAACCAGAGGAGGTCGACCCAGGTGGAGAGCGCGATGCGGAAACCAACGAAGAGGGCGAAAAGAGCGATCGCGATCGTGAGTAAAGTGCGGCGACCGAAACGGCTGGAGATCCGATGGGATGCGTCGATATAGTGCGGCATGGAGGGGGCTCGCTTGTCCCCGCGCAGTGGTATACCGAGTGTACCGCCTCGGTGCTCCACGACACGTTAGCTTAGATCGCAATATTGCGACGTGCTGATCTTGCGTTGCACGTCACCTCGGCGTTGTCGAAAAGAGATTATTCGCCTCGGTGTAGCCAGTCATTTCCAGATAGCCGTCTCCGTGAACCGGCTTGTCCTCGTGACGCCCGGTCACATCAATCGCTCCTTCCCAGTAGCTGGGTCCGAAGCGGCTCACGAACTCCTGGTTCTTCAACGGCGTGCTGATGTCGATCTGCAGCTTCAGCTCGGGAACCGTGACAGACCATGCAACCGGATAGGTTGCGCCTGTCTGGGGGCTCTTCTGCGTCGCGCCGGCTGGGGTCATGCTGAAGTCGCGCAGCGTAAGATGCAGCGTTTTACCCTGGCTGTCCACATAGGTGCCCGAGGAATAGGGGTCAACGCTTCCGTCCTTGTGACGGAGCCGATAGAGCATCAGCTCGGTGTTGTCGTTCAGCTGTATGCTGAGCCAATCCCATCCGACCTCGTCCCCACTCACCGAATCACTGAAGAACTCGTGATCCATCCACGTGTCGCCATCGACCTCGTACGGCGTTCCGTTGAGCTCTACGGTTCCCACCGTCTTCATCCGGGTGAAGGAGATGTAGTGGGATGCATGTCCCGCACCCTCCGCCTTCTGGCTCACACCGTCTATTCCTTGAATCACAGGCCGCTTCTGCGGTACGACGTTTAGCTCGAACGAAAAATTCTCTCCTGTTCCACGCAGACTATGAGCGTTTTCGCTGATCCTGGTCTGCCAGTTCCCATTCCAGATCGCTCCCGCCGCCGCATCGATGCCCGCAATTCCTGGACCGGCGCGGTTCAGCCGTTCCGCCTCGTAGTACCGGCCGCCGCTCACGTCACTCAGCGCCAGATGCGCCATGTACAGATCGTGGACGTACCACGGTGAGGGACTGAGCGTACGTGAAACCCCCTGCCGGAAGAAGGTCAGCTCAAAGCCGAATCGGTGTCCATTTCTGGATCGAAGATTGCCCGTGTAGTACCACCACTCGGTCTGGTACTCGGGATGGTTGAAGTGGTCGCGGGGAAACTCGTAGCGGTATCCCGGCAGAGCCGGAGAGTATTCCTGCGCGCGCATGGGAGCGCACAGCGCGATCAGCAGGATGCACAGCAGCTTAATCCTCATGAACCACCTCGATCGTATTGAGCCTTTGCGCAAACCGTGCCGGATAGAGTCCCGCCAGCACCGTCGCGGCATACACAATGCTTAGCGCTCCCAACAGGACGCCGACGGGCCAGTGGAACCGGATTGTCCAACCGAAGGACTGCTTGTTGATGACAAAGATCAAGACGAGCGACAGCGCCACACCGAGCACGAGACCGGCGATGTTGGACAGGATGCCGATCAGACCTGCCTCCAGCAGAATCAGCCTGCGAATCTGTCCCGTGGCCGCGCCCAGGTAATGGAGCAGACCGAACTCTCTCCGGCGGTCGAACACGATCGACATGAGCGCCCCCGCAATCCCCATCACGGCCACCATCACCGAGATTGCCTCGAGCGCATAGGTGATCGCAAAGGTCTGGTCGAAGATTCGGATCGCTTCGCGGCGCAGCTCGCCGTTTGAAAAGATCAGCACATCGCGGTGGACCGCGGCTCGCGCGATCTCCCCGCGCACCGCTTCGAGATCCGCGCCCGGCTTGAGATACACGGCCAGGTTCGAGGCTGCCGGGTCGTGCAGATACGAAAGCATATTTTGCCGCGACAGGATGACATAGCCGCGCTCATTCGCGTAGTCGTAGAAGATATCCACGATGCGCAGCCGCGCCAGCTGCGAGCCCAAAGGAAGCGTCAGCACATCGCCCGCGTGAACATGGTGTTTATTCGCAAACGGCTCGCTCACCATCGCCGTGCCGGGCTCGGCCAGCTCCTTCAGCACGGCCTCAGGCGCCCTGCCGGAGACAAAGCCCGAGGTCTGGTCGTAGCGCGGAATGTTTGTTTCAACGGATGCAACCGTGATCGGTAGCCCCTGGTACTCGATTTCGTAGGCGCGGAACCGGCTTACGTACGCCACTCCCGGCAGGGTCGTCAGTTGCTGCGCAAACTCCGGCGCCAGGGTGGGATGCCGGCTCGCCGACGCATTGCCGGCCGGCCGCAGGTAGAGATCGGCCGGGAGCTGCGTGTCCATCCAGCTGATCACCGTTTGCCGGAAGCTCCCCACCATGATGCCTATAGAAGTCATCATCGCTATGGCGGTGGCCAGGGCGCACACCAGCACGGAGGTTCTGCGCAGCGATCCAGCCAGGCTCCGCGAGGCAAGCAGCGCCTCCACACCTAAAGCGCGTCTCAGCAGATCCGAGGTCGTCGCCATGACCCCATGCACCAGGGAGGGGACCGCCAGCGCACAGGAGGCGATCAAAAGCACCGCCGCGAGATAGCCAAAAAGCGGCTTTCCCGCAATGGCCGGAGCCTGCGCCGCGGCGGCCGCCAAAGCAGCCAGGATACCGGCCGCGAGAAGATCCCGCTTGCGGTCCACGCGGACCGCGTAGTCTCGCGCTCCGCGTGCCATGGCTTCGGTCGGCGGGACCCGCGACGCCTCCAGAGCCGGACTCAGCGCGGAGGCCAGCGTCACACCGACACCCACCAGAAACGCCAGCGCGAGGGAGGCCACGGACAGGGTCATCGCGCCGGGCCGGCTGGAGATATACAGCGCATCCACCGTCGTTGACAGGAGCCGCACCGCACCGCTCGCCAGCAGCCGCCCCACGGGAATGGCGAGCGCCGAACCGATGATACCGAAGAGGAGGGCCTCGGTTAAGAACGCAACCAGCACGGAACTCCGGCTCGCCCCCAAGGCTCGCACCGTGCCGATCTGCGCGCGTCTTCGCACCACCGAAACCGAGATCGTGTTGTAGATCAGGAACGCGCCGACCAGCACCGCGATATAGCTCAGAACGCGCAGATTCCACCGGAACGCCGAAAGCATCTTGCGGTTGGCCGCGGTCTGGCTGCCCTGCGGCTGGAGTTGAATCCCTTCTGGCACAGATTTGCGCAGCGTTCGCTCCCACGGCTCGAGATCGCCCTGCTGAGGCAGTTTGATCAGGATGCGATCGACGCGCCCGGCTTTCCCGGTTGCGATCTGCGCCGCTCCAATGTCCATGACCACGGCGTCAGTGCCCAGCCGTGCGGACTCCGGAATCACGCCGCGAATCAAATACGCTTTGCTGGTGTCGTTGATCAGCAGCGAGATGCGATCTCCAACCTTGTGGCCCAGCCCCTGCGTGACCCAAACCGCGTCCGTGTCGTTTACGTGTTCCAGGCTGCTCCAGCCTGACCCCTGCTCCACTTTTTGGCCCGCATATTGGTTCGCCTCCGCGATCAGGTCGATCCCGATCAGCGGCACCGTCTCACCCGCTTCGCCAATAGCCGCATGATCTTCGATGCGCGGGCTTACACGTAACCGATAGGGAAGGGTATCCAGCGTTCCTACAAGATTCTCGGGCACACCCCCCGTGGCGGTGACTTCCAGATCGTTGTCGCCGGAAAGCGTCTCCATGGACGATCGGAAGGATCCGGTCGCGGCGCCGCTTGCCAGCTCGATCGCCAGCACCACAGCCACGCCCAGCGCGACCGCCGTAACGATCAGCAGCGAGCGCCCACGTTCGCGCAGCATCGGCCGAATGATGAGTCGATAGAGCAGGGCCGCAGGTCCCATATCAGTTCTGAACGACTTCTTCGATCCGGCCGTCACGCAGGTGCACCACGGCATCGGCGAAATCGGCTGCCTCGGGACTGTGTGTCGCCATCAGGATTGTGGTTTGTCTCTCACGGCAGATGTTGTTCAGCAGCTCAAGAATCGAGTTTCCAGTTGCCGTGTCCAGATTGCCCGTCGGCTCGTCTGCAAGGACAAGCCGTGGCCCCGCTACCAGTGCCCGCGCGATGGCCACGCGCTGCATCTGTCCGCCGGAAAGCTGGTGCGGCATGCGTGCCGCCAGGTCGCTGAGGCTAACCGCCTCCAGCTGATCGAGAGCTCGCGTCCGTGCCTGTGCAGCGCCTGCGAGCAGCAGGGGCAGCTCTACGTTCTCAACCACGCTCAACGTTTGTAGCAGCTGAAAGGACTGGAAGATGAATCCCACCTTTTCCCGTCGCAGCCGCGTGAGTTCCGCGTCGTTGAGCCCTGCCATCGCTACCCCGTCCAGCAGAACCTGGCCACCGCTCGGAAAGTCCATTGCTCCGGCCAAATTCAGCAGAGTGGACTTTCCACATCCGCTGCGACCCACCAGGGCGATAAAGCTACCCGCGGAGACGTCCAGCGTCAGATCATTCAAGGCGCGAACGCGTCCGCCTTCTGTCGTGTATTCCTTCACGACACGCTCGAAACGGAGCAGGGGAGTGCGTGCGGGATCTCTCCGTCTCAGTTTGGCGACCGTCTCAGGAGTGCTGGGGGCATCGGCATTGAAGGGCATTGCAATCTATAAGAGATGCTACCTCGTCGCCCTGAGACCCTTCAGAGCCGTTTGTTTTAGCAGGAGAACACTTCTCTTATCGTTGTTATCACCGGGTAACCAAATACGGTTGTCTTTACAGCCGCAGGCAATCGCCGTACGCTGACCCAGCGCTCGCTTTACGAGTTCCGCGAATCTGTGAGTGAAGGCTCTCCCGGCATGGTCTTGAGTCCGCAGCAGTCTCGTGAAGAAGAGGGTTTCGGCTGCGGACCAAAGACGTGTACTGCTGGTGAACTCCCCGGGATCTTTGCTTTAGGAGCTTGTTGAAAATCGGCTTTCGTGGCTTCGCTAAACCCGCTTTGATTTCGGGTTTCGTACTTGCCTCGCGGACATCCGGGGTGCTTTTTCAACAAGCTTCTAGTGCTCTTTACGACGCAATACCGAGCACTGCGCCTTGGTCCCAGACGCGAGG
>CAXUIM010000169.1:7946-8984 GCA_964250885.1 uncultured Acidobacteriaceae bacterium | reverse complement strand
GGACCACAAGTGGCTAGTTCCCGAGAAAGCCATCTTGAACGTTGCCCTCGAGGGCACGATTACCCTGTTGCTGGTCTAAAAGTACGCCTCGTGAAGGTGTACTCCGACCCTTCTCTCCGTGCCCAGCACTTTGCCCGCAGCTTATCGGGCAAAGTGTATTCAAGTTCAGCGTAGAGCATTTTTGCTTTAGGTGTAAACCGAAGGTGCCGACCTCAACGTCGTCTTTCCGCAAAAAAACGACACTGCACGCCCGATTCCAGTTCACAGTAAAAGCGAAAACGCTCTAGTGTTTGCGTTTTTGGCCCGGCTTCGCTGCAGGTCTGGACTTCGCGGCCGGCTTAGCCGATGTCCGGGCAGCTGCCTTGGCTCCCAAGGACTTCGCGGCGAGGGACTTGCTCCCCGAGGACTTCGCTGCCGAAGCCTTGGTTCCTGAAAACCTGGCTGCCGAAGAGCTGGCTGCTGAAGATCTGGCTGCCGGAGACTTGGCTGCCGGAGACCTGGCTGCCGCAGATTTGGCCGCGACCGACTTCGTTACGGACTTCACGCTCGACGCCTTCAATCCGCTGGCGGCCGGGTGGATGTGCTGCGCCGCAGCCTTGGCCGCCTTGGCAGGGGGCGGGGCAGACTTCTTCGCCGGCGTAGCGGCTGACGGTTGTCCCCTGGCAGGCGCTTTCGCGGCGTGGGCGGATTCCTTGTGCGGGCTCTGGGCAGGGGACGAACCGGATTTGGCCGCGACGGCAGCGGCTGCCGCCGGTGCTGTTTTGGTAGCTGCGGAGCCCACCGTCTTCGCCGCGTTCGCCGCGGGCCGAACCGCTGCGTCTTGACCGGCCGGCTTCGCCGCAACCTGCGCTGACTTAGTTGCAGCCGCGGGGGCAGGAGCCGACTTGGCGGCGGCCCGCGCCCGGCGGGTGCCACCCCCCGCGGCGCCGACACCCCCGATCCCGCCGACGACCGTCGTGCTGCCGGTGCCCGCCGTGACGGTCGCGGCGCCGGCGGCATAAACCATGTCGCTGCCGGATCCGGCGGCGACATCGTTTA
>CAXUIM010000169.1:0-7936 GCA_964250885.1 uncultured Acidobacteriaceae bacterium | reverse complement strand
TCGTGGCGGGCGGCGTTGGCCGGGCGGGTACCCGCGGCCGCGGCCGCCTTGCCCGTTGCCGGTTTTGTGGGAGGGGTCTTCCCCGATGGGCGCGGCGACGACGCTGTGGGAGCCTCCGCGGAGGCTACCGGCTCGGACCGCTCGCCGGTTGCGGCCGTCTCCACCGCCACCGGCTCAGCGGACTTTTTGGAGCGCGGCTTGGCGGCCTTGCTCTCGCGCTTGACCGGCCGGCGGCGCAGATTGACCGGCGGGGGGGGCGCAGGGGGCGAAAACGGCTCCAGGAAAGCTTTGGCGGCCTCGGTCGTCTCCATCTTTTCGTCCAGGATGGCGAAGAATAGCTGGTCCAGCAGCTCTTGGTATTCGGGAAGATCCGGCGTGATGCGCATCTCCTGCATCAGCTGATACGGAATCTTGCTGCGAGCCTGCGACCACACGTTGAAGAACGCGTCGAACTTGCCCTTCAGGGGAGCGCTCTTGGTGGTGTACGCCAGCCACAGAACCGGCTCGGGCGCGCTGGCGAAGAGCATCTTCCAAGCATCGGAGGGCGCGGCAGCGGCCTTGCCGGAGAACTGCGTGGCCATCGCCCTGGTATCGGTTTCGAGCGCTGCGATCTGATCGACGAAGCCGGGGCGGGCGAAGCTGCTCTTGAGCTCCGCCACTTCCTTAGGGCTCAGCTTGGCCGTAAGCAGAGGAAAGAAGGCGGGGGACGGATCCGGATGGATGCTCATCTGCTCGAATTGACCGACGAGGTCGCGCAGGCGGTCCAGCTCGGGTTCGTTTGCCTGAGCCGAGTTCCAGGCCGGAAACAGCGACGGCATCCAGCCCTCCGACTCCAACCGGCGCAACACCCGCAGCGGATCCTCCTCATGGAAGACCTCTTCCAGCTCATAGCCCGCCTGGGCCGGGGTGATGGCATTGATGTATCCCTCAACCTTTGCGGTCTCATAGCGCTGCTGGGTCTTCTCTTCCATCTGCCAGCCAAACCGTGCCGAGAAGCGAGCGGCTCGAATCAGGCGGGCGGGATCTTCGATGAAACCGTAGCTGGAGACCAGCCGCAGCTCCCGGTTTTCGATGTCCGCCACCCCATTCAAGGGGTCCATCAGGAGACCGTAGGAGCCCTCATTCAGCGAAATGGCCATCGCGTTCGCGGTGAAGTCACGGCAGCGCAGATCGTCCAGAATACTCGCGGGGTGAAACTGCGGCTGCGCCGGCTCCGGGTAGGTCACGCTCAGCGTCGAGCCCACCTCCAGGCGAACACCTCGAGGAAAGTTGAAGTAAAGCGTCTGTTTGGGCTCGTTCTGGCCGATCAGGGTACCCCCCAGCTTCTCGATCTCGCCGCGCAGACTGAGGGCGTCGCCCTGGATCGCAACATCCAGGTCGCGTATGGGAGAGCCGCTGGTCAGATCCCGCACGGCGCCCCCGGCCAGAAAGACAGTCATGCCGTGGGCGCGGGCCGCTTCGCGTACGTGTTCCAATGCGGTTTGCTGTGCCGCTGTCAGGCGCGTTGTCAGCAGATAGATATAATCGGCCATGTATCCTGTGTCGCTCCAAGAGGGCGTCGATCAGTGTTGAGCGATAGGGCTAATTTGCTGACAAGACGAGGCTTAGCAAGCTAGAACCGTACGGCGCCGCAACAGATTGTAACATTTACCGGGGTGTATCCGCTAAGCGGTTTGCATCAAATTTGTGGCGGTATCACAGTGCGGCGCCACGCCAAACTCTCTTCCCAAAGTTCACCAGGAAGGCTCACGGTCCGATCATGGCCTCGGCCCAGAAAAAAGTGATCGTTCGGCGGTTCGACGGTGGGTTGGCGTGGGGCTACCTTCCTCAAACCGGGCTGCTCGCAGCCTCCGAGGTTTGCCTGATGGAGACCGACGGACGTATCAAGCCCATCGTACTGGAGGCCATCAAAACCATCTCCTTTGTCCGAGACTTCAACCTCGATGACCGGGAGAATCCCGAGCGGATCGGCCGCAAGAGCTTTGCGGCCCGGCCGCGCGGCGATGGCCTTTGGCTCCGCCTGGGATTGCGGGACGGGGAGATCCTGGAGGGCTTGTCCAGCTTCGATCTTGGCTTCCTCGACTCGCTGGCTGAAGATCGCGGCATCCTCCTGATCCCTCCGGACCCCCGCTCTAATACCCAGCGAATCTTCGTTCCCCGGCTGGCCATCGTCACCGTTGCCGTCCTGGCGTTGATCCAGGCTCCGGCCCGTCGGCTGGCGCCCCAGCGTACCACGGCGGCGGGCGGTCCCGGCGCGCAACCGGGTCTGTTTGGCGAGTGAGATGGCGGTGTTGTCGAGGAGTTTGCGGCCGAACTCCGCTACAATCGCGGGCATGACGCTGGAATCGCGGGCATGACGCTGGGCGAATTGGCAGACCGGTTGGGTGCGGAGCTGGTTCCGCGCCAGGGCGGCGACCTGGCCGCCACGGCGGCGAGCCAAATCCTCGGGGTAGCCGGCATTGAGACCGCGGGCCCGGCGACGGTAACCTTTGTCGCCAATCCAAAATACGCCGGCCTTGCACGCCGGACCGAGGCAGCGGCTGTGATCGTGGAACCGGCCTTCCCCGCTCTCACCGCGGCCACCCTGCGAATCGCCAATCCGTATATGGCGTGGGCGCGGGCGATCGAGATCTTCCATCCGGCCCCCCACTATCCGCCCGGCATCCACCCGACGGCCGTGGTCGCTCCCAGCGCCCGCCTTGGCGCCCGGGCGCATCTCGGCGCCTATGTCGTCATCGGAGAGGACTGCACCCTGGGGGATGACGCCGTGCTGCTGCCGCATGTCGTGCTGTATCCAGGCGTACAGGCCGGCCAGCGGCTGCTGGCCCACGCCCATGCGGTGGTGCGGGAGGGATGCCGGCTGGGCGACGATGTGGTGCTACAGAATGGCGCGGTCATCGGAGCGGACGGATTCGGGTTCGCCAAGTCCGCCGAGGGCCGCTGGTCCAAAATCGTGCAGTCGGGGCCCGCCATCCTCGAGAGTGCCGTGGAGGTGCAGGCCAATGCCTGCGTCGACCGGGCCTCGGTCGGCGAGACCCGGATCGGCGCGGGGGCCAAGATCGACAATCTGGTCCAGGTGGGCCACGGTTCGGTGGTGGGCGAGAACACCCTGCTGTGCGCGCAGGTGGGACTGGCAGGGTCCACGACGGTGGGAAAGGATGTGATCCTCGCCGGCCAGGTCGGTGTGGCCGGCCATCTGACGATTGGCGATGGAGCGGTCGCCACGGCGCAGACCGGGATCCCGTCCGACGTGGCGCCCGGAGCGGTGGTGAGTGGATATCCGGCGATGGATAACCGCGCCTGGCTGCGAATGACGGCGACCCTGAACCGGTTGCCGGAGCTGCTGCGCCGGCTCAAGGCCGAAGCACCGCGCAAGTAGCCCTCGTCTACCACCGGCCCCACAACACAAACCCACTGACAGCCAGCAGAAAGAAGTTGAAGGGCGTTTCCGAGATCTCGCCGCGCCGGGCGTGGAAGCCGATCGCCAGTACCTGCAGCACGGTGCAGCCAAGAGCCGCGAGCACGGTAAGTCGAGGAAGAATATGCGTGACCGCCGGCAGCAGAATGCCGACGCCTCCGGCAAGATCGACCACGCCGATGAATCGCAGGAAGCGCTTGGGAACCTGCCCGGTCCACGCGAACAGCTGGGAAATTTTCGCAACGGGCATCGTGAGTTTCATGATTCCGCCCGTGCAGAGCAGGCCAAACACCGCAACCTGCGCGACCCAAAGGAAAACGTTGATCGCCTGGCTGTGAGCGGATGGGGCGATGATCGGGTTGAGCATTCTTTCTCCCAAGGGTTCTCAATTGATACTTGATTGTGAAAGAGAACTTAGTAGGAAACAAGAACGCACATATTCTTCACCAGGTTACGAAAAGGTAAGTCATGAAAGATTTTTCGAAGAATGCTTCCGAACCACTCGATTCGCTGCCTTGGGAGTCCGCGGCGCGCCGCTGTCCCATACGCGATCTGCTGGCGCACCTGGGCGACAAATGGAGCATGCTGGTTCTGGTCGCGCTGGCGCAGCATCCAGAACGCAGGCTTCGCTTCTCGGAGCTCATGAACCGCGTCGCCGGCATTTCACAGCGAATGCTGACGACTACCCTGCGCTATCTGGAGCGCGACGGCATCCTGACCCGCCGCCTGTACCCGGAGGTTCCACCTCGCGTGGAATATACGTTGAGCGAGCGGGGCAGCCGTCTTCTGGCGCCGGTCGAAGCCATTGTCACCTGGGTGCAGAACGAATGGCCGGAGATCGAACAATCGCGCGAGCAGTACGACAAGAGGACCGGAAGAGCGACAGGTGACTAGAGCAAGTTTGTGCAGGGCGATGTCCATGGAACCGAGGGCCTCCTCTTGCGGCCCCGCAGGAGAAAGGCTCAAATTAACTGTAGGCTGGAGTCATGGGGCTCATTAGGAACGAGGCCGACGGCCTCCCAGAGCACGGGACCGGCGTAGGGGTGACGGGACTCTGCCTGCTGCTGCTGCCTCTCCTAAGCGGCTGTCACTCGGCGTACGTCCAGGCGGACATCCACAATGCGTCCGGCCAGCCCATCTCACTGCTCGAGTTGGACTACCCCAGCGCGAGTTTCGGAGTTGAGGCGCTGGCGGCGGGCGCCGACTACAAATACCGCTTCAAGATTATCGGCGACGGCCCGACGAAGGTGCTCTGGACGGATTTCTACCATAAGGAGCATTCCGTCCCAGGTCCCACTCTGCATGAGGGGCAGGAAGGGATGCTCCAGGTCACAATCACGGAAACGGGTTCCGAGCACAGTGGCCCAGCCGCGACCGATCGCGGTGCGACTGGGAATGGGCAAGCCAGCACGGCTGGAGAAGCGTTGTGGAGTACAAAACTGCAGCCTTAGACTGACGCGGCAGCAAAAGCCTCCAGCAACCGGTACTCCTCTAGTCTGGGCCGGTGGCGCGGCCGATCTTGGGCTCTCCGTCGGACTCCTGCTGGGTCCCGATCTCGCTCTGGTTCATGCGTTTCGTGGCGCCGTTATTCCAGACCAGAGCGATCACGCCGATGGCCAGGATCGCTACGATTCCAAGGATGATGAAAGTTATCATTCCAATCTCCGTTCCGGCGCACCGGGAAGGTCCGATTTCACCGCACTCCACTTGAGATGCGCAAAGCGGAAGCGGCGCTGAGGGTCGGTCCCCCCGGGATACGGTGCAGTACACTCTGGTCGTGAGCCGGGGATTTTTCATCACCTTCGAAGGTCTGGACGGGTCGGGCAAGACAACCCAGCTGCAGCACCTGGCCGCCTCACTGGAAGCCGCCGGGCGAACGGTCGTCACCCTGCGACAACCAGGGGCTACCGCGTTAGGCGATCGCATCCGCGCCGTGCTGCTGGATTCGCGCAGCGAGGCGGAACTGGGAGAGATCGCTCCGGAGACGGAGATGGCGCTGATGTTTGCCGACCGGGCACAATCGCTCAAGGAAGTGATCCTGCCGGCGCTCGCTGAGGGAGCCATTGTCCTGTGCGATCGCTATACCGACTCCTCGGAGGCGTACCAGGGCGCGGGCCGCGGCCTGGGCAGCGAGCGTGTTCTGGCCGTGCACCAGGCCGTCTGCAACGGGGTGCAGCCGGATCTGACTCTGCTTCTGCTGCCGCCGCTGGGCGCCTCGTTGCGCCGGGCGCGAAAGCGGAATCAGCGCCACGTGAAGCGCGTGGGCACCGATGAGAACCGCTTCGAGCGCGAGGACGACGAGTTCTACGCCCGAGTCTATGAGCAATATCGCGTCATAGCGCAACGCGAGCGAAAGCGAGTCGTGGCCGTCGAGCAGGACGCCTCGATCGAAGAGATCGCGGAGCGCATTCTTGAGATAGTGCACGCCGCCCTTCGCGACCGGCGGCGCTCGCGCGCGGCGGCGGATCGTTCCGGTTGATAATGCCCGTCAAGCCGCCAACCTGGCTGGCTGCCACGGACGGCCGAGGCGGGAGCGCGCGGCGGCGCTTAGGAGCTTGTTGAAAATCAGCTTCTGTGGCTTCGCTAACTTCGCGAAAACCGCTTCGATTGCGGGTTTCGTACTTGCCTCGCGGACATCCGAGGTGCTTTTTCAACAAGCTCTTAGAGCAGTAAAAGGGGAACCCGTGCCTTCGCAGGCAGGGTGCAGGGTGGCTTTTGTTGGCAAGAGCCGCTTGAAGTTCGCAGCCCTCGGTACAGCAACCCTGATATTGCTTGAGGCCGCCGGAGAGGTACTCTGGAAGCGTGCCGCTCCCCCAGGACTTCAATCGCTTTCTTGGCAACCGCAACGTGGTGGAGAGCCTGCGCACCGCCATTGCCGCGGGACGCTTGGCGCATTCCTTGATCCTTCTTGGACCGCGCGGAGCGGGCCGGTTCACCCTGGCGCTGATGCTGTGCATGGCGTTGGAGTGCGAGCGTCAGCCGCGGGAGACGAGCGCCGACGGCCGTGAGCTGGCCAGCTTCTGCGGCGTCTGCCGCAACTGCACGCGGCTGGCCGAGAGTGCGCAACTGGAGGCCAGGATCGAAGAGGCCGTCGCCGCCCGCGAAGAGATGCGCGAAACCGATAAAAAGGAAACCCGCGTTCTGATACAAACGCATCCGGACGTGCTGATCGTTCCGCCCGATCCGCCCCAACTGCTGATCAAGCTGGGACAGATCCGTACGCTGATTTCGCGGGCCCAGCGCCTGCCCAGCGATGCTCCGGCGACGGTGTTTATCGTGACCTCGGCGGCGTTCATGAAGGAGGCCGCCAACTCGCTGCTGAAGCTGCTGGAGGAGCCGCCGGCGTATGTGCACCTGATGCTGCTGGCGGAAGATCTGGGTGAGCTTCTGCCCACGATCCGGTCGCGTTGCGCCGTGGCGCACCTGGGTGCGCTGCCGGTGGCCGACATCGCGGCGCTGCTGGCGGAGCGGCGGCCCGAGTGGAACGGCCTGGAGCGGGAGCTCGCGGCGCGCCTGAGCGATGGCGCTGTCGGCCGGGCGCTCGGATTCAACCTGGCCGAGTATTCGGCGGCGCGCGCCGATGCGCTGGTCGTGCTGCATACCATCGAGCGCGGCAGCGAACAGCAGGACCATACCGCGCTGTTCCGCATGACCGAAACCTATCGCTCGGGGGCGGAGGGCCAGACCAAAACGACAGCACTGCTGCGCGCCCTGGCGAGCCTGCTGGAAGATACTCTGCTGCTGCAGGCTGGAGCGCCGGAGCGGGTTCGAAACGTCGACCGGCGAGCGGATCTGGAGCGCTTCGCCGGCACCTTCAGCTTCGACTGGATCGAGTCCGCGGTGCGCGGCCTGGATGCCGTGCAAAGTGGCATGCGCCGGAATCTGCTGCGCTCGCTGAGCCTCGATGCATTCGCTGTGGAACTGGAAGGCACGGGCCGCCGGTAGAGCATCCGGGTTTGTTCACCCGCTGGTCTCATCAGGCAGCGCGTATTCCCGAAAATCCTCTATCTCAGCCAATCCCCCTATTTAACGCAATTCTGCAACCAGGAACCGGGCCGCTGCGTCTCTGCATATACGAGTTCAGAATTCCACATCCATGGCAGGCGTGAGCCTGTCCTCTCCGGCCCCAGCGCATGCCCGACCCTTCAATG
The DNA here is from genome assembly GCA_964250885.1 of uncultured Acidobacteriaceae bacterium. GTDB lineage: Bacteria > Acidobacteriota > Terriglobia > Terriglobales > Acidobacteriaceae > Granulicella. Next base: position 367 of record CAXUIM010000169.1, on the reverse strand, counting down.
GAGTTGGTCAACCGGTGGAGATCACCCGTCATCCCTGGAGCCCCGCCGTGGCAGAAAATAAGAGCGCCGTTCGCAACGACGACAGTACCTTCAACGGGACCCGGAAGCTGGTGCGGCCGCATCTATCGCCGGTAGACCGCCGGCGCGATCCTCTGCATGGAGATGACCCGTTGACCCATGCAAACGTCGAGGCGCACGCGCCGGGTAGTTCTCATGCCGAGGCGTTTTACTTCCAGAAGCAGATGCAGCAGCAAACGGAGATGACGGTCGTACTGGAGGATGGCGAAGAGCTCCACGGCGTGATCCAGTGGTACGACAAGTGCGTGGTGAAGCTTCTGGTCGGCCGCAGCCGGGTCATGATCTACAA
>CAXUIM010000168.1:5934-9036 GCA_964250885.1 uncultured Acidobacteriaceae bacterium | reverse complement strand
CAGTATTGCTTGACCGCGCGGTCGGATGAAAAGATGCCCGAGCGTGCCGTATTCAGGATCGACATACGGTTCCATCGCCGCTTGTCCTGGTAGGCCGTGCCGGCGTTCGCCTGCGCCTTGATATAGGCCTGGAAGTCAGCCAGCACCATGAACGTGTCTCTGTTCAGAAGTTCGTCGAGCAGCGGCCGGAACAGCTCCCAGTCGCCCTTGCTGAAGCGCCCGCTGCCCAGGCCATCGAGCACTTCCTTCAGCAGCGGGTCCTGCTCGTAGAAGTCGCGCGGACGGTAGCCTTTGGCTTTCAGATCGGCGATCTCCGGCGCGGTCAGGCCGAACAGAAAGAAGTTCTCCGCGCCCACCGCGTCGCGGATCTCGATGTTCGCTCCATCCAGCGTCCCGATGGCCACGGCGCCGTTCATCATGAACTTCATGCAGCCGGTGCCGGAGGCCTCCTTGCCGGCGGTTGAAATCTGTTCCGAGAGGTCGGCCGCGGGATAGATCCGCTGCCCGACCGAGACGCTGTAATCCGGCACAAAAACAACATGCAGCAGCTTGCTGATCTCGGGGTCGCTGTTCACCAGGTCGGCCACGGTGCACACCAGCTTGATGATGAGCTTGGCCATCTTGTAGCCCGGCGCCGCCTTGCCACCGAACAGGAACGTGCGCGGCGTTGGATTCTTGACCGCGCCGCTCTTGATCTGGCAGTAGAGCGCCAGGATGTGCAGCGCGTTCAGGTGCTGGCGCTTGTACTCGTGGATGCGTTTGACCTGTGCGTCAAACATGGTCTCCGGGTCGAGCTGGATGCTCATGGTGCGTTGGATATATTCGCCCAGCCGATCTTTGGCCTGCTCTTCGCGTTTTCGCCATTGCTCCTGGAAGCTGGCGTCGTCGACAAAGCGCTCAAGCCCGCGTAGCTCCATCAGGTCCGTGTGCCAGCCCTGACCGATGGTCTGGTCGAGCAGTGCGGTGAGCGGCGGATCGCTCAGCATCAGCCAGCGCCGCGGCGTGACGCCATTGGTCTTATTGCTGAAGCGCTTGGGCCATAGCTCATAGAAATCACGCAGCGTGTCCTGCTCCAACAGCTCGGTGTGCAGCCGGGCGACTCCGTTGATCGCCTTCGACCCGACCACCGCCAGGTGCGCCATGCGAACGTTCTTCTCGCCTTCCTCGCCGATGATCGACATGCGCGAGAGCCGCTCCTTATCGCCGGGGAAGCGTGCGTTCACATCCTTCAAAAACTGCTCGTTGATCTCGTAGATGATATCGAGGTGGCGCGGCAGCAGCGAGCCGAAGATGTGCAGCGGCCAGCGCTCCAGGGCCTCCGGCAGAAGCGTGTGATTGGTATAGCCGAACGTTTTGGAGGTGATCCGCCAGGCATCGCCCCACTCCAGGCCGTGCACGTCAATCAGCAAACGCATCAGCTCCGCAATGCCGATCGATGGGTGCGTGTCGTTCAGCTGCACCGTCCACTTTCGATCGAAATCGAGTACATTCGGCTTCTGAATGAGGTGCAGACGCAACATGTCCTGCAGCGAGCAGGAGGTGAAGAAGAACTGCTGCGTCAGACGCAGACGCTTGCCTTCGTCGGTGTCATCGTTGGGGTACAGCACCTTCGATATGGTCTCGGACTCCATCTTCGAGCGCACCGCACCGATGTAGTCGCCGGTGTTGAATGCGGCGAAATCGAACGAGTTCACTGCCTCGGCCTTCCACAGGCGCAGGCGGTTCACGACCCCGTTCCGAAATCCCGGGATGGGGGTATCGTAGGGGACTCCCATCACGGTATGGTTCGGCACCCACCGCCAGCGCAGCACACCCTTGTCGTTTGTAAAGCTCTCGCTGTAGCCACCGAAGGGCACCTCGCACGAGGCATCGGACGCCGGGATCTCCCACGGATTGCCAAACTGCAGCCATTTGTCCGAGCGTTCCACCTGCCAGCCGTCGCGCAACTCCTGCCGGAAGATGCCGAACTCATACCGCAAACCGTAGCCGATCACCGGCACACCCAGCGTCGACATCGAATCCATATAGCAGGCCGCGAGCCGGCCGAGGCCACCGTTGCCCAGCCCGGGTTCAGGCTCCTGATCGGCCAGCGCCTGGAGACTGACGCCCAGCGAGTCGAGCGCCTCGCGACAGCTCTCCGTCAGTCCCAGGTTCAGCAGATCGTTCATCAGGTGCGGCCCCAGCAGGAACTCCGCTGAGAGGTAGCAGACCACTCGCACATCGCGCTCGCGGTAGGACTGAATCGTTCGGATCCAGTCATCCATCACCTGGTCGCGCACCACATGCGCCAGAGCGTGATAGCGCTCGGTGTTGGTGGACACATCCAGCAAACGTCCTACGGTACGGGTCAGGTGGGTCAGGAAGGATTCCCGCAGGGTATCGACCGAGGTTTGATCGATGTCGTGGGTTGCGATGCTCTGTTGCGTCACGTTCACAGATAGGCCCTTAGATCCAGTGAGATACGATTAGTTATACCCAATTCTGGCCGCGGGGAGTGAGCCACGGCCTGTGGACAGGCCCCAAAATGGGCCACTGCGGTGAACCGTTCCTGCTCAACGAAAAAGGCTGGGATATGCTGCCTGCCCGCTCAAAACGGATTGTGACTCGGCCATCTCAGACTTGCGAGGACGGCAGGCGCTTGCGCCGTGTGTTTCCACCGGCCCGCATCCTGTGTCGAACCGGTTCGACCGCTACCGTACCTCCTCTGGCGCATCGACCGGCGGACGAAGGCTTTGACGCCCATTCGACTATCACCCCAAGCGAGATCTTCAAAGCGAATGTCGTCATCACAACCTCCGGAGTCTTCGCGGAATGAGTGCCGTTTTTCCTGGGGAAAACGGTGGTGAGATTGAAGCCCTGGGTCCACCCGCAGCCATCCGGCTCTAGCGCTTTTTGTCTTGAAGACCCGGAAATGCTCTAGAGTGTTGGCATGGATCGACGCGGCATTCTGATTGCTCTTACGCTATTCTGTGCCAGCGCATGCCGTGCCCAGGGCTCTCTTGCGGCCGCCGACGCGGTGCTGCGGGGGGCGGTGGCGCCCGACCCGCCGCCCCGCCCCCCACCCCCGCCGCGACCGGACCCGCCGCCGCCAGGCCGATGGCG
>CAXUIM010000168.1:0-5924 GCA_964250885.1 uncultured Acidobacteriaceae bacterium | reverse complement strand
TAGAGCAGTATTGCTGTCAATGCGCCCGACTTGAAATAAACGAGTGCCGGTTTTATTGAGGAAAACGGGGTTGAGACCTGAAGCCCTGGGTACACCTGCAGCAATACTGGTCTAGCGCTTTCTATCTTGAAGACCTAGGAATGCTCTAGAGTGTTGCCATGGATCGACGCGGCATTCTGATTCTTCTCGCGCTGTTTTCTGCTGGCGCATGCCGTGCCCAGGGTTCACTTGCCGCCGCCGAGGCGGTGCTGCAGCGCGAGATGCCGCATCTCGCGCCGCAGATCCACCTCACCCTGCAGGCGGGCGACTATGCAGGCAAACCGGACGGCTTCCGGATTACCGGCACGCAAGGCAACATCCACGTGCAGGCCGCCACGGTCCCGACTCTGCTCTTCGGCGTCAACTGGTATCTCAAGTACACCGCGCACCTGAACGTCTCCACCGATGGGAGCCAGCTGGGAGCCCCCGGCCTGCAGCTTCCGGCAGTGCCCGCAGCCATACTGCGGCCGGCGCTCTATCCCTTCCGGTACGCGCTGAACGAGAACACCGACGGCTACACCACGCCCTATTGGGATTTTTCGCGGTGGCAGCACGAGATCGATATCCTCGCCCTCTCCGGCTTCAACGCGATTCTCATCCAGCGCGGCAACGATCTCGCCGTCTACCAGGCCTTCCTGGCGCTGGGCTTCCGCGACGGCGATATCCGCCGCTGGATCACGCAACCCGCCCACCAGAACTGGGAGTGGATGGGCAACATGTGCTGCTTCATCGAACCCATATCGCTTTCCCTGATGCAGGAACGGGCCGCTTCCGCGCGCCGCATCATGGATCAGCTTCGGGCGCTGGGCATCACTCCCGTTCTTCCCGGCTTCTGGGGAGTTGTTCCCGCCGACTTCGCTCAGCAGATCCCCGGCGCCCACGTTGTGGTACAGACTGAATCCTGGAACGGATTCCAGCGTCCCGGCTGGCTCGACCCGCGCGACCCCAGCTTCGCCCGCCTGGCCGCGGCGTTCTATCGCAGTCAGCAGGCCCTGTTCGGCGCAACCACTCTGTATGACATGGAGACCTTTCAGGAGGGGGGCCAGGCGGGCGATGTGCCCGTGGGCGAAGGGGCCCGCGCGATTCAAAAGGCGCTGAACACGGCCCACCCTGACGCCCTGTGGTTCATGATGGCGTGGCAGGACAATCCGCGCCCCGAACTGATTCAGGCCGTGGATCGCAGCAAGATCCTGATCGCCGACATAGAGCAGGGCCGCATCCCGCGCGCCAACCGCGAGCAGGAATTTGCCGGGGCGCGCTGGCTGTTTGGCGGCCTGTGGGAGTTCGGCGGCCGCGACACCATGGGCGCGCCGCTGTACGACTATGCGCAGCGCATGCCGCCCATGCGCGGCATCCCCGGCAGCCATCTCTCGGGTACGGCGCTCTTTACCGAAGGCCTGGACACCAACCCCGTCGCCTTTGACCTGTATACCGAGATGGCCTGGCGCGCCGAGCCGGTAAATCTCGATCAGTGGGCCGCCGCCTACGCTCTCCGCCGCTACGGCGCCGCCGACCCCCACGCCCGTAAGGCCTGGCACATTCTTCTCAGCACGGCCTACGGGTACCGGGCCGATGGGGTGCGCAACCACGGGGAGCGCGATGCCGGCCCGGAATCGATCTTCAATGCCCAGCCCTCTCTGACCGCCACCCGCGACGGCAGCTGGGGCCCCGATGGGTTGCGCTACAACGCCCAGGACCTGAAGCCCGCGCTCACCGAACTGCTGCAGGTCGCTCCCGCGCTGCGCCACACCCCGAGCTATCAATTCGACCTGGTCGACGTGACCCGCCAGGTGCTGGCCAACGACGCCCGGCGCCAGCTTCCGCTCATCAAAGCAGCCTATGACGCCCGCGATCGTCCTGCCTTCCAGGCCCGCGCCGCGGAGTGGCTCCGCTCAATGGCCATGGAGGACCGGCTACTCCGCACGAATGAGTACTTCCTCCTCGGCCGCTGGTTCAGCTACGTGCCCGCCTGGGCGCACAATCCGGCCGATCTCCAGAAGCTCGAATACGACGCCCACTCCATCCTGACGACCTGGGGCGACCGCACCGCCAGCCACGATCTGCACGAATACGGCAACCGCGACTGGGCCGGCCTCGTCAGCAGCTACTATGCGCCCCGCTGGAAGCTCTACTTTGACGGGCTCGAGGCCGCGCTGGCCACCGGCGCCTCGCCCCAGTCGATCGACTGGTATGCTTTCGGCGATGCGTGGAATCGGTCCCCAACGCAATTCACGAGTGAGCCGGCCGGCGATGCATATCGCGAGAGCACCGCGATCGCTGATACGCTGGGCCTGACCCCGAAGGCAGACCAATGACAAACCAGAATGCGACCAGCCAGAATCCGACTGGCCCGAATCGGATCGGCCGAAGCCGGGCAGACCTGAATGCGACAGACCTGACCGCGACAGATCTGACTGCGAAGGATCAGGATCCTGATTTCGCAGCGGTGGTGGATCAGGACGTGGTCGGACGCGCCGCCACCTCTAAACCGGAGCGCCTGCTTTCCATAGACGTCCTCCGCGGCCTCACCATCGCCTTCATGATCATCGTGAACGACCAGCTCGGCCCCGGTCCTTTTCACGAGCTCGTGCACGCCACATGGAACGGCTTCACCGCGACCGATCTGGTCTTTCCAACGTTTCTCTTACTCGTTGGCCTCACCACCGTGCTCTCTACGGCTGCCCGCAGCGCCCGCGGCGCATCCCGCCGGGAACTCTTCCTGCACACCTTGCGGCGCGCGGTCCTGCTCCTCTTCTTCGGGTTCGTGGTGAACAACTTCCCGTTCTTTCACCTCGCCACCGCGCGCTTCTACGGTGTGCTGCCGCGCATCGCGATCTGCTATTTCGTGGTCGCAACCTTGTACCTCATCTCCCCGGGCTGGAAGGACAAGGTCGCACTTGCCGTGGGATGCCTGGTCGCCTACTGGTGCTTGCTGCGCTTTGTTCCCGTGCCCGGCTTCGGCATTCCAACCCACACCGTAGCCATCAACGACCCGAACGGCAACCTTACGGCCTGGCTGGACCGCCAGGTCTTCAGCGCGCCGCACCTCTACGAGCGCACCCGGGATCCCGAAGGCCTGCTCTCCACGTTGCCCGCCATCGCGACCGCGCTGTTCGGCCTGCTCGCCGGCCTCTGGTTGCGCACGGCGCACACCACGGCGCGTAAAGCGGCAAACCTTGCGATCACCGGCGTGCTGCTATGGGGCGCCGGTTGGCTCTGGAATCCGTGGTTTCCCGTAAACAAGAAGCTCTGGACCAGTTCCTACACTCTCGTGGCCGGCGGCCTGAGCCTGCTCCTGCTCGCCGCCGCGATCGCCGTGGTGGACCTGTGGCGCCTCGGCCGCAGCCGCACCGACTCCAGCGATCCCGCGGCGCCTTTGCACCCCGCGCTCTATCGCCCGCTGCTGGTTTTGGGCACCAACGCCATCCTCGCCTACCTGATTTCGGAGTTGGGTGACCCGATCCTACGGCTTATCCACCTTTCCTCCGGTGCAACGCTCAAAACGGGTGTCTACCGCGACATCACGCATCTTCTCCCCCAGCGGGACCTGTCGTCCCTGCTGTACTCGCTGCTGTATCTCGCGGTCTGCTGGCTGCTGACCTGGCCGTTCTATCGCAAGCGCATCTTCCTGCGCATCTGACCGGCGCCGAAAGCGAGTAGGACCCGCCAACGCCGGTTTCGCGCGACCGCTTCCGCACCCCGGGCTACCCCCAAATAAATTCGATCGGCTTTTGAACGTCCGGGTGCAGGCTCTTGTGGACAGGGCAGGTGTGGGCGGCTCGCTCCAGCTTTTGCTGCTGCACCGCAGTGAGCGCCTGCGGCACGTGAACCTTCAGTGTCAGCTTCCCTATCATTCGTATGGGTGAGGTGACCATCTCCTTCTCCACGGTCGCCGTGGTCCCGGCCATGTCTATGCCGTTGTTGCGCGCCAGAATACCCATGGTGGTTAACACACAGCTGGCCAGAGCCGTTGCCACCAGGTCGGTCGGCGAAAAGCTCTCTCCACGCCCCTGATTGTCTTTGGGGGCGTCGGTGGTCAGTTCGGTTCCGGATGGCCCGTGCACGGCTTTGCAGTGCAGATCTCCCTGATACTCCAATTGAATCGCGACCATAATCATTCCTTCGAAAGTACGGTTAGACGGATTTCGAGACAGCGTGAGACGGGAACGCCTCTCAAATCGAGAGGCGTTCCAGATAACCCGACGTTGCTTCAGCGGCAGACGCTAGAAGGGGATGTCGTCATCGGTGATGCCCTGGTCGGCATAGTCGTTGGCGGGCGCCGAGGGGGTGGACGGGGAGCTGGAGCGTCCGCTGTAGCTGCCGGAGGAGCGCTCGCCGCCTCCGCTCCCGCCTTCGGAGCCGCGGCCGCCGAGCAGCGAAAGCTCGTTGACCAGGATCTCGGTGCGGTACTTCTTCTGGCCGCTCTCCTTGTCGTCCCAGGAGCGCGTCTGGATCTTGCCTTCGACAAAGATCTGGGTGCCCTTCTTGACGTAATCGCGTACGATTTCGGCGGTGCGCTGGAAGGCGACCAGGTTGTGCCACTCGGTCTTGTCCGACCAGTTGCCCTGGGCGTCTTTGGCGCGGTCCGCGGTCGCCAGCGTGAAGCTGGCGACATTCATGCCGCCCGCGGTGGTGCGAATCTCCGGGTCTTTTCCGACGTTGCCAAGAAGGAAGACTTTATTAACGCCTTTTGCCATAATTCTCTCCGTTCGGAAACGAGGATAGCAGAGCCTGGGCGGAGAATTCCCGGTCCCTGGCCCCGGGATCTATGGTTATTGTCCTTTCAGGAGCCCCGCGTCTCGCCGATCAGCTTGGCCACTCCCAGAAAGAGCGTCAGCAGGCCGGTGGGCAGGCATCCCATCGCAACCATCAGCGCCAGCCATCCCCCGTTGGTGTGCGGTCCCTGGCGCGTCACGCCCCCCAGCGCCGTCAGCATCAGGGCGGCGGCGACGGCTCCCGTCAGGAAGATCGCGGCGCCGGCCGACAGGAGCTTGCGGGTGTCGTTTTGCATGTTCAGCGATAAGCAGCCAGCATGGCGTACACCACCACGCCCGAGATTGAGACGTACAGCCAGATCGGGAAGGTCCAGCGGGCCAGCCTGCGGTGCGCCGGGAAGCGGCCCGTCAAGGACAGAAAGAACGTGATCAGGATCATCGGCAGCGCGATGACCGCGAGCAGGATATGGGGCAGCAGCAGAATCCAGAGATAGATGAAGCGTGCGGTGGGATGGGAGGTCGGGAACAGCATGTCGCCATGCAGCACGTGATTGAGCACATAGGCCACCAGGAAGCCGCTGGACACCACGAACGCAGCGAACATGCTATTGCGGTGGGAGGTGATCTGGCCACGGCGGATGTAGCGGAAGCCGATCAGCAGAAACACGGCGCACAGTGCATTCAGTACCGCGTCGAGGGTGGGGAGAAACGCGAGGTGGGTTCCGGCCACATCGGTGGGCGGGTGGAAGTAGACCAGCCAGGCCAGAAAGGCGGATGCGGCGGCGCTGATGCCGATGATGGCCGCAATAACCGAAGGCGGCGTGCGGTAGTTCGTTTTGACGGCCGAAATCATATCTTGTTTCGTTCCCGATTCGATCAAGAGCCCACTGACTGGTTAAGCAATATCCGGGTTGCTGTGTCCCGGGCTGCGGAATTCAGGTGGCTTTTCCCCAAGCAAGCCACCCTGCAAACGGCTCCCGCGGCACGCGTATCTTGCTATTGCGCTAGGAGCTGGTCGAAAAAGCACCTCGGATGTCCGCGAGGCAGATACGAAACCCGCAATGGAAGCGGGTATCGCGAAGCTAGCGAAGCCACAAAAGCCAATTTTCAATAAACTCCTAGAACCGCAGCCGGCCCTGGGCGTTCAGCATCATCGCCAGTAGCAGCAGC
>CAXUIM010000167.1:3049-9065 GCA_964250885.1 uncultured Acidobacteriaceae bacterium | reverse complement strand
CCACGCCGGCGGTCAACAGCATCTTCTGCCTGGCGGCGGCGCCGGATGGAAGCCTTTGGATCGGCACCGAAGGCGGCGGTCTTCTGCACGTGGCGAAGGACTCCGTCCGCACGTACACAGCGGCCGACGGTCTGGCCGATGAGTTCGTGCGCAGCGTGGTGGTCGATCGCCGTGGCGCGGTCTGGGTAGGTACCGACAGCGGCCTGTTCGTGGTCGACGGCAACCGGGTCAAACGGTTTGAAGCACCCGGTGACACCGGCCCACTGGCCGTGCACGGGATGACGGAAGACCGCGAAGGCAGGATCTGGGTTGGCGGCTCGCGGCTCTTCTCCATCGACCACGGGCAGGTCCACAACTACACGCTGCCCGGTCCGTACAGCAGCAATCGGGTCAAGACGATCCTGCAGACCGCGGACGGTACGATCTGGGTCGGAACGGTGGGTGGGCTGGAACGCCTGGAGGATGGAAGATTCCAGCGCGTGAGCGGGATTGAAAATACCGTGCGGGCGCTGCGGCAGACCAGCGATGGAACTTTATGGATCGGCACCATCGGCGGCGGTATGTGGACCTTCAAGGATGGTTCCTTCTCCCGGCTCAACGGACTTTTGCCGAGCAACACCGTGCTAGTGATTTTGGAAGACAAGGATCACCAGGTCTGGATCGGGCTGCAGGACGGCCTGGTTCGTCTCAGCCAGACACCGCTCGGCGTGGTGTCTCTGCCAGGCGGTTCGGATTCCGATTACGGCACCATCTCCGGAGATGGTAGCGCCCGGATCTGGGCGATCGCTTCGCGGGTCTACCGGATCGAGGACGACGTGGCGCAGCCGTATAGTTTCAAGGAGCTCGCGCCCGACGTGACGGTGCGGAATGTGTTCCGCGACCGCGAGGGCGATCTCTGGATCGGTACCGATGGCAGCGGAGCCTACCGGATCCGGTCCAACAGCACCATTCACTACTCGGCGCCGCAGGAACTGACCAACAACTTTATCCGCGGCTTCCTGGAGACGCGCCGCGGGGACATCTGGCTGGCCACCGATGAAGGCGTGAATCGAATCACGCCGCAGGGAACCGCGCCGCAGGGAACCAGGGGACAAGAGGTCGAGAAGCTCGGTGTAAAGCAGGGGCTGGTCTACTTCAGCACGCGCAGTCTGCTGGAAGATTCCACGGGAGACGTCTGGATCGGCACCGATCAGGGGCTGAGTCACTGGAGCCAGCGCCACGGGAACTTGGGCCACTTTCTGCAGGATGCAGCCACGGCGGCGCTGCGGCGCGAGAAGATATGGTCGATCCTCGAGGATACGCGCGGAACTCTGTGGTTCGGCACGCGGGATCACGGTTTGTTCGCGTACCGGCACGGCACAATCGCCCATATCACCACGCGCGAAGGCCTGATCAGCAACAGCATCTACCAGGTTCTGGAAGATCCCCAGAAGCGCTTCTGGTTGAGCGGACCGAGCTTCATCTCGTCGGTCTCCGAGGACCAGTTGGACAATCTGGCGAGTGGCTCACTCGGTCATGTGACTCCGTCCACCTATGCTCTTCCGTATGGCGCGGAAGATACGCAGATGTACGGCGGGCGCCAGCCATCGGGATATGTCGCTCCCGACGGTGTGGTCTGGTTTCCCAGCAGCAAAGGCGCCATCCATGTGCTGCTGACGAAACACTCCATTGCACCTCCGCCGCGCCTGGTCATCGAAAAGGTGACGCTCGATGGAAGAGAGCTTCCGTTGCAGCCGCGCATTCATCTTTCGCCCAATATGAGGCGGCTGGAGTTCCAGTTCGCCGCGCTGTCGCTGCGCTCACAGAGCGGTCTCAGGTACCGGTACAAGCTCGAGAACTTCGACAAGGGGTGGGTCTATGCCGGGACCGGTGTGACCGCCTCCTACACCAATCTGCCCAGCGGCGACTACCGCTTTGTAGTCGAGTCGTTCGACGTGGGCAATCCCTCGGTTGTCTCGCAGACGGGAATCGAACTTCGCAAAGATCCTGTTCTCTGGGAGCGGGGCTGGTTCCTTACCCTGTGCTTGAGTGCGCTGGGTTTGCTGATCTGGGGAACGCACAAGGCGCGCCTGCACCAGGTCAGGCTGCGGTTCAAAGCCGTGCTGGACGAGCGCAACCGTCTGGCGCGCGAGATGCACGATACCGTGATCCAGGGGTGCACCAGCGTTTCGGCTCTGTTGGAGGCGATTGCCAGCACCCAGATACGGGATGGCGAACCTCCGGATGAGCTTCTGCACTATGCCCGCTCCCAGGTGCGCACCACAATCCAGGAGGCCCGGCAGACGGTATGGAACCTCCGCCATGAAGAGGAGTCCCCGCTGGACCTGATGGAATCGCTGCGGGCGCTGGCGCTGCAGACGAACAAGGAATCGGCGGTACTGGTGGAGTGCGTGACGGCGGGAGAGCCGCGGAATGTGGCCGCGCTGGTGATCCGGGAACTCCTGATGGTGATCCGCGAGGCGGTCTATAACGGCGTGCGTCACGGTCTGGCCCAGACGATTACGATCTCCACAAACTTTCAGGCGGAGCGCTTGCTGTTGTCTGTGGCCGACGACGGGATTGGCTTCCAGCCCGGCCGGGTTGCGCCGGATGGTCACTACGGGATAACGGGCATGCGTGAGCGCATGAAGCGGGTCGGCGGTACATTGGAGATCCGGAGTGCCCCGGGAGAGGGAACCACCGTGCTGCTGGTACTGGAACGGGCGTTGCTCGACCCGGAGTTGGAGAACGGAACGCTGGCCCTGCTCGTCAGCGCCGCCCCGCGCGGCGACTCGCGCCGGCGAAAGCTCTGGAGCCGCCGCTGAGGGACCGGAACCGCGTCCTACTTTGGGAGGATTCCCAGCCCAACGCCGGGCGCATAGAGTAGACAGCTTGAAGCTGTGATGAACAGCAAGTTTAAGTTCTGTTCTCCTTGAGCTCGAGCACCGGCCGCCGGCCACTGATGTCGCTCCTTCACCCTGTCAGGAGAAGTCCTCCGCAATGACCCTACACCGCTTCGGCCTGTTCCTCTTCGCCTCAGTCCTTGCTGCACGGAGCCACACCCTGCACGGTCAGGATCAGCGCGGGATGGCGCCTTTCTCCATGGATCACCGGCGCGGATTCGCGGCGGCGTCTCCGGTGGACGTTTCGTTCCTGCTGGATGCGCCCGCGGGCAAACATGGCTTCATCCGGGTGGAGAACGGCCATCTGGCCACCGCGGAGGGACAGCGGATTCGTTTCTGGGGCGTCAATATCACGGACTGGAGCAAGGGTTCGCGGCAGATCCCGGCCAAGCAGGACGCTCCGTTGTGGGCGGCGACCCTGGCGCGTTTCGGTGTTAACAGCGTTCGCTTTCAGTTCCTGGATCTCGAAGCGCCGCGCGGCCTGATCGAAGCCGGCCAGGGCAACACACGGACGCTGGACCCTGACCAGGTGGACCGCGAGGACTTCTTCATCGCCGAACTGGAGAAGCGCGGCATCTATATCGACTTCAACCTCCTGGTCGGGCGTCCGTTCACCGAGGGCGATGGCGTGCGCGATGCCAGTCTGCTGCATGAGGGCAGTAAGGGAACTTCCATTTACGATGCGAAGCTTATTGGGCTGCAAAAGGAGTATGCGCGGGAGCTGCTCGACCATCTGAACCCGTACACCCAGCGCAAGTACACCCAGGATCCCGCGGTTGCGATCGTCGAGATCAACAACGAAGACGCGATCGATGTCGGCTTCCACGCGCCTTCTGCCTTCTACAAGGACGAATTGGACGGGCTGTACAACCAGTGGCTGGCGCAGCATCGAACTCCGCGACAGTTGGCCAGCCTGCGTCATAGCGCGGGCGTTGCCGGAGCCGCCCCCGTGCCTCTGATCGATCGCCGGGGAGAGGCTGCAACCACGCCCGAGAGCCGCTTCCTCAGTGAGGCGGAGTTCTACAACGATCTGCAGCGCCATTATTTCGTGGATATGGAGATGTACCTCAAGCAGACGCTGGGATCAGGGTCGCTGGTGATCGCAACCGCCGACCACAACCACGCCGCCAGCGGATATCCGGTGCTGCTTGCGGAGAGCTCGATGCAAATCATCGATGGACATACCTACTGGCAGCATCCCGAGTACTACGTCCGCAAGCTGCCGATGGTGAACGATCCGGACAACTCCACCGTGGTCGAGCTGTCGCGCTCGGCCCTTGCCGGCAAACCGTATACGGTGAGCGAAGTCGGCACGCCGTTTCCGAACGACTACGCCGGCGAGGGTATCCCGATACTGGCCGCGTACGGCAGCTTGCAGGATTGGGATGGCATCTTCTGGTACACCTTCGAGCCCAAGGCCGATCCGGCATGGAAGCCCTTTGCCGGCGATCCTTTCGACATATCCCTGGACCCTGTGAAGATGCCGGAGCTTGCCCTGGGCGCGCTGCTGTTTCTGCGCGGCGATGTAAGCCGGGCGAGCCGCACCGGCGAACGCTCCTACACTCAAGAGCAGGTCTTCGACAGCATGCTTCTTCCCTCGACGGAGCGTCCTTACTTCACCGAGGGCTTTCCGCTGTACAAACCGCTCCAGGAAGAGGTGCGGATCGCATCGCTGAAGGGACCCGCGACCGCGATCTTCGGCCAGAGCGCCGCGCCCGACCCCATCGTCTCCGACACAGGCGAACTGGCGTGGTACACGACGCCGCAGAAGACTGGCCTGGTCACGATCGAAACGCCGCGAACCCAGGGGCTGATCGGCTTCGAACAGGCGGAGCAGAAATCGGTCCGCAATCTGGCGGCATCCGTCAGCAATCGCTTCTGCACCCTACTCCTGAGTTCCATGGATCAACAGCCCATCGCCGCCAGCTCGAAGCTCCTCCTGGTTGCCGGCGGGCGGGTTGAAAACACCGGGCAGACATGGAACACGGCGGGAACGGATGTGACCGAGTGGGGCGGGCCTCCCTCGCTGATCGAGCCGGTGCGGGGCACCCTCACGCTGCGCGGCCTCACGGCGGCCCGCGCCGTGGCGGTGCAGGCCATCGATGGCGCCGGCCAGCCCCTGGGAGCCCCTCAGAATGCAGCGCAACAGGGCAACGACTGGACCTTCGCCGTCGGAGAGCCGATCACAACCTGGTACGAGATTACGGTGACGCGATGAACTTCGCTGCAAACATAAAGTTCGCTCTCAATCTGATGAAGGCGGCGGCGCGCGGGACAAGACCGGCGGGCATGGGCATGCGTTCGGGAGTGATGGCCCATGGCCTCCTGGCGGTCTTCCTGTTCGGCAGCGCCGCCTTGCGCTTGCAGGCCCAATCGAGCTCGATCCAGCCTGGCCCGAGCGAACCCGCTTCCATCCGCCTTTGGGCGGGCGAGGCGCCGGGTTCCCCGGCCAACTCGCCGGCGCAGGCCATGCGCGTTACACCCCAGGGAGAGCATGTCATCACCCATGTGCGGCAGCCCTCCCTGACGCCGTTTCTGCCGGCTGCCGGGACCGCGACGGGTGCGGCTGTCCTTGTGGCGCCGGGCGGCGGCCACAGCGAAATCTGGATCGATCATGAAGGCTATTCGGTGGCGCAATTTCTCAGCCGTCATGGAGTCGCGGCATTTGTGCTGACGTACCGGCTGGCTCGGGAGAAGGGCTCGTCCTACAGCGTAGAGGGCACAGAGCTCGGCGACCTGCAGCGAGCCATACGGCTGGTGCGCAGCCGCGGCGCTGAGTGGCATGTCGATCCGGATCGCCTCGGTGTGATGGGCTTTTCGGCCGGAGGTGAGCTTGCGGCGCTCGCCAGCACACGGTACGACACCGGCTCTCCTTCCAGCGCGGACCCGGTGGAGCGGTTCAGCTCCAGGCCGGACTTCCAGGCGCTGCTGTACCCCGCCATTCCGAAGGACCTGCAACTCACAGCTCAGACGCCCAGGGCCTTCCTGGCCTGCGGGGGTGACGATCGCCCCGACATCTCGCAAGGTTTGCCCCAGCTGTACCTGGCGCTTTCCCGGCTGCACGTGTCCACGGAGCTACATATCTATGCTGGTATCGGGCATGGGTTCGGTCTGCGTCAGAGCAATCCCGAGCC
>CAXUIM010000167.1:0-2949 GCA_964250885.1 uncultured Acidobacteriaceae bacterium | reverse complement strand
GGCGAGAAGACGGCGATGAAAACCGAAGCTCCCCTCTACACCCGCGGGAGAGGGATCCCAGAACGGTATGGCATGGCACAGGGGCTGTCCGCGATTCCCGGCGAAGTTTACAGAGGTAGTTGCGATCGGGCATGATGGCTTCGCAGGTGTGCCGCAGCGCGAGGGGCCGGATGTTCGAAGGTGAAGGCATTGGAGTTCTGGTGGTGGACGATCATCCGCTGATGCGGGTGGGCATTGCCGCCATCATCGATGCACGCCCTGGAATGCGAACGGTTGGCCAGGCGGGAAGCGGGGAAGAGGCGGTTGCGCTCTTCGAGCAGTGCCGTCCCGCCGTAACGCTGATGGATCTGCGGCTGCCCCGCATGAGCGGCGTGGACACGATTCGCACCATTCGCCGCGCGCACCCCGGGGCCCGCTTCGTCGTGCTGACGACCTACGAGGGGGACGAGGACATCCATCAAGCCATGGAAGCGGGCGCCATGGGATACCTTATCAAGGGCATGCCCTACGAATCTCTGGTCAATGCGCTGGAGTCGGTCCATGCCGGCCGGCGCTATCTTCCCCCGCCGGTGAAGCGTGCTCTGGCCGCGCGGTTGCCGAACTCGGAGCTGACGCACCGGGAACGACAGGTGCTGGAGCTGCTCGCAGCCGGCAACAGTAACCGCAAGATCGGCGAGACGCTCAGCATCACCGAAGCCACCGTCAAGAGTCACGTCAGCACCATTCTGATGCGCCTGAACGCAGCGGACCGTACCCAGGCCGTGGTCTCCGCTCTGCAGCGCGGACTGATCCATATCTAAACCTCTAAACTCAACCTTGTGCCGGTGCATCGGGAAGCCGTGGTCTTCACCTGTCAGAGCCGTTCTGCTGTTGCTGTACAGTGGATAGCTTCTGCGAGACAACTTACTTTCGATGAAGCCACTTCAGAGTGCCAGCCCTGAGCTACAGCAGACCTGCTTCTGCTTAGTTGGAGAATGAAACAGTGATAGACCGGCGTTTTTTCATGAAGATGCTCAGTGCCGCGGGGCTGACCAGCAGTTTGTCTCCCGCGGCGGAGGCGCTCCGTGCCTCCGTCACGCCTTCGGCTCCCAAGGGACCCTATTCCCCAGGCCGGATCGAGAATGACTTCTCCACATTCCTGCCCGGTGAACGCGAGGCGCTCGCGAAGGTTCCCGGCGTGCGCGGATTGCAAGAGGGCAGCCGCAGCGTTCAGGCAACGCTGGGCGGCCACACCGCGGAGATGGCCGCCGGCGACAGCCTTGAAGGCTGGGAGCTGGTGGTGCTCGCAGAGATGAGCGGCGTTATGACGGCCGTATTCGAGAAGCGGGTGAGCCATAGGGGGGCGATCGCCTATGTTACCGAAACGGGTGGCACCATCGCGCTCATCCCCACAGGCATCGGGCAGATTGCCAACGTGCGGCCCAGACCGACAAACACGCCGTCCGGCATTCGCCTCAGCCGGTCGCAGGTACCCGGTCCAGACATCGCCGGCGATTACATCCTGAATTCTAAAGAAGACCCTTGCTTTGAGAATGTCGCCGCCCTGGGCCCCGAGTACATCGGATGGTCGCTGGTGGCGAACGAAGACTCGGGGCCGATGGGATGCGTGTACCTGGAACCCGATGGGCGCAGCCGCGAGCGCGTGAGCGGCCCGGATGCGGAGTGGGCTCCGGACATGGAGGGCGCCCTCTTCGAACCGGAACGCCTGTTGCCGTACGTCGATCCGGAGCCATACGTTTACCAGCCGGGCTGGAGCAAACGAACGCTGCTGGGCGGTTTCCTGCCGGTAGCGGATACCGCGGTATGGAATCCGGCTGGCAAGGCGGGCTACCAGGTAACCATGCTCTTGCCGCCGGGGAAAGACGCCAAACCGATGGCGCGCTTCCTGACCCAGGCTCCCCCCGCGGGGAGCGCCAACTATCTGAATTTCGACATCGCGAAAGACAGCGCCCGGTTCTACAAGGAGCGGTATTGGAACTGTACCGCCGGCCAGTTTTTTGAGAACCTTCTCGGGATCTGGAATCGATGGAGTCTGTTCTACCAGGACACAATGCCGGTAGAGATCCCCGATCCATGGCTGCTCGATGCAGCCCGGGCGGGAATCACTTTATCGCGCTGTTCCTACCGCGGCCTGGAACCCACGTATCAGATTGGGGAAGGAGCGTATACCAAGATTCCGGAGCGGAGTCACGCGCTGTTTCCCGTGGCTGCCTATGAATTCATATGGGCCCACCAGCTCTGGAATCTGACCTCGGAGAGCGACCCCTATTTTCAGCACTACCTCGACCATTACATCCTGCCGGACGGCAACTTCCTGTACAACACGCAGGACCAGGTGGAAGGGCCGATGAATGTGGGGTACTTCCTGATGAACTCGGCGCGGGGCTACGGGTACACGGGGCAGAGTGCGCCGTTTGTTCAGCGGCTCCCGATCCTGGAGCGTATGCTCGCCTACGTTCTGGCCCGCTACGAGTACAGCAAGCAACACTATCCCAAACCGGATCGGCGCTACGGGTTGATCTGGGGCTCGCCCGAAGCGGATCTGGGCAGCCCCGCCAACGACACACCCGCGTCGCATCCGTTCTACTACCAGAACGCCGCGTGTGTGTGGCGCGGCCTGCATGAACACGCCAAAGCGCTCAGCCACCTGGCGGAGGATCCAAATCACTCCGGCTGCAAGGTTCTTGCCGCGCGTTATACGGCGCTGGCCGAGGAGATGCGGGAGAACATTCGAGTCTCTCTGGAAGCGACCATCGCAGCCGGAAATCCTGCAATGCGCAGCGCCGGCATTACTCCCTTCGATCCGCAGGATACTCAACGCAAACCCGAGTTCCTGCTGAGCTACGAAAATCACCGCTTCATGCAGGACTGGTTCCTGGCCGACTGGGGAGATCCCGCGCGCGATCTGGGCCACCTGAAGCATCGCGTCATCGCGGGCGAGCAGATCGC
>CAXUIM010000166.1:6520-9109 GCA_964250885.1 uncultured Acidobacteriaceae bacterium | reverse complement strand
TTTCGGGGAAAAACAACGTTGAGGTCGGCGGCTTCGGTCTACACCTAAAGCAAAAATGCCGTAGCGGCCACTGGACAGCGGACTACCGGCCACTGGCGAGCGTGGCTTGCTGTTGCCGGTTTTCGTTGGCCCGCTTGAGCAGCTTGCGAAGGCGGCTGTCGAGGCCGTCGGCCTCATCGCCGGAGCCGATGATTTCAGCGGTCAGGACGCCGTCGGAGTCGATGGTGAAATAGTGCGGAATGGCCGCGACGCCAAAGCGCTTGCTGAGCACCTGGCCCTCATCGCGATACTGCAGCCACGTCATCTGATTTTTTTCGACGAACTGCTGCCACTTTGCCGCGTCACTGTCCCAGCTGATGCTCAGCACGACCAGGGGTTGGCCGGCGAACTCCCTGACGATTTTCCTAACGTGAGGGAGCTCTGCGTTACAGGGGCCGCACCAGGTGGCCCAGAAGTCGATCAGCACGACCTTGCCACCCATATCGTCGAGATTGAAGCGTGTGCCGTCCAGCGTGGTGATCGCGAACGCGGGCGCCATCTTCTGTAAAGCGAGCTTGGGGTCGGCGGCGAAGTGCTGGGCGCGCACCCGCATGGGATCGCTGGAGGAGGCCTGCTCGGCGCAGGCCGCGAAGTCCTTGCCGGCTTCATCGTCCTTACCCATGCGTTCCAGCACGCAGGCGTCGCTCCAGCGGGCGGGGAGATTCCTGGGCTCGTCGGCGAGGGCCGACTGGTACAAGGCATGAACGGCATCGAGCTGGGCGGGCTTCGGCTTGTCGCCGGCCTGCCGGAGCAGCGCTTCCGCCTGGGCGGCTTCGGCCCTGGATTTGGCTCCCGGCGAGGGGGCGATCGACGTGAGTTGCAGGGCCGTCGCCGCGGCCTCCTTGTAGTTGCCGAGACCCATCTGCAGCAGATAGGCCTGGTCCAGGCAGCGGGTGCAGGCGCCTCCCGAGATCTTGTTCGCCTTCTTCCATGCGTCCACGGCGGCGAAGTACTCGCGGCGGTGCTCCGACTCCTTCGCCTTGGCGACGGCCCCCTGGAAGGCTGGATCGCTTTCGTAGGCGGGCGCCGCGTCGCTGGCGGCGGAGGTTTTGTTGCTGTTGGGGGAAGGCGCGGTGGCGCCGGCACTTTGGCCCAAAGCCGGAAGGCCGCACAAGGCCAGGGTCAGGGCAAGCTGGAGAAAACGCACAGGAGACCTCCGGGAAGTGCGTCTATCTTGCACGTGCGGACGAGGGAGAGGCAAGCTGATTTCGCCTCGAAGCGACTTGCAGTGGACCAGATCGGGCGGTGGGCAACGGGTGCTGCAGTGACTGGAGCCCATGGATGGGAAGCTGTCACGGCGCTCCGGCGTAGAAGCGGCGTATGGCTTCGACCACGGTTTCTACCTCGTCGTCGCGCAGCTCGGGAAAGATGGGCAGAGCGAGCACCTCAGCGGCGGCCCGCTCGCTGACCGGGAAGTCACCCTCGCGATAGCCGAGCGACTGCAGGCTGTGCTGCAGGTGCAAAGGCCGCGGATAGTAGACCTCGGACCCGATGCGGTGGGCGGAGAGGTACTCACGCAAAGCGTCGCGGCGCGCGGCCCGAATGACGTACTGATGGAAGATGGGCTCCGCGCGCGGATCGGTGAAGGGAAGTACGATCCCGTCGGCGATGTCGTAGGACGTGGCGGGCGAGGCCAGACCGGCGGCGCGGAGGAGCGAATCGTAGCGGGCGGCGATCTGCCGGCGGCGGGCGTTGCCGGCCTCCACACGGCGCAGCTTCACTTCGAGCACCGCGGCCTGCAGCGTGTCCATGCGTGAGTTCCAGCCCACCTCGTCGTGAAAGTAGCGGCGGCGCATGCCATGCACGCGGAGCATGGTGGCGCGCTCCGCGATCTCCGCGGAGCGGGTGGTGACCATGCCCGCGTCGCCAAAAGCGCTGAGATTTTTGGTCGGGTAGAAACTGAAGGCCGCGGCGTCGCCCAGGGCGCCGGCGCGCGTGAGGGGCTCGTCCGGGAGCGCGCTGGAGGCGCTGGCGTTCAGCCGCCAGCCGGCGCCAAAAGCCTGGGCGGCGTCTTCGATCAGCTTCAGGTTGTAGCGCCGTGCCATGGCGGTGAGCGCCGTCATATCCGCGCACTGGCCGTAGAGGTGCACGGGCAGTATGGCGGCGATGCGGTGGCCCGGCTGCGAGAGCGTCTGTTCCACGGCATCAGGGCAGAGATTGTAGGATCGCGGATCGATGTCGGCCAGCAGCGGTCTGGCGCCGCTGCGCAGGATGGCGCTGGCCGTGGCAAAGAAGCTGAAAGCGGTGGTGAGCACCGCCTGGGGCTCCGCGGATTCCCGCGAACCGATTCCGGCCGAAGCGAGCGCCAGCCAGAGAGCATCGGTGCCGCTGGCGCAGCCGATTGCGAAGGGCGCAGTGCAGGCCTGGGCGGCGGTCTGCTCGAAACGGGCGACCTCTGGGCCGAGTATGAACTGCTGTGAATCGCAGACCGCTGCGATGGCCGTCAGCACTTCATCGCGGATGAGGCGGTATTCACGCTGAAAGTCCAGCATGGGAACCGGTTGCAGAGCGCTGGATGTGTTCGCCGCCATCATGCTTCATCGTACCGTG
>CAXUIM010000166.1:0-6420 GCA_964250885.1 uncultured Acidobacteriaceae bacterium | reverse complement strand
AGCGCGGCATGGGCCAGAGCGCGGCCTGAGTCAGCCAAGGTGGAGAGGCGGCCAGACGGGCTAACCACCGCGCTGTACCTGTCGGACGCAAGTGAGTCGTACGCTTTTCAGGTGAACGACTTCAGCAAAGTCTGCAGGAGTAACGATTCAGGCGTAACGATTCGTGCACCTGCGAAATCGTGCAAGTGCTGTTTTGTTCGCCGGAAATCGCTCCTGAAACCGAAGCTCGCGAAGCACCCGCAGGAGAAATGCTCCAGCGCGGAAATCGATATAGCGGCGCCCGCGCATGGTTCAGACGGGCGTCGAGGGGCCATTTTCAGTGCAACAGTGCGCCGTTTGCTACCGAAGCAGAAGTTCGCCTTGTCTTATGTAGGGGAACCGGATAGGGTAGAGTTTGCAAGCCTGTGATGTTCTGCAATCTTCCCGTGGTGGTGCTGTTGCAGATAGATGTTTCAGGCGTTTGTACCTGAATCAAACGAAAAAAAAACCCAGGAGATCGGCCATGGATGCAAAGCCGGCGCAGAATATTCAGGATACTTTCCTGAATACGGTCCGCAAGGACAAGAGCCCTATTACTATCTACCTGGTCAGCGGCGTCAAGCTGACTGGCAAGATTCGCTCTTTCGACAAGTACTCGGTGCTCCTGGAAAACAATGCGCAGGAGCAACTGATTTTCAAGCACGCGATTTCGACGGTGGTCAGTGGCCGGCCCATGAGCTACGGTGATGCGGCCTCCCGAGGTGCAAGCGACTCCCGCGGCGAGCGGGCGGAACGGGCTCCGATGAGCGCACCGCAAGAGAATACGACTCCGGCGGCCGGCCTCAGTCGATAGAGTTTCAATAGTGAAACGACGGGTGGAGAACGACGATCGCGGCGGCGCGTCCTGCGCTCCAGCCGGCGCGGTCTGGCGGGTCCGCTGATGCGCTCGCTTGGGCTTGATTCTTACTGAAACCTCAGGTGTCCCGAACAACGGTGTCCCGATCCCCAGCAGGTAAATTCCGAAGCAGCCGCGAAATAGCCGAGCAGGAGAGTTTGCTGCTGCGCTCGCGGCAGAGCACTTCACGAGAGCGCGCCGTGCTGGTCGCCGTGGAGTTTACCTCGGAGCGCTTTCGGCCATCGCCTGCGGCGCAACAGGCGCGTCTGGCGGCGGAAGTGACCGTGGCGGCTGCCGTTACCGACCCTGCCGAAGAGACTGCAGCGGCCGAGGGTATGGCTGCCGTGCGGCGCGGTGCGGATGTGGACTTCGATGCGTCGCTGGCCGAGTTTCAGGAGCTGGCGCGTTCGGCCGGCGCGACCATTGCCGCGGTCGTACTGCAGCGCCGCTCGCATCCGGATGCGGCGACGCTGGTGGGGGGCGGAAAGCTGGATGAGATCGTCGCCACGGTGGCGTCCACCGGGGCCAGCCTGGTGCTGTTCGATCACGACCTGACACCATCGCAGGCCCGCAACGTGGAGGCGCGGCTACCCTGCACGGTTATCGATCGAACCCAGTTGATCCTGGACATCTTCGCGCGGCATGCACGAACTCGCGAAGGCATGCTGCAGGTGGAGCTGGCGCAGTTGGACTACCAGCTGCCGCGGCTGGCCGGCCGTGGCAAGACGATGTCGCAGACCGGTGGCGGCATCGGCACGCGCGGACCGGGCGAGACCCAGCTGGAAACGGACCGCCGCAAGATCAATGGGCGCATCGATCGCATCAAGCAGCAGCTGGAGGCGGTGCGGCGCATCCGCCGCCAGCAGCGGGGGCGGCGCGAAGCGGTTCCGGTTCCCACGGTGGCGCTGGTCGGCTACACCAACGCGGGCAAGTCGACGCTGTTCAATGCTCTGACCGGAGCCGAAGTGCTGGCCTCCGAGCGGATGTTCGCCACGCTCGATCCAAAGCTGCGGCAGTTGACCTTGCCCTCGCGGCGCAAGGTTCTGCTCTCCGACACAGTCGGATTTCTGCGCAATCTCCCGCATGCGCTGGTGACCAGCTTTCGCGCCACGCTGGAAGAGGTAGAGCGGGCGGAGCTTCTGCTGCACGTGCGCGACGCCGCCAGTCCCACGCTCGATGAGCAGCGGGCGCAGGTCGAGGCGGTGCTCTCGGAGCTGGATGTAAGCCACAAGCCGACGCTGCAGGTGCTCAACAAAACCGATCTGCTGGGGCCGGACGCGACCTTCGCGGCGGGAACCCTGCCTGTGTCGGGGCTCACCGGGGCGGGGCTGGAGCCGCTGTTGCAGGCCATCGATGAGGCCTTGACGGCGGACCCGCTGGAGACGGCTGAGTTTCGCATTCCCCAGTCCGAAGGCCGGGTGCTGGCGGCCCTGGAGCGGGGCGCCACCATCGTGGGACAGCAGTTTGAGGGCAACCTGGTGTTCCTTCGGGTGGTCGGGCCGGCATCGCTGCTGGGCCGCTATCACCGCTTCCAGGCGCGGTCCATGCCGGGCGCTGCGGCGGCTGGCATGGACGGCGGGCCGGCGGAGTGAGGGCGGAGACGCGTCGTCCTGACGTTGATCTTGGAACTTCCGACGGTATCCGGAACTCCTGACGGTTTCCGGAACTCCTGACGGTGTCTGGAACTCCTGACGATGTCTGGAACCTGCCGGGGTCTTGGGAGAAACCCTACGTGGCTCTTGGAAAGTGAGACTGGCGAAATCGGGCTGGAAACAGTACAGGCCGCCTGATCCGGGAGCAGAGGTGGGGTCCCGTTTCACGCGGCCTGCATGGACCCGGAATGGGCCTCAGGAAGTTCTTTTAGTGTACTCCGGAAAAGGGCCGGCGCGGCAAAAACGGCCTGGAATTTACAGCGGGGGCGGCGGGCGATTACCGTGTCACCGGGCGCGCTTTCTTTGACTTTCGTGCATTTGCTTTGCTACAACTTGTAGTGCACGAACCCCTATATTTGCACAGCTGGACCGGAGCCAGGCAGCAGAGATGAGGGCTCCCGGCTGCAGGCGTTTGGCTGCTCTCCTGGACTGTCAAAGCTCCTGGACTATCCGATCTCCTGGACGATCCAAAAAATCATGGAAATTCTGAATCAACTTGGCGGTTTGATGCTCGGCTCTGTGCCGACCATCGTACTTTTTCTTCTTCTGATCGCAATTTATGGAATTTTGGTCGAGCGGCCGCTGGAGCGGACGCTGGCCGAGCGGCGGGCGCGGACCTTCGGCGCCGTCGAACAGGCGCGCGGCGCTATTGCCGCCGCCGAGGCGGAGACGGCGGCTTATGAAGAGAAGCTGAGGGCCGCTCGGTCTGAGATCCTGGCGGCGCGCGAGCGGCAGTCGCAGAAGCTGCAGGCGGAGCGCGACGCGGTGCTGGAGAGCGCCCGGGCCGCGGCCCGGGAGAGGGTCCAGGCGGCGCGCGCAGCGATCGAGCAAAGCTCGGTTGGGGTGCGTCAACAGATTGAAGCCGCGACCGCGCAGCTGAGTGAACAGATTCTGCAGGCCGTGCTGCCGGCGGGCCGCAATGTGGCGGAGGCGCGCGTCTAATGCTTTTCCGCTCTACACCCGCCCGTCGCCGCCGTTTTCCCGCCGGGCCGCGCGCCCTCCCGGCCGCTGTACTCGCGCTGGGTCTGCTGGCCTGTGCGCCCACGGCACTGCGCGCCCAGGGGTCTGCGCCGCAGGCTCCGCCCAGCGCGGGCGAGAGAACCACGCCCGCGGCCAACGTGCCCGAAAAGAAAGAAGAGGTTCAGGACGAGAACTATCAGTACACGCACTCCGCCACGGTGGTAAAGCTGGGCTCGATGCTGGGCATGAAGCCCAATGCGGCGGCTACGGTGTTCACCGTCTTCAACTTCCTGGTTATGGTCGCGGCTCTGGCGTATGTGCTGCTGAAGACCTTGCCGAAGACATTCCGCAGCCGCAATACGAGGATCCAAAAGAGCCTGGTGGACGCCCGCTCGGCGACCGAAGAAGCCACCGCGCGCTTGAACTCGGTGGAGGCGCGCCTGGCGAAGCTTGACGATCAGATTGCGCAGATGCGCTCCCAGGCCGAAGCCGACACGGCGCGTGAAGAGCAGCGCCTGCGGGCCAGCGCCGAGGAGGAGAAGGAAAAGATCCTGGCGGCGGCGGAGGCGGAGATTCAGAATGCCACCACCATGGCCCGGCGCGACCTGCAGCGGTATGCCGCGGAGCTGGCCATTGACCAGGCGGCCCGCAATATGGTGGTGACCGCGGAGACCGATCGACTGCTGATGGAGAGTTTCGCGCATCATCTGGGTGCGGGCCGCGGTGGTGACAGAGGGAGTGAGAACTGATGGCGGCGGTCGATCTGAGATATGCGCGCGCCCTGGCGGCCGTGATTTCGGACCAGAAGCTGGATGTGGCGGCGGCGCAGGGCCAGCTGAGTGACTTTGTGGCGATGCTCTCGGCCAGCGCGGACCTGCGCGAAGTGCTCCAGGATCCCTCGATCCCGGAGCCGCAGAAGCTTAAGGTGTTGGACTCGATCAGTGAACGGGCCGGGTTGAGCCGCCCGGTTCGCAACTTCATCGCCCTGGTCGCACACCATCAGAGGCTGCATGAACTGCCGGATATGGTGAGCGCGTATGCGCGGATCGCCGATGAAGAGTCCAGAGTGGCGGAGGCGGAGATTGTGAGCGCGCATCCGATCGACCCGGACATGCGCCGCCTGCTGGAGGAACAGATTGGCAAGCTGACCGGAGGCCGGCGCGTGCGCGCGACCTACAGCGAGGATGCTACGCTGCTGGGCGGGGCTCGCGTCACCATCGGGTCGCAGGTCTACGACGGATCAATTCGCACCCAGCTGCAGCGGCTGAAGCAACAGCTGGTGACGGCGGGTATGAACTGACCTCCCGTCCCCTTGGGAGACCCTCCGGCGCTGCAACCGTTGAGGGCCTGATCTCGCGGCCGGGACCGCGAAGAGCTCCTGCAGGCGGACCGCAACGCTGGCGCAAGAGCCAGGCTGGCGAACGAACGAGCTGAGCGAACGGATACGAGAGAGAAGAAGGAAGAGCATGGCACAGATTCAGGCAAATGAGATTACCGAACTGCTTCGTCAGCAGATAAATAACTACGAAGAACGCATCCAGGTGGATGAGGTGGGAACGATCGTCACGCTGGGCGATGGCATTGCCCGCGTGCATGGCCTGGACAGGGTGATGGCCGGCGAGCTGGTCGAGTTTTCGCATGGGGTCTCCGGACTGGCGATGAACCTGGATGAAGACCAGGTGGGCGTGGTAATCCTGGGCGATTACAGCGAGCTGAAAGAGGGCGAGCAGGTCAAGCGCACCGGCAAAATCATGGCGGTGCCGGTGGGCGACGCTCTGATCGGCCGCGTGGTGAACGCCATTGGCGCGCCGATCGACGACAAGGGTCCGATCCAGACCGATAAGTTCCTGCCGGTGGAGCGCATTGCGCCCGGCGTGATTGCGCGCCAGTCGGTGACCGAGCCGATGTACACGGGCGTAAAGGCCATCGACGCCATGATCCCGATCGGCCGCGGGCAGCGCGAGCTGTTGATTGGCGATCGCCAGACCGGCAAGACTGCCGTGGCGCTGGATACCATCATCAATTCGGCCAAGAACGATCTGGTCTGCATTTACTGCGCTATCGGCCAGAAGCGGTCTTCGGTAGCCGGGGTGGTGCAGACGCTGGAGCAGTATGGCGCCATGGCCTACACCATCGTGGTGGCGGCCACGGCCTCCGAGCCCGCACCGATGCAGTACCTGGCGCCGTTCGCGGCTACGGCGATGGGCGAGTACTTCCGCGATAGCGGCAAGCATGCGCTGATCATCTATGACGATCTCTCCAAGCATGCGGCCAGTTATCGCGAGATCTCGCTGCTGCTGCGCCGTCCCCCGGGGCGCGAGGCGTATCCGGGCGATGTGTTCTACCTCCACTCGCGCCTGCTGGAGCGCTCGGCGAAGATGTCCAAGGAGTTTGGCGCCGGCAGTCTGACGGCGCTGCCGATTATCGAGACCCAGGCCGGGGACGTCTCGGCCTACATTCCTACCAACGTGATCTCGATCACCGATGGGCAGATCTTCTTTGAGACCGATCTGTTCAACTCCGGCGTGCGGCCGGCGGTCAACGTAGGTCTGTCGGTCTCGCGCGTGGGTTTTGCGGCGGCCACCAAAGCCACCAAGCAGGTGGGCTCGACGCTGAAGCTGGACCTGGCGCAGTATCGCGAGCTGGCGGCCTTTGCGCAGTTTGGCTCGGACCTGGACAAGGTCACGCAGAACCAGCTCAACCGCGGCGCGCGCCTGACGGAGCTATTGAAACAGCCGCAGTTCTCGCCCTTGACGATGGCCCAGCAGGTGGCGATCCTGTTTGCCGGAACCCAGGGCCTGCTGGACGACGTCGAGGTGAAGGACCTGCGCGCGTTTGAGAATGGGTACTATCCGTTCCTGGACTCCAATCACCCGGACATCCTGGCCGACATCGCCAAGAAGAAGGCTCTCGACGACGACCTCAGGAAGCGGC
>CAXUIM010000165.1:5289-9160 GCA_964250885.1 uncultured Acidobacteriaceae bacterium | reverse complement strand
TGAGGTCGGCGGCTTCGGTCTACAACTAAAGCAAAAATGCTTGAATCGCTTCGTTTCGTTTGATCCTGTCGCGGACCGCCTTCTTTCCTGCGACTCCGCCCGCCAGCCCCGCGAGCACAAGCCTTGGATTTTCCGGCGTTACATTAAGAGCCGCCACAGAAAGAGCCGCAGATCGTCCCGACGCAGCCACCCTGCGCCCGTGCAGCTTCAGCGGCCAGAGTCAGCGCCAACAGCGCAAGAGTCTTCATGCGGCTACCCTCACCTTCTCTTGCGGGCGTGTCGCCTCGGATGTGTTTGATTCTCCCTGGAAAGCTGTTCATCTTGCGGTCGGCGCGGGATCCAGCTCGGCTCCCGATCCTTCCATTCTGTTCAATAGCTACCGATTAGCTTCAAGCAGCTCGACTTCTGGCCAAGCGCTGTGGATTTCTGCTGCTCTACTGCCATTACGCGAGCGCCTCCATCTGGCCAGCCTGGGTCACGATAGCCGTCGCCGCCTCGAGTAACTCCGCCTCGCTGACATCGCGCACTACAGCCGCCTCGCCGATACAGATGGGAAGGACGAAGGAGCGCGTTCCGCTGCGATTCTTCTTGTCTTTGGCGGTCAGGGCCACCAACTCGGCCGGCTCGGCGGTGAACGGTTGCAGCGCGCCGTAATCGGCGATGACGCGCTGCATCCGCTCGGCCTCGTTGGCGGTGATCAGGGAGCGATGCAGGGCGATGCGGATGGCGGCGAGCATACCCCAGGCGACCGCCTCGCCATGCAGCAGTTGCGCATAGCCGGTTGCGGCTTCAATCGCGTGGCCGAGCGTGTGGCCAAAGTTCAGAATCATGCGCAGGCCGGACTCCTTCTCGTCCAGGCTGACTATGGCGGCCTTGACGCGCACGCTGGCGGAGATGACCGCAAGCAGGGCGGCGGAGTCCCCGCTGAGAACCGCGGCCCTGTTCTTGTCGAGAAAGTCAAAGAGCACCCGGTCGCGGATGATGCCCGCCTTGAGTGCTTCCTGCAGGCCGGCGCGAAGCTCGGCGGCAGGAAGGGTCTTCAGAGTCGCGAGATCAGAGTAGACCGCCAGCGGATGATGGAAGGCGCCGACCAGATTCTTGCCCGCGGCGAGGTTCACCCCGGTCTTGCCGCCCAGCGAGCTGTCAATCTGTGCCAGGGCGGTGGTGGGAACGCCTACATAGCGGATGCCGCGCATATACACCGCGGCCAGGAAGCCGGTCATATCGCCGATGATGCCGCCGCCCAGCGCGAACAGAACGGAGTCGCGGTCGGCGCCGTGCTGGGCCAGGCTTTCGAGCAGCGTTTCGATGTCGGAAAGGCGCTTATGCGGCTCCCCCGGAGGCACGGTGAGCACCGTCGGCGGCTCCGGCAGCCCGGAGGCGAGGGCCTCGCCATGGTGCCGCCAGATCTCGGGCGAGGTGACCACGAAGGCGCGCTGCTTGCCGGGCCCGAAGCCGCCCTTGCTGCCGTGGGCGGCACGCAGCAGCGTCTCGACGCGCTCGCCGACGCCGGCGAGCAGGCCGGACCCGATCGCGACCTCGTAGCTTCCGGAGGGCGTTTGAACCGGAATGGTGATGGGGTTCACCCTCTGAGAATACCGCGCGGCGGCGGCGGCGGCGCGGCGCTACGAAGGAACGAGAGCGGGCGGTGCCGAATCGGGCACGCGGGAGCGTCGGCTGGGCATCGGCAACCGATCCAAAGCAGCCTCCGGTCCGGTGCGCCGCTTGCGATCCGGGCGTCGCTTGCGATCCGGTGCGCTGCTTGCGATCCGGTGCGCCGCTTGCGATCCGGCGCCGCGCTGGGGCGCTTCAGACCAGCGTGCGGCTCTTGGCTGGAGCGAGCAGTGAAGCGGTGACGGTGACTCCCAGCAGCACAGCTATGATGGCCAGCGAGAGCAGCGGAGAAATGTCGATGCGGGAGGCGAGCAGCATCTTGATAGCCGCAAAAGCCAGAATGCCGGCCAGGCCGAAGTGCAGGAATCGCAGCCGGGAGAGTGTCGCCGCCAGCAGGATGTAAAGGGAGCGCAGGCCCATGACCGCCATCATGTTCGACGTGTAGGCCAGGAACGGCTGGCGCGTGATGCTCAGCACCGCGGGAATGGAGTCCAGCGCGAAGACCACGTCGGCGAGTTCCACCGCGATGAGCGCGATCAACAGTATGGTGGCCATGCGGCGTGGACGGGAGCTGGGGGATCCGCCCGCGCCGGAAGCCGGGTCTGCCGCCGCGCTCGAAGCGGAGTCTGGGGCCGGCGCTTCCAGGACGAAGAAGTGATCCTGGCTGGCGCTGATGGGGTGAAGGCGCGTCAGCCACGCGATCCAGCGTGGAGGCTGGCCCTGCGCCCGCGGGTCTTCCGGCTTGAGCAGCCGGATGGCCGCGATCAACAGAAGCGCGCCAAAGACATAGTCGACCCATTGGAAGCGATTGAGCAGCTTTACACCGGCGAAGACCAGCGAACCGCGCAGCAGGATGGCGCCGGCGACTCCCCAGAACAACACTCGCGGCTGCCGCGCCTCCGCGATCCGGAAGAAACGGAAGAGCAGCAGAAAGACGAAGAGATTGTCGATCGACAGAGACTCTTCGAGGAAGTAGCCGGCGATGTACTCGGTGACTCCCCTGGAGTGGAACGCGGGAGCGAGCAGCGCCGCGAACGCGAGCGCGGCGGCGGTCCAGAGCAGGGTGGCGTAGAGCGCCTTGTGGTGGAGATTGGCAACTCTGCGGAGCAGACCGTACTCCACCGCCATCAGGGCGAACAGCGCGGCGTGGAAGTACAGCCAGTAGGGGAGAGGGGTCATGAGGGTGACTTCAGGGCATCATCGCAGGCCGGGAAGACAAAAGCGAGCCGCGTCCCCGCGCGTCCGGTTGTCCCGCTGTCCGCGCGGCCTGACCGCGCTGGAGCTCTCCCCGCTTCTCTCCGCCCGTCGATGCGCGCTCCGTAGTCTCTGGCCGGCTTCTCCGGTCGCCTTCTCCGGTTGTCTTCCGGGTTTATCGCTGATCCACTTGTTTGACCAGATCGAGAAAGAGATCGGCCGAGACCTGCAGGCTGCTAGCGCTGAGCTTATCCAGCGTGTCCTGCGCGGTGTGGTGAAAGGCTTCGGGATCGGCCGGAGTGCCGTACTCGTAGTCGATCACATCGAGCACGGGAACGCCGCGGATTTTGAAGGGAAGATGATCGTCCTCGATGGCTTGCGAGTCATGGAACAGATAGCTGGAGTGGCCGGTGTCCTTGCCGGCGCGGGCGAGGTCGTCCAGCAGCCAGGGTGTGGAGTTGCCCTCGCGGTCGATGTTCATCTGCTTCCAGCCGATCATGTCGGCCAGGATGAAGGCCTTGATGTGACCCAGAGTGCCGTCACCGGACCATTTGGCCGCCAGGTGGCGCGTTCCGTAGAGAGAGTCGGAGTCGGTCCAGTTCGAGTTGATGGACTCTTCGCCGTCGGTAAAGAGCAGCCACACGGAGTAGCCCTGAGGCGGGTGATCCCGGTAGTACTCGCCCAGCGCCATGAGCAGAGCGGAGGTGCAGGCGCCGTCGTTGGCGCCCACGAAGTTGATGTCCTTGAGCCAGTAGTTGGTCTCGTAATGCGAGGCCAGAACGATGATGCCGTCCTTCTTGCCGGGGAATTTCACGATCAGATTGGTCATGCTGAGCGGACCGATGGGCGTGTTGGCGATGAAGCTGTCGGCGACGAAGTCGCCTTTGGCGATCTCGGGGCGGAAGTGATCCTTGATGAACTGCTCGGCGGCGGCATGGCCGGCGGAGCCGATGTAGCGCTTGGGAGCGGCGGCCAGGTACTGCTGGGTGAGCTTGAGGACGGCGGCTCCGCTGACCGGATGCGCCGATTGTGCGGCCGCCGGCCGGCACGCCAGGCCCAGGCA
>CAXUIM010000165.1:3485-5189 GCA_964250885.1 uncultured Acidobacteriaceae bacterium | reverse complement strand
CATAGCGGGCCCAGGCATAGCGGGCCCAGGAGCAGGAGCGCGGCCGCGCGGAGTTTGCAGACGTTCATGACGAGGTTCCCTTCAAGACCGCGAGGCGGAGCTCAGCGGGATGTGGTGGAGAGAGATTCAGGAATTGAGTCGACGGCGCAGGTAAAGCCTACTTCGCGGCGATCTTCCTATTGCGCCGGTCGGGGTGGACGAAGAAGGCCACGCCCACGCCGATGAAGTAGAGCGCCAGCATCGGCGAGGCGAAGAAGCACATGCCGATCGGGTCGGGCGTGGGGCAGATGATGGCGGCGATGAGGAAGATGGCAAGGATGGCGTACCGGAAGTGCTTCAGCAGGAATTTCGCGTCGACGATGCCGAACAGCGCCAGGAAGAAGATCAAAATCGGGAGCTCGAAGGTGATGCCGAGGCCGAGTATCACGGCGAGGAAGAAGCTGGTGTACTCGTCGATGGTGATCATGTGGTTGTAG
The DNA here is from genome assembly GCA_964250885.1 of uncultured Acidobacteriaceae bacterium. Taxonomy (GTDB): domain Bacteria; phylum Acidobacteriota; class Terriglobia; order Terriglobales; family Acidobacteriaceae; genus Granulicella. Next base: position 4,713 of record CAXUIM010000165.1, on the reverse strand, counting down.
TTCTTGCCGAGGTCCAGGAGCAGGAACTTCATCGCGCCGGGCAGGACGAATTGATAGCCAAAGTACGCTCCGGAGAGAAAGAGTCCCACCGTGGCGGACATGAACGGCCAGACGTATTTCTTCTCATGGGTGTACATCCCGGGAGAGATGAAGAGCCAGACCTGATAGAGGATGAAGGGCGAGGCAATGATCGCGCCGGCTATGGCCGAGGTCTTGATGAGGATGTCGATCGAATCGGTCGGGTGCGTCATGGTCATCTTCTGACCGACGTCGGTGAGCGGTTTCTGCAGGGCGGCGATGATGCGGGTGTGGAAGAAATAGGCGATCGCCGTACCGACGAGCAGGTAGGCGACGGAATGGATGAGGCGCTTGCGGAGCTCTTCCAGATGCTCCATCAGGCTCATGCCGGGCAGCTCGGCGCGGTCCTGGACCGCGGAGCGGGCGCGATCGACGAGATCAGTGTTCACGCGCGGCGGCCTCCGAAAGCGAGGCGGGAGCCGTCTCGCTGGGGTTGGGAGTTTCAGGGATGGAGTCGAGCAGGCTGCCCAGCGGGTTGGCGCCCGGACGCCCGTTGGAGCGGGGCGTGGGAAGACCGGTGGCGGGCGGCATCAGACGGAGCTCGCCGGAGGTGGCGATGGGCAGCACCGCCGGAGTCTCCGCGGAAACCGCCGAGGCTTCAGCGTTAGCCGCTACGGGCTCGGTCTGAGCCGCCGATGAGCGGCTCGCGGCTGGGGATCGGCTCGCGGCCAGGGGATCATATATCCGGGGTTCAGCCATTTCGGGTGCGGGGCTGCTGGAGGCCGGCCCGCTGAAGGCTTCGGCGTTTGCTTCAGCGCCGGCTTCGATCGCCGCCGCGCTCTCATTTGCACCGCTCTCGCTCTCGCCCGCGGCTGCCGTTGAAGTTACGGCCTCGTCCCCCACCGGCGCGGGCAGGTGCGGGTGTTCCGGCGCGGGAATCGGCGGCGCGATCGGGGCGGCGGCCTCGATCGCGGCGATCTGCTTTTGACGGTCGGCCTGCTCCGAGAGCCGCAGCTCCTCCTCCATCTGCATCTTGAACTCGTTGGAGGCGCGCCGGAATTCGGCAATCCATTTGCCCAGCTCCCGCGCCAGCACGGGCAGGCGCTTGGGCCCGAACAGCAGCAGCGCCAAAACGAACAGGAAGATACTGTCGGAAAAACTCGGCATACCTGAATAGATGATACGGGACTCGCGCACTCCCGGATTCCAG